>JABUSQ010000099.1 GCA_021442665.1 Oscillospiraceae bacterium
CGTGGGCGATATGTTCAGCGCAGGCGTTGTCCCCGGTATCCTCATGGGTCTTGCACTTATCGCCATCGTTATTATCGAGGTAAGGCGCAAGGACATCAAGGCCTCCCGAGAGAGAGCCTCCTGGGGCACGAGAGCAAAGTCCTTCGGTGCTGCAGCCTGGGGTCTTATGGTTCCCGTTATCATCCTCGGCGGCATCTACGGCGGCTTCTTCACTCCCACCGAGGCCGCGGCCGTATCCGTTGTGTACGCCCTGCTGGTAGGTCTCTTCGTCTACCGTGAGGTAAAGTGGAAGCAGCTGGTGAATATCCTTACCGAGTCCGGCAAGACCACCGGCGGCATCATGCTCATCATCGGCGCCGCAACGCTGTTCTCCTTCGTCTGCACCAAGCACGGCATCTCCAGAGCCGCACAGGGTCTGCTGCTGAATGTTTCCGCCAACAAGTACGTCTTCCTGATGGTGGTCAACATCATCTTCCTCATTGCAGGCTGCTTTGTTGACGCAAACTCCGCAATGTACATATTCATTCCCATCATGTACCCCGTTGCCGTTCAGCTGGGCATCAACCCCATCCACTTCGGCATCCTCTCCACCGTGAACCTCGCAATCGGTCAGGTAACTCCTCCCGTGGGCGTAAACCTCTTCGTTGCCATAGGAATAACGGGCAAGATGCAGGATATGAGGGACAAGACGAGGGTCACCATTGCCTCCATGAGCAGAGCGGTGTGGCCCATGATCGTATCCTGCGTCATCGCACTGCTGCTCATCACCTATATCCCCTGGATTAGCCTGATGTTCTGCGGCTGATATGTTCTAAATACGCCGGAAGGCGTTTAGAAATACTGTAAAAAACCAAAAATATTTAGGAGGAAAAACATGAAAAAGTTTTTAGCACTGCTTCTTGCTCTTTGCATGGTATTCGCTCTGTGCGCCTGCGGCGGCTCCGGCGATACTGACAATGAGGAAGGCAACAACGAGCCCGTAAACGGCGACCTCATCGAGTGTGAGGACATGACCCTCACCTTCTGCTGCTCCTGCCCCGACAACACCGCATGGGCCAATATGGCCAGAGTGTTTGCCGAGTACATCAACGAGCGCGTAACCGGCAACTTCGAGGTCGAGGTCTACGCACTTGACCAGCTCACCAACGGCTCCCAGACCGAGGGTATTCAGGCAGTTGCCGACGGCACCATCGACATGTCCGGCCACTCCAACCTGATCTACTCCAACTTCGACCAGAGACTTAACGTTGTCTCCCTGCCCTTCATCTTCGACACCACCGACGACGTCGATGCAGCCTTCAACGGCGATGGCTACGATGCACTTCTCCCCATCGTTGAGAACCTCGGCCTCCACCTCCTGGGTGTCGGCGAGAACGGCTTCCGTCACATCACCAACAACAAGCGCGCAATCGAGAGCCTTGCAGACCTTGAGGGTCTTGTAATCCGTGTTGCAGGCGCACAGGTCCTGAAGGACGAGTACGCCGCATGGGGCGCAAACTACACCACCGCAAACTGGTCCGAGGTTTACACCGGACTGCAGACCGGCACCTACGAAGGACAGGAGAACCCCCTGCCCACCGCAGATGCAGCCTCCATCACCGACGTTCAGAACTTCTGCACCTACTGGACCGGCGTGTACGACTGCGTATTCTTCACCATGAATCAGGAGCTGTATGATTCCTTCAGCGCCGAGATGCAGGCTCTTATCGACGAGGCAGGCGCATACGCAGCAGCCGACCAGCGTGTAAAGAACCGTGCTGACGACGGCGTGACCCTCGAGAAGTGGAAGAACAGCGGCGTTACCGTCACCGAGCTTTCCGCTGAGGCAGCAGCAGAGTTCAAGGAAGCAGCAAAGGACGTTCCCGCAAAGTTCGTTCAGACCTGTGTTGACCTCGGATTCGACAAGGCAGAGGTCGAGGCACTTGTTGCTATCTTCACCAAGTAACAGATAATTAAACCGAGCATTGATATGCCCTGCGGAGCTATCCGCGGGGCATATTTGACAAGGTGCCGGTAAGACCGGCATACCCTGTTTCCCGGAAATAATACAGGAGCTTAATTATGGACGAAAAATGCATTCAGAGCGCGATAGGCAGACAGGGACGCGTGGTCGCCTTCCGGCTTATGCCGGAGACGGATGTCCTGCTGGGCATAGCCGAGGCCTGCCGTCGTTACGATATTAAAAACGCCGTGATAGTAAGTGCCATAGGCTCTCTCCACGACGTGAAATACTGCAATGTCGTGGAGATGCCCGAGAAAAAGGTGGGCTACGGCTACAGCGAGGCCCTGACCCTTTCGGGCCCCATCGAAATGACGGGCGCCTCCGGCATCGTTTGCCATGACGACAACGGAGAGATAAATCTCCATGTCCACTTCACCATGAGCGACAGATACGGCACGGGCCACGGCGGACATCTGGTGGAGGGTACCAAGGTGCTCATCACCGTGGATGTTGTGGTTGCGGAGCTGGAAGGCATAGATATGTGCAGGGAATATGACGAGTACACGGACGTGTTCCTCTTCTCACCCCGTCAGCTCCCCGCTGAATAAAAAAATCAGGATAAGACGATAAATCGCTGAGGTCACGGTGTCCCCCGGATGCCGTGACATTCCTGCCTTTACAATGAAGTTTAAGGCTGATATAATCAATAATGTACTTTTTTCGGAACGGTGAGAGCTATGAGCAAGAATAAAAACGCCATGACCAGACAGCAGGAGATAGAGGCGAGCAGCTTTTTCGGCAAGCACGTCACGACCGCCAAGGCCGCTGTGCTTTTTGCCGCCACGAGCCTGCTGTGTCTGTCCCCCATGCTGCTGGGCAGACTGCTGTACGGGATGATACCCGAGCTTATCGAGACGGGACTGCGTGACGTTGCGGGCAACGACGACTCCCTCCCCAGATGGGCGCTCATCTACGCCGTCCCCGGGCTGTTTTTCGTGCTGAACACCATCTGCCACGCCCAGCTTTTCCTCTATCAGCGGCTGCAGAAGCTTCCCCCCAAGCAGATACGTCTGCTGGGACGCTGGATAATCCCCGTTATCGGCTATTTCTTCTGCGTCTGGGCGATATATTCCGCAGCGGGGCTCAGCGTGCCCAAGGGAACAACGGGCACAGGCCTTCTGTCCGTGCTGCTGCTTTATTACGGCGGCAGACTGTTTGACTGCGAGGGGGATTCAATCTTCGCTCTGCCCTTCGCCTTTGTAAAGCGAAACGACTCCGTCCGCACTGTGACCCACAGAATAACGGCTCTGGGCATCATGGCTGCGGGGCTAATACTGTGCATAAGCGCAATGGCGCTGGGTGAGGTACCCGCCGCAGCGGCTATAACTGCCGTGGTGCTGCTGCTCTGCCCGCTGCCGCTGTGCGCAGTGATTTACAGACGATGACAAGAGGCCTCCCCGGGAGGCTGTGTAATATACGGTTTTTCAATTCAGACAATATCAAGGAGGACAAAGCATGGAAAAGACAATGCACGGCATAGTCAAGGAACAGGCGGGTCCGGGCTTCACCTACAGAGAAGATATCCCCGTACCCGTGATAAGCGATGACGAGATACTCTTCAAGGTTCACTGCACTGCTCTCTGCGGCACCGATGTGCATATGTATGAGTGGAATTCATGGGCGGAAAAGCGCATGACGCCCCCGGTGGTGGCGGGTCACGAAACCTGCGGCCACGTGGTGGAGGTAGGAAAGAACGTAAAGGGCTTTGAGGTGGGCGACATGGTCTCCGTGGAAACTCACGGTGCCTGCGGAAAGTGCTATTACTGCACCCACGACCTTGCGGAGCTCTGCAGCAATCAGATAATGTTCGGCGTCAACACCAACGGAGGCTTTGCGGAATACGCAAAGGTCAAGGCCTCCAGCGCATACAAATACGACCCGAGCATCCCCGATGAAATGGCCTGTATGTTCGAGCCCATGGGCGCAGGAGTACACGGCGTTGAGGCAGGTCATGTGGAGGGCAAGACGGTGCTCATCGGCGGACTCGGAGCCATCGGCATGACCGCGGTCAAGGCGGCAAAGGTGCTGGGCGCAAAGACCGTCATCGCCACCGCCCGGGCGGACAGCAAGCTTGAGACAGCAAAGGCTCTCGGCGCGGATTTCGTTGTGAACCGCAAAACTCAGAATCTCGTTGAGGAGGTCATGAAGCTGACCGACGGCGTTGGCGTGGACGTGGTAATCGAGGTAACCGGCGTGGAAAGCTCCATTCACGAGTGCCTGAAATGCGTTCACGGCGGCGGCCGCTTCGTGGGCGTGGGACTTCCCACCAAGCCTGTGACCTTCGACCTCACCGAGGAGATTCTCTACCGTGAGATAGAGTTCACCGGAGTGTCGGGGCGCAGAATATGGGGAACCTGGGACAACTTCGCAAAGGTCATGAGAGACCCCGGATACAAGCTTGAGTATATTATCGGCGAGAAGTTCGCCATGAAGGATTACGAGAAGGCCATCGAACGCCTGCGCAGCAATGCCCCGGGCAAGAACATACTCTACCCCTGATAAAACGGAAGGCGGCAATGTATTACATAGAAACAGGCAGCACCGACCCCTGCTATAATCTGGCGTTTGAGGAGTATGTGCTGAAAAACAGAACAGAAGGCGACTGGCTGATGCTGTGGCAGAACGACAACACCGTGGTGGTGGGGCTGAATCAGACGGCGCAGGAGGAGATAAACCGTGAGTACGTCGACGCCATGGGCGTGAACGTGGTGCGCAGGAGGACAGGAGGCGGAGCGGTCTATCACGATCTAGGCAACCTGAACTACTCCTTCATCTCCGATACGGGAGCGCTGGAGGAGATGACCCTGCAGCATTTTTCCGAGCCCGTGTGCCGTGCGCTGAAGACCATGGGCCTTGATGCCGTGTGCTCCGGCAGAAACGACATACTCATAGACGGCAGGAAGATATCCGGCACAGCCCAGCGCATCGAAAAAAACAGGATACTCTACCACGGCACCCTGCTGTTCGACAGCGATCTGGACGCGGCGGCGGCGGCTCTGAGGGCAGACCCATCCAAATTCAGCTCAAAGAGCACCAAATCCGTGCGAAGCCGCATCGGAAACATCCGTGAAATGCTGGCGGAGGATATGACGCTGGCGGAATTCAGGAGCCGCATCATGGCGGAGCTTGCCGAGGAGGATATCACGGTCTGCAGCCTCGATGAGGAGGAGCTTGCGGCGGTGGAGGAGCTTGCGCTCGTATACCGCAGCAGGGAGTGGACCTACGGCAAGGGGCCGAAATTCGGCTATAACAACAGAAAACGCTGTGAGGGCGGAACGCTGGGAGTGTCGGCGGAGATAGATAAGGGCGTGATTCAGGACATCATGTTCTTCGGTGACTTCATGGCCTCCACCGACTGCACTGCGGCGTGCGAGGTGCTCAGAGGCGTTGCTTTCGAGCCGGAGGCGGTCATTAAGGCACTTTCCGGGCTTGAGCTTGCGCCCATGTTCGGAGGGATAAGCGCAGGAGATATATGCGGCCTGCTGTTTGACTGATATGGAGAATAAGATTACGCTGACTCTTCTGGCAAACGCCGGAGTGCTTCTGGATTTCGGGGGAAGGAAGGTACTGGTGGACGGGCTGTATGAAGCACCGCCGCCGGGCTTCAGCCCCATACCCGGGGACGCTCTGCAAAGGCTCATGTCCGCAGAGCCGCCATTTGACGGCATTGAGCTGCTGTTTTTCACCCACGAGCACCCCGACCATTACTCCGGAAGGCTCACGGAGCTGTATTCGGCGAAAAATGCACCGAAAATGACGGTGAAGCCCGATGGCAGCTACCGCAGGCTGAGGCTGGGCGACGGGTTCGAGGCGGAGCTGCTTCCCACACGGCATCTGGATGAGCGGTTTGCGGACGTGCTTCACACGGGTATCGTGTTCAGCTTCCGGGGCAGGAGAATACTCATAACGGCGGACACGGACTACACCGCCGAGACCTTCTCCTCCCTTGCGGAAACGGAGCTTGACGCGGTGCTGCTGAATCCGCTGTTCTTCTCGGCACTGTGCCGGGGAAATTACTTCAAAGGCAGACTCAATGCGAAGCGCTATATCATCTATCACCTGCCCTTTCCGCAGGACGACAGCTATAAAATGAATGCGGCGCTTGAGCGAAGCCTGAAGCTGTGGGACGGGAGCAGGGGAGAGGCGATTCCTCTCACGGAGTGCCTGCAGACCCTGACGCTCTGATATTTGTCTTCCACAGGAGAAAATACAGATAAACGCCAAAAAGCTGAGGAGAAATCCTCAGCTTTTCTGTTTACTCAGCGACTGCGGCGGAGAAATGGTCATACCAAAGCCGAACACTTTGTGTAAAATGATTAAAAATGTGCAATTATTTTTGCAATAAATGCTGAAAACAGATTTGTTGACAATGCATAATATTGGGTGATATAATACTTTATATTTGGTATGACCAATATACCAAGCTATTTTTAATCTGACAGTAATTTTTTAATTTCTGACAAAGGAGACGAAAAAATGGTTACGTACACAAAAGAGCAGGCCAGGAAATTTTACGAGACCATGGCGACGATAAGAAGCTTTGAAGAGTCCGTAAAGAAGGATTTTCTGGCCGGTGAGATTCCCGGCTTCGTACACCTGTACATAGGTGAGGAGGCCATAGCGACCGGTATCTGCGGAGCACTTCGTGATACCGACCTCATCGAGAGCACCCACAGAGGACACGGCCACTGCATAGCCAAGGGCGCAGACGTGTTCAAGATGATGGCAGAGATCTTCGGCAAGAAGGACGGTCTGTGCCACGGCAAGGGCGGCAGCATGCATATCGCAGACTTCAGCGTCGGCATGCTGGGCGCAAACGGCGTTGTCGGCGGCGGCTACAACCTCGCTACCGGCGCTGCTCTGGCAAGCAAGATGGTTCTGAAGAACGACACCGTTTCCGTAGTGTTCTTCGGCGACGGTGCCTCCAACAGAGGTACCTTCCACGAGGCAGCCAACGTTGCCGCAGCATGGAAGCTGCCCGTCATCTTCGTCAATGAGATGAACTGCTGGGCATCCACCACTCCCTACCGCACCACCACCGCAGTGGAGAACATCTCCGACAGAGCAAAGGGCTATGCCATGCCCTCCGTCATCGTAAACGGACAGAACGTGTTCGAGGTTTACGAGGCAGCAGTTGAGGCCGTTGAGAGAGCCCGCAGAGGCGAAGGCCCCACCTTCATCGAGTGCAAGACCTACCGTATCGAGGGTCACTTCGTAGGCGACCCCGAGCTGTACCGCAAAAAGGAAGAGACTCAGCAGATATTCCGCGACACCGACCCCCTGACCATGTTCCCCGAGTATCTGCCCGAGGGCCTGAGCTTTGAGCAGGCAGAGCTGGACGAGATCCGTGCAGCCTGCAAGCAGAAGATTGCAGATGCCAAGGCTTTCGCACTGAGCTGTGAATATCCCGATCCGTCCGAATTCGAGACGGATGTATACGCCGACTAAGGAGGTGCCGAAAAATGCGTAAAATAACATTTTCTGATGCGACCCGTGAAGCAATGGCCGAAATGATGGAGAAGTACCCCGAGGTCTTTGTCATGGGCGAAGATATAGCCAGACAGGGCGGTATATTCGGCCAGTTTAAGGGACTTCCCGCAGAATTCCCCGGCAGAGTAATTGATACCCCCATTTCCGAGACCTTCATCGTTGGCGGCGGCGTCGGTGCTGCTCTTGCAGGCGCACGTCCCGTTGTCGATATGCACTTTGCCGACTTCATCGGCGTTGCAATGGACGAGGTCCTCAACCAGATGGCAAAGGTCCGCTACATGTTCGGCGGCCAGGCAAAAGTTCCTCTGGTGCTGAGAGCGCCCGACGGACTCGTGGGCGGCGGTGCCGCACAGCACTCCCAGTGCGTGGAGAGCTGGTTTATCCACGTCCCCGGCGTCAAGGTAGTTGCTCCCTCCAACCCCTATGATGCAAAGATGGTTCTGAAGGCAGCCATCGAGAGCGACGACCCCGTGCTGTACTTTGAGAACAAGGTACTGTACAAGGAGAGCGGCGAGATGCCCGAGAAGTGCGACGAGGTTCCCTACGAGATAGGCAAGGCCAGAGTCGAGCGCGAGGGCAAGGACGTCACCATCGTTTCCTACTCCATTGGCATGAAGAACGCCAGAGCCGCAGCAGACCTGCTGGCAAAGGAAGGCATCTCCGCAGAGGTCATCGACCTGATTACCCTGTCCCCCTGGGATAAGGAGACCGTGCTGAACTCCGTGAAGAAGACCCACAAGGTCTGCCTGGTAGCAGAGGCAGTAAAGCAGGGCGGCGTCATGGCAGAGGTGGCGGCAGTCATCGCCGAGGAAGCCCTTGAGTATCTGGACGCACCCGTGCTGCGCTACGGCGCACCCTTCACTCCGATCCCCTTCGCTCCCACGCTTGAAAAGATGTACAGAGTATTCCCGGAGGATCTGGTGAGCGGCATCAAGGGCATCATGTGATGCGAAAGGAGTAACACGATGGCTGTAGAAGTATTAATGCCTAAGCTTGGTCTGACCATGACCGAGGGCACCATCGAAGAATGGATGAAAAACGAGGGCGACGCAGTTAAGCAGGGTGAGATACTCTTCTCCGTCGCCACAGATAAGCTCACAAACGAAATAGAGGCCGAGTGCGACGGCGTTCTGCTGAAGATCGTGGTCGCCGCCGGCGAGGACGCCCCCTGCAAGAGCGTCATCGGCTGGATCGGCCAGGCAGGCGAGGCGGTTCCCGGAGCAGCAGCCCCCGCAGCCGCAGCTCCCGCAGCAGAGGAAGCAGCCCCCGCAGCCGCAGCCGCCGCAGCTCCCGCAGTATGCGCGAAGTGCGCCGACGGCTTTGTCCCCGCCATGCCCTACGCAAGAAAGCTTGCCAAGGAAAAGGGCATAGACCTTGCGGCAGTCACTCCCACCGGCCCCAGAGGCAGCGTTGTATCCAGAGACGTGCTGAGCTACGTTCCCGCAGCTCCCGCAGAGTGCGGCGTCAAGGCATCTCCTCTGGCTGCAAAGGTCGCAGCAGATCTGGGCATTGATCTGGCAGAGGTTGAGGCAAAGCACGGCAGAGTCCTGGCAGAGGATATCCTTGCATACCTCAAGTCCACCAGAGAAAAGGTTGAGGACAATGCTCCCGCAGCGGAAGAGGTCAAGGCCATGAACGGCATGCGCAAGGCAATCGCCAAGAACATGCAGAATTCCCACATGACCTCCCCCACCGTCACCTTCAATCTCAGCATCGACATGACCGAGATGAAGCGTTACCGCGATCAGCTCAAGGCAGGCGACGTGAAGGTCAGCTACACCGACCTGCTGGTGAAGTTCGTAGCCAAGGCTCTGACGGAGTTCCCCGCCCTGAACTGCTCCATCGACGGCAACAACGTTATCTACAAGCACTATGTCAATATGGGCGTAGCCGTGGCACTGGATAACGGTCTTGTGGTTCCCAACATTCCCGACGCCGACAAGAAGAGCCTCACGGAGATATCCGAGGAGCTGAAGGTTCTGGCAAAGCAGGCAAGAGAGGGCGGACTGCCCCCCGAGAGACTGCGCGGCGGTACCTTCACTATTACGAATCTGGGCATGTACGGTATCGAGAGCTTCTCCCCCATCATCAATCAGCCTGAGGTAGCAATACTGGGCGTGAACACCATGGAGGACAAGGTTGTGGTGCGCAACGGCGAGATGGTCATCAGACCCATGATGAATCTGAGCCTGACGGCAGACCACAGAATAGTGGACGGCTCTACTGCAGCACAGTTCATGCAGAGAGTCAAGAAGCTGATGGAGAATCCGGGACTTATTCTGGCGTAATCGGGAGAAGAAAAAATGGCAACAGAAATATTAATGCCGAAGCTCGGTCTGACCATGACCGAGGGTACGGTAGAGGAATGGAAAAAGAACGAGGGCGACACGGTAAAGCAGGGCGAGATACTCTTCTCCGTGGCGACCGACAAGCTTACAAACGACATCGAGGCCGAGTGTGACGGCGTACTGCTTAAGATAGTGGTACCCGCAGGCGCAGATGCACCCTGCAAGAGCGTCATCGGCTGGATAGGCGCAGCAGGCGAGGCAGTTCCCGATGCGGCAGCACCCGCAGCAGCAGCGGCACCCGCAGCAGCCGCCGCACCCGCAGCAGCCGCCGCACCCGCAGCAGCAGCGGCAAACTCCCTGCTGGTTGTCGGCGGCGGCCCCGGCGGCTATGTCGCAGCAATCAGAGCGGCTCAGATGGGCGCAAAGGTCACCCTCATCGAGGGCGCACAGGTAGGCGGCACCTGCCTTAACAGAGGCTGCATGCCCACCAAGGCAATGCTCCACACCTCCGAGATTTACGAGCAGGCGACGAGCAGTGCCGACATCGGCATCGTGGTGAAGGACATCGCCGTTGACTGGGAGAAGGTTCAGGGCTTCCGTGCCTCCGTGGTCGAGAAGCTGACCTCCGGCGTCAAGGCTCTGATGAAGATGAACAAGATTAAGCTGGTAGAGGGCAGTGCCGAGTTTACCGGCCCCAAGACCGTTAAGGTTAACGGCGCAGAATACAGCGCTGAGAAGGTCATCATCGCCTCCGGCTCCTATCCCATCATCCCCGGCATCCCCGGAGTGAAGGACAGCAAGGCCTGCATCGACTCCACCGAGTGCCTGTCTCTTGACCACATCCCTGAGAGCATGCTGGTTATCGGCGGCGGCGTTATCGGACTTGAGCTGGGCAGCGTATACCGCCGCTACGGCACCAAGGTCACGGTAGTCGAGATGCTTCCCAAGCTTCTGCCCCTCATGGACGGCGAGCTTACGGCAATGCTTCAGACGAGACTTGAGAACGAGGGCATGGAGATACTGTGCAACTCTCAGGTCGCCTCCGTCAGCGACACCGACAAGGGCGCAGACGTTGTGGTCAAGACTCCCGAGGGAGAGAAGACCTACAGCGTGGAGAAGGTGCTGGTATGTGTGGGCAGAGCGCCCAACACCGCAGCCCTTGCTCTGGACAAGGCCGGCATCAAGGTCGAGAACGGCTTTATCCAGACCAACTGCAGGCTTGAGACCAATGTCGAGGGCGTGTATGCGGTTGGCGACTGCACCGGCAAGCTGATGCTGGCTCATGCCGCAATGGCAATGGGCGAGACGGCGGCAGAGAATGCTCTGGGCGGAGACAAGTGCTTCAAGCCCGAGATGAGCCCCTCCTGTGCCTATGTGGGACCCGAGTTTGCGGGCGTAGGCTACACCGAGGAGAGAGCCAAGGAGCTGGGCATCAAGTACACCGTAGGCAAGTACCCCACCTCCGGCAACGGCAGAAGCCTTGCGGCACAGCAGACCGACGGCATGATTAAGGTCATCGTGGGCGAGCAGTACGGAGAGGTACTGGGCGTGCATATCCTTGCACCCAGCGCCACGGAGCTCATCGAGGAGGCGGCTCTTGCCATCAGGCTCGAGGCCACCGTTGAGGAGTTCACCGACACCATCCACTGCCACCCCACCGTGGCAGAGGCAGTCCGTGAGTGCTTCCTGGAGAGCGAAGGCAAAGCCATCCACATCCCCAACAGAAAAAAGAAGTAAGCAATGATAAAATCACGGTATCCCCCGGGATGCCGTGATTTTTTGCGCCTGTATGCAAAAAAGCCGAGGAGAAATCCTCAGCTTTTTTAATCGGTTCTCATCGCTTTCTGCGGTGAGAACATCATTCGTTATTTGGTTTTCTTCTCCTGCCTCAGGCGTTCGCAGTATTCCTGAGACCATCGATGTATCAGAGCGTCGCCCCGTTCCTCGGTCTCGTTCGCTTCCCGTATCAATCGGTCCCAAGTCTCTTTGGGAATTAATCTTCCATCCGAAGTCGATTTGTTCTGTGCCTCGGAGCTGCTCGGGGTCTGTGCCTTTCGGGACGTCTGCGTTAACTTCTTAGTATCCATCAAAAATCCCCTCCTCGAATTCAGTCCTCCACGCCACTGCTCATGCCCCGACCTGCGCTGTAGCCGTAGTAACGGCTAAAGGTTGTGATTTTCGTCAGCAGATGCCTGTCAAGGTAGTTTTCTGCCGAAGCGATAATCTCCTCGGGTACTCCGTAGTAGGCCTCTGCAATGGAGCCTGCGATGGCGGCAATGGTGTCGCTGTCTCCTCCCACGGAGACGGCGTTCCTGATTGTGTCCTCGAAGCTTACGCTTTCAAAGAACGCAGCCAGCACTACGGGCATGGTTTCCATGCTGGACTCGGTGAAGTGGTAGCTTTCCCGTATCTCGTCGATGACGGGAACAGCGTAGTGCTTTTCCGCAAAGCTGCGCATGGCATCCATGCTTTCCCCGGTGCGGGCAAGGTAGATGAGCTGCGCTGTGACGACCGCCGCCTTTATCCCCTCGGGGTGGTTGTGAGTGGGCAAGGCACTGAGCCTTGCCAGACGCGCGGCACTCTCCATGGAGTCTGCCATCCAGCCCGCGGCAGAGCATCTCATGGGAGCGCCGTTGCCCCAGGAGTTATAGGGCGCGGGATTCTCCGTCTTCAGCCATTCCCTGAAGAGGTGACCGTAGCCTATGTGGGGATAGTGTCTGCCGTAATCCAGCAAGCGGCGGGCAATCCTGCCTGCAATTACCTCGTCGGAGGCATCCGGGGAGACGTTCATAAGAGCGTCCGCAACGGCAACGGTCATCGCGGTATCATCGGTAAAAAACCCGATGACACTGAACAGGGGGAAGTCTTTGCTTTTAAGGTTATTAAACTCATAGGGGCTGCCAACGATGTCACCGATGGTAGCACCCCAGAGAGCTGTACACTTCTTCATCTCCATGATTTTTACCTCCGTTTTCGTATCGTGACCTTATTATACGCAAAATAAGCCTGTTTTGGGTCGCCTGACAGACGACATTTTAAAAAATCAAAAAAGCTTCGGGTGACGCCTGTTTAATGGAGAGAATATAAGACAGGAGAGCACGGCTCTCCTGTCTGCTTATATTACCGGAATTTAGTTTTAATATCAATCACACTGAGCGGGGCTCTCCCAGAGCAGGAGCTTGGTGCCGATGCCATTCTCCAGAGCAGTCTGATACAGGTCATAGCCCAGACCGAGATCGAACACTGCCATGCCGCAGGCGATGAAGCAGATAATCTCGTCCTCGTCCTCACGGCCTGCCTTGTTGCCCAGAATGACATCACCGATGGCGGTGGCATCGTCCAGAGCTTCCTTCTTGCCCTCGTCGATGAGGTGGTACACGGGACCTCCGATAACGCCTGCGTAGTACTCCTCCTTGTCGCCGGTGGCGATGGCGTCCTCGACATAGGCGTGGTGCAGACCGATGTGGTCGTAAACCACCTTCATCTTAGTCCAGAGACCGCCGTTCTTCTCGTACTCGCCGCCCTCTTCCTGGTCGAAGTGGATGGGGCCGGAGGCGAGAATGGTGCAGCCCTTCTTGACCCACTCGCCCTTGATGTTCAGGAAGGCGGTACGGGAGGCAGCCACGGAGATAACATCAGCCTGACGGACTGCGGTCTCCAGATCGGCCTCGACAACAGCCTCAACGCCGTAGGTCTCGGTTACGTGCTTTGCCAGCTTCTCTGCGGGAGCGGGGGAGTGGTTGTTGCAGATGACCTTCTTAACGTTGGGCATCTGAGTGATGACAGCGTCAAGGCAGCTTGTTCCGATGGCACCGCAGCCGATGCAGAGCAGGACCTCTGCGTCCTTGCGGGCGAGGTAACGGGTGGCAACGCCGGGAACAGCGCCGGTGCGTGCGGCGGAGATAAGGTTTGCACTCATGTATGCAAGGGGTTCGCCGGTATCCTTGTTGTTAAGGGTGACCATGAGGACGGAGCGGGGCAGACCCTTGCTCTTGTTGTCCTTATTGGAGCCGTACCACTTCTGTCCGCAGATATCGAAGCGGCCGCCGAGATAGGCGGGCATGGCGACGAAGCGACGGTCGGGACCGGCAACGGGCATATTGGGGAAGGGCGTCTCCTTGGGGAATACGATGTACATACCGTGGTTGTTGTGGTTGTTGCCGCCCATGAGGTAGTCGCCCTGAGCGAGAAGCTTGAAAACCTCCTCGGCGTTGTCAATGCATTTCTTGGCGTCCAGAACGCCGGCAGCTATGGTATCGGGCTCGGACATATAGAGGAACTCTGTTTTGTGACCCATGATTAGGCTCCTTTCGTATTATATACAGTTAAAATATGCTGTGCGATATATTAAACTTTAGCTGTTTTCCCCATGAATGTCAATATTGAGCAGGGCTAATCCTCAATATAATAATAAAATCGGAAAAGATAATTACTTTTTACAAATTCTTGACCAAATCGGTGAGCTGTGATACTATCATAATTGTAGTAAAAAGTACAATTTGTACTATTGAACGCCCGGATTTTCGCCTCAGGAGAGAGGAGCGGCCCATGAAAACGAAAAAAATCAGCGTGGACGACAGACAGTATGTTGCGCCGGAGGTCATGTTCGGCGAGCTTCCTGCGGTGCTTTATGAGCAGAGAGCGGCGGACGGGGTGATGCACCGCCACAGCGAGGCGCAGCTCAGCCTTGTGACGGAGGGCAGTATGCTGCTGCGGCTCCCCGATGACGAGCTGCTGCTGAGTGCCGGGGACGCTGTGTATATAAACTGCAACCGTCTCCACGAGGCACTGCCTGCGGATGAGAGGGGCTTTGTCTGCCTGTGCCTCAAGTTCAATCCCGCAGCTGTGGGCGGAGGCGGGGACTACGGACTGCAGGAGAAATATGTGGAGCCCGTGGTCAGAACCTCTGCGCAGAATGTGCTGACGTTCGGACCCGAAGCCTGCACGGAGATAAAAAAACTGCTTGCGGAAACGGAGGAGCTTACGGAGAGCGGAGCCGACTGCCCGGAGATAAGGCTGAACATTCTCCTGCAGAGGCTGTGGCTGCTGATCTTCGCCGCCGCCGGCAGGGAGGAGGAGCGGACACAGAGCGTGTCCTTCTCCGAAAAGCAGAGGCTGGATATGCTCTGTGACTACATACATAAGAACTATGCGGAGAAGATAACGCTGGACGATATCGCCAACGCCGCACATATAAGCAAGGGGGAGTGCTGCCGTGTGTTCAAGCGCATTTTCCACACCACACCCTTCCGCTATCTGGTGTATTATCGCCTTAACCGCAGCATAGAGCTGCTGATGGAGACGGATTACAGCATATCCGAAATCGCCCAGCATGTGGGCTTCTGCTCCAGCAGCTATTACACAAAGTGCTTCCGCAAGGAATATAACTGTGTGCCCCACAAATACCGTCAGGAGCTGCACAGACCGGAGACCGCAGGGATAAAAGAATAAGCCCCCTTAAAAAAGGAGGCTTGAGGTATCATATTCCCAGATAGAAGCCGGCGCTGAGTATCTCCTCCGTGCGGGAGAGCACCTCATGCGCCTCCTCGTAGTTGCTTCGGGAGAACTCCGCCACCAGATAATTCGTCAGACACATGGGAGCGGTGAGAGAGTTTTTGCACGCCACGCTTTTTATGGCGCAGTTAAAGCAGACGTCACCGTAATGCCTTATGGGCAGATCGTTCATGGAGGTGAAGAGCACCACCTTCACTCCCCGGCTGCGCATCCATGCGAGAATGTTGACGGCGGTCTTGGAGTAGCGGGGGAAGACGTAGGCGATGCATACGTCACCGGGCTCGGCTCCCACTATCTCTTCGGGATACACCATGCCCGTGGACTGAATGAAGCGGACGTTCTTTTTTATCTCACCCAGACGGGATGCCATGTAATGAGCCAGCGAGAAGCTGCTTCGCATGCCGAGAACGTATATTTTTCCCGCATTTTTCACAAGCTCCACACAGGTCTCAAGGTCGGAGCTCTTCTGACAGGCGAGGGTCTGACGGATGTTCTCCATATCCATGGCGAAGGAATTCTGAAGCAGGTCGTTGCCCGAGGAGGACATCACGCGGTCGAGTCTTTCCGGCAGGGACGCCTTGTTCTGTATCTCCAGCTTCACATCGTTCTGCATATCGGAAAAGCCCGCGTAGCCCAGAACTCTTGCGAAGCGGATGATGGTTGTGGTGCTGACGTTGATGCGCACCGCAAGGGTATCCAGAGTGCAGAAGGCGATATCCTCCATGTGCTCCTCTATGTAATTTGCTACCTGACGCTGAGAATGGGTGAATTCGGCGTCGTGCTCATGCATTCTTCCGTAAAAAAGCATTTTGGGGTTCTCCTTGTGTTTTTTGGGGGAAGTCTAATAAATTTTACCATTCTGACTGTGACTTAGTCAAGCAATGCGGGGAAATTTGAAAAAATGCCGCATTAAAAAACGATTTTGAAATTCGGAGGGATAAAAAATGCCGCTGCCGACGGAAAAGTACAGCGCGTCCGGCGCACCTTCAAAGGAAGAGATCACGGAAAAGATAAGGGAGTGGATAGTCACGGCACAGTTTGCCCCCGGGGAGAAGATAGCCGACACGGACATAGCCTCGTATTTCTCCGTGAGCCGGACTCCCGTGCGTGAGGTTCTGAAAAAGCTGGAGCAGCAGAAGCTCATCGTCACCTATCCCGGCAAGGCCACGGTGGTGGCGGAGCTGCCCACGGGCAATATCGGAGAACTGTACATCCCCATGCGCACTCTGCAGTGCCTTGCAGTGCGCCTTGCTGTGGGAAATGTGGGTGACGGAGACGTGGACAGGCTCATAGAGCTCAACGAGGATTTCTATGTGAAGCTTCAGAACAGGGGCGAAAACCCCTATGATACTCTCATAGCTGACAGAGAGTTTCACCGCAGGATAGAGGAGATGTCCGATAACTGCTATGTCAGGGACTTCTGCGACGCTCTGTGGACTCATGTGGCGAGGCTTGATTATCTCTTTTTCCGTGACACGGAGATGATGGATTCCTATAACGAGCATCTTGAGATGATAAACGCCGTCAGACTCCGGGACCCCTTCGGAGCGGAGCTTGCCATGCAGAAGAACTGGACGAACTCCATGCTGGGTATTCAGGCGCTGACAGAACAAAAGGACAGGTAACCGAGGTTGCCTGTCCTTTTTGACTTACAGGAATTTCACAAGGTGGTCGATCTTTGCCATATGGCAGCCGGGATAGCTGTCCTTGACTCTCATAAGGAAGTTGAGCTTGTCGATGCGTTCGCCGCTGCGGGGGCAGCCGTTCTTGATGAAGGGGATCTGCAGACCCACGGCGAGATCCATGACCACGTCGCCCACAACTCCGCCGGAGCGTCCGGAGGTGATGGAGAAGAGCCCTCTGCTCTCTGCGTAGCGGTGGGAGTCCATGGCCTCGGTGATGGTGCCCACCTGATTGGGCTTGAGTATGAAGCCGTCGATGGAGTCGTTCTCCACAGCCTTAACGATACGGGCCTTGTTGGAAACGGTGAAGTCGTCGGCGATGATATGGGTTCTGCTAATCTCGGCATGAGCCTTTTTAAAGCCGTCCCAGTCGTTCTCATCCAGCATGTCCTCAATAAAAACGAAGTTGTGACGCTCGGTGAGACCCTTGACGTATTCGATAAGCTCGTCGGAGCTTACGTAGCTGCCGTTGAGATAATACTTCTGCTGTTCCCTGTCGAACATCTCGCTCATAGCACAGTCCATGGCGAAGGCACATTCCTCAGTGTAGCCCGCAAGGTCGATGGCCTTCTGAATGAGATTCAGACATACCTCGGGATCCTCCGAGGGAGCGCACCAGCCGTAGGAGCCGCCCACTCTGGGCTCTGCGCCGGTGAACTCACGGATGACCTCGCCCAGCTTCTTGAACACCTTGACGGCGATCTCCACCGCCTGCTCGATATCCTCGGCACGGTAGGGCATAACGATGAACTCGTTGAAGGCCTGCTTTATGCCTGCGTTGTTTCCGCCGTTGAGAACATTGAAGGAGGGGATGGGGACGGTCTTTATATTTCCGTCTGCGATGTAATCGTAGAGGGGTCTGCCGAGAGCGGCTGCTGCTGCACGGTAGCAGGCGACGGATACGGAGTAGATGGCGTTGCCGCCCAGAACGTGCTTGTCCTCGGTGCCGTCCAGCTCTATCATCAGGCGGTCAATGCCCTCCTGATCCAGAACGCTCATGCCGATGAGTTTGGGCGCGATGATGTCGTTGACATTCGCAACTGCCCCGTGTACGGACATGCCGTCATACTCCTTGGGGTCTCCGTCACGGAGCACGCAGGATTCGTACATACCCACGGAGGAGCCGGTGGGAGCGGCTCCGGAGCCTATGGCTCCGCTTTCGGTGATAACGTCCACCTCTACCATGGGTCTGCACTTGCAGTCTATGATTTGACGCGCGTGTACGCTTCTGATACGGAAGCCGTCGTCACAGCGGGGCTTTTCGGGGAGTGCGGGAACATACATTATATTAAGATCGCAGAGGTTCGTGCCGGTGTTGCCGGTGAACACTGCGTCGCCTATCTCATCCAGCGCCTCAAAGCAGGCGTGGCCTCTGAGGCTTTCGAAAATATCCACACCCTTTGC
>JABUSQ010000133.1 GCA_021442665.1 Oscillospiraceae bacterium
TACGAAGATTTTGCTGTACTTTTTTAATTAAACGTGATATTATAGCTTTAAGAAAGAAGATAAATTGTTTTTAAAATAATTCAAATGAATTCTGCGAAAGGAGGCACAGAATCTGTAATATGAATGTTGAACTGACAAAAATTGCGGGCCTGAACTTTGAACTTGCGGAGCGGTTGAAAAAGGCAGGTATCTGTGACTCACTTGCTCTTGCCAATGCGACGGACACCGTGGAAAAGCGAGCAATACTCGCTGGCAGCTTGGGGGAGTCCGGTCTTCTGGTCTATAACCTCGCTAAGCAGGCAGAGCTGTTACGTTGCAGTCAGATCGATTCTGCCGAGGCTGAGGCATTGGTGCGGGCGGGCGTCCGCTGCATCGATGATCTCAAGATTTCAGATCCGGAAAAGCTTTCCAACTACATTTTCGATAACGGAATCTATACGCAGGTGGACGAGTACGTCGTTCTGGAATGGGTATCGGATACCTTGAAGCTTACGAGTACCTTCCAGACTGATCCGGGAGATATATTCAACAAGGAGTTTGAGCTTGCTACTACCCAGAATTTTGGGGTGAAACAAAGCAGCATGTACGGTACCGATTTGTCAGATATCATCACCGAATTAGGTGTCGGTATTGCTCAGGCGCAGCGGAATCTGGATCAGGTTTCGATTAATATGCAGCGCGAGATTCTGAATGACCCGGAGTTAGCTGCTATGGGCTTTAATGCCACCTGGTATGCCATTCCCGAAGCGAGCTTTACCCTCAAAATGGAATACATTTACTCGGAGAGTGGAGATCGGCACATATCCGTCGTGCCTATGAACGCAACCTATAGCAACACCTTCCGCTCCGAGCGTACCGAGGAGAGTACACTGTCGCTGCGCTTTGTTCCAATCCCTGCCCCCGAAAGGCTCACGGAACGCATTACGGTCCCGGATTTTTTGGGAATGACCTGTGAGGAGGCAGCTGCAATCGCTGCAGAGCTGGGGCTCAAAACCTCTTTCGCACTTTCCTCGGGCTTCAGTACCTCGGATCAGGACAACATGGTGACCCGGCAATCCATTAAAGCCGGTACACTGGTCATGGGATCCCAGCTTATCCGTTTGTCCTACGTGAAGGGAAAGCCCACGGAGCTTATAGGTCAGCTGGCGATGCTGCTGAACTACAGACTCGGAATCGTTCAGAAACGGATCGCTGAGCTGGAATTAAAGTATCCGGATGAAAATGATCCGGCCTTGTCGCAGAGTCACGATCCTGAGTATCAGGAGCTGCTTCGGCTGAAATACGGCAGCCCCACGGTGATCCCTGAAGAGAGTGAAGAATAGTCCCGGCTCTTCCGCCTTTTTCGCAGCACAGATTACGGCCTTGGATAGGGTCGCAAAACACTACACTTTATTGCGCAGGGAGTGATAAACCATCGAAGACGATAAAATAAAACGAGATTCCATGGAAGGAGTCTCCACCGGTGATGCCAGGCAGCCAGAAGGTACAGCCGCTCAGCTTGAGCTGGAGTTGGAGCTGACAAGGCAAAATAAACTTATATCGGAACTTACCGCCGAGAGGGATCGACTCCAGTCGGAAAGCTCTGATTTGGCTACGAATTCCCTTCAGATCACGCGGCTGAATAAGGAGCTGAAGGATCTGACCGCTCTGTTGAATTCAGAGGTGCTTTCCCGTGATGATCAGATCTCTTCTCTGAAAATGCAGCTCAATACCAAGGAAAGGCTTTATGAGGAGCTTCAAAAGCAGTTCGAGGAACTCCAGAAAAAAGCCACCAGCGATTCGCAGAGCGGGAAAAGTCAGGCTGCCGAGTTAAGCGAATGCCAAAAGCATCTCGCAGAGGCACTGGAAAAATTACGTCAGGCAGAGCTATCCGGCAGTCAGCTAAAAAACCTGTTGGATAAACGAGAACTGCAAAACACGGAGCTGAAGGATGATCTTGAGGCCCTCAAAGAGCAGTTTGCAGATGCCCAAAAGCTCCAGAAGGAGGACGCAGACGGCTTGCAGCTCAAATGTCTGGACCTTCAGGACGAATGCGAAGCTGCAAAGCAGGAACTGAGACGGCTGAAAAAGCTGGTGGACAATTCCTATTCCGCGGAAGAACTGGCAAGCTCATTCAATAGCACCATCAACAGCTTCAATGCCCAGATGAATTCCACGGACTCGAGCATCAGCTACATTATTAACAGCATGGATGTCGACCTGAAGGCGCAGATCGTAAAAAACGAAAAACAACAGGTTCGATTTATCACTGATCTCAATTCCTCCAGTGAAAACGCCATGAGTACCATCAAAATCTCAATCCGAGCAATACCGAAATAAAGCAGTC
Source organism: Oscillospiraceae bacterium (assembly GCA_021442665.1). GTDB lineage: Bacteria > Bacillota > Clostridia > Oscillospirales > Oscillospiraceae > F23-B02. The sequence goes on from JABUSQ010000133.1 coordinate 2,327, forward strand.
TATTTATTACAGGAAGGAGAAATGTAAAAATGAGCATTGGTCAAGAACTACTGAATGTGCCATTCCCCGAAATGGTCGTGCAGCTTGCAGGCGCCATTGCGGAAGGCCAATACAAGCTGGACATGGTAAGCTGCAAGATTGCGGCAATTATGGGAGACGCGCAAAAATCTCCCGTTCAGCTCCCCGATGTAACCAACAAGAACGAGACAATTACCACATCGCTGATCGGTGCAGGCTTCCAGCCCACCTTTTACCAGTTTACGGACACTATCATTGAGGTCAAAATCGATATTACGATTACCAATGAAACAGAGTACAGTGTTGATGCCGGATGGAAATGCGGTCTGATTGGCGCCCATGTGAACGCCAAGTACAGCAACAAGTATTCCTATACAGCCAATGGATCCAGTCTGCTGCGCACGAAAATTACGCCGGTGCCTCCCAGCACCTTTATGCAGAAGCTGCTGGATATGAAAGCCCAGATGATACAGCAGGAATTCCAGCTGCAAATCAAGAAGATGGAGCTGGAACTGGCGATGGAACAGAAGAAACTGGAGAAAGAAATGGAAGAGGAAGAGGCGAAAGCCGAAGAGAGTTCCGAAGCCGAAACCAGTACCTGAGCGGATCGTAAAGCTCAACCTGGCCATAATGCCGAATAATGAATAATACAGAAAGGCGGATACATGAATGAATATCTCACAACCTGACGTCGGCCAGATGCTGATGAATGTCCCCTTCGCAGAAATGCTCACGAATGTTGGCGCAGCCATAGCAAAAGCACAGGCTGCCTTGGATCAAGAGAGCATTGCCATCCTGGAGCAAATGTGCGAGAAGGACACTGTTACCCTTCCCGCTCTTAAGTTCGACGGTGAAAAGATAACTGATACCACTCTGCGTACCTCTATGATCGGCGCTGGCTTCCAGCCCACGTTCTATCAGTTCGCCGAAACGATTATTGAGGTGAAAATGACCATCAATGTTGCCCTTAACCAAACCGAAGAGAAAAAAGAATCCGGTGAGATTACAAAAACGGATACTACTTCCGCTTCGTACCGACGCTATTGGGGTCTCCGCAACTACAGTGTTTCCCGAACCGTTGTGACAACGACACCGGTCGATGCGACCTATACCAATAAGTACAACTTTAATCAGGAGGGTACCAGCATGCTGCGCACTCGTCTGGTTCCCGTTCCGCCTAATAGCATCATCCAGAAGCAGTTGGATATGCGCGCTCAGGCAATGCAGCTGGATTACGAACTCCAGCTCAAGGAATATGAACTCTGTCTCGAGATGCTGCGTGAGCAGAAAGCGCAGGACACCGCTCAGGCGCTGGAAGAGACTGAAAAGGAGTACAACGAGAAAGTTAACAATAATGAATAAACAGGTAACTCAGGTTATCTGTTCTCATTCAGGAAAGAGATCCCTGACCCGCGTCAGCGTCATGCGGACCGGGGGTCTTTTCCGTTCAGGAAGCATGTGCGGTACTCCAATTCTGCAGATAAAGGATGATGGCCTATGAACGAGCAGAACAGTGATATATGCGGGAGTCCGATTGCAGAATCGAAGAAACCGTCTGCCCAACCCTCAGGGGAAACCAGACAGGATGATGCCCTGCAGCCGGCCGCAGCAGGAAAGGCAGATACCATTGCTTCCGCCCTTAGCCCTGCGACGGAGAAGGCATCAGACCCCGCCCAAAACTGCGCTCAAAGGGATAAATCTGTAGTCAGCGCATCATTTTTGGCGGGACTTGATCTGTTTTCGGAAGAATATGATGATGAAAGCGAGCCCTTCATCATCCCATCCGCGGCAAATGGAGCAGGTCATGAAAATTCAGTCCAATGTGAGGACACCGTACCTCAGGCCGCAGAACCTCTGACGCTGGCACATGAGCTGCTCAAAGCCGGAACGGTTTTGCAATCCATGGAGGATGGGCTGCCGGATCTGATGGATCTGGACTACGTTCCTGAACCGGATGAGATTCTATTGCAGCGGTATGAATTTGAAGGTTCCATGTATCAGGAGCCTGCACAGAGAACGGAACCAATGCGCATCACCCCCGAAGCGGCAACCAACTCGGTCAAACTGCAGGCGAAGCACCTTGCGGCGCCTCCCGGGAATCTGCGGTTGCCAGACCTCACTGTGCAGTCGGATGCTCCTCGGCTATCGAAAGAGTGTCCGCCTGTCACCTGTACCGGGGATAGGCTTGATCGGCTTAACTGCTTTGACATGCGTGACAGGAATTCGGCTCCCCAAAGAGAAACCAGAAACAGCGGCATTGCGCTGAATGCTTTTGGATCTGTGCTGCGGGTGGATAGACCGGATCAAGGAGGGCGCTTTGCGCTGGATGCTTCAGGGCGCATCCCCCAGGCGACCACACTGGATTTAGATAGCCGCTTTGGTCTTAATACTGCAAGAACCGCTCCCAGGGAGGATAAGCCCAATCATAATAGTTTCCATGAAATGGACGCTTCAATGCCCGCACCCCGGGTGGAAAGGTCGAATCGTGACAGGCCCTTTGAAATTGCGGGTTTCAATGCTGAGCCCGGAAGCGAAACGTCAGGATCAGACGTAAGATTTGCAGTGGACATTCCTGGATCGGAGCCGCAGCATCAAGAAGCGGAACAGGGCAAGAGTCCTGCACAGCTGGATTTAACATCAGACTCCCGGAGGATAAAGCAGGAGAAGCCCGACCATTTAGATTTGCATACCGTCAGGCAGCCGTCAGGGCAGATAAAGCCAAACAGCGAAAATATCTTCGACTATGAGCGAGCTGTGAGGGCTTCAGTCATGATGTCAATGGAATCCTACAGCCATCCTTATGCAAGCGGCACAGATTCGGGTTCCACAGTCAGAATGCCGGACACAGACCTTTTGAAGAACCGAGGCGAGAGGAAGCGAAGGGAGACGGTAAATACTATCTGCAGGCATCGTCCCGGGAAGCGGAACAGTGGTCTTTCCATAGACAATGGGAGCCTCCTGGATTGGCCGCGTGCAAGCAGAGATGCCGGGAGTCTTTCTCTGAAGGATAAGGAAAGGAGAAAAAAATGGGAACTGTAGAGCAAAGCCCGGAGATTGCCGAATTTGCCAAGCGTATTATGGAGAACCTCAACATGGTCTACGAGTTGGCAGCGGATAGAAACAGAATATTTGCAGAGGCAGATGATCGTTTCGAAGAGCTATATCTGCTTTTGAAATATTACCAGTGCTACGATATTGCGGCAGAGCATGCCGGCAATTTTGCAGGGATTGCCTATTATCGCGGAGAGTATCTGCGTGCCATGGAGTTGATTGCCGATGCTGTAGATATATGCACTGCGGAGAGCGGACGGGCTGCATACAGGCAGAAGCTGCACGATATGGCATACCGTTTACTTGCCGTCGGTCTCACTGAATCTGCGGACAAGCTCCTGCTGGAGCGGGTTGAGCTTGTGCTGGAGCCTGAGGATTACCGAACAGCCCTGCGGACAGCCGCCGCCAATCTGCCCGGTGGGGCGAATGTTGATTCTTATGCTGCGGGTTTCTTGCGCAGGCTGAGCCTGGAGGTGCTCCGTCAGGCGATCCGCCTGGAGTCCACGGATCCGTGTTCCTCCCTGATACTATTGAGGGATGTTCTTCCCTGGCTGAATGAAAAACGGGCCGCTCCTGTGCGGTTAGAAATACAGAGATTGGAGAGCATATGTCATGAATGAACACGAACTGAAACAAATCGCAGCCATGCTGAAGCAGATGGACTATGCCGCCGGCGATGCCTTGCGCCGCAACAATCTGCCCGGTGCGATTCTTGCATATGAGCAGATGATGGATGCGGAGCTGGCCATTGGGCTTGAGAAAAACGCAGGTCGCACACGTATAAACCTCGCCAATCTCTATCTCCAGGTAAACAGAAACGAAAAGGCACTGGAACACGCACGCCGTGCTTCAGATGCGCTGGCACGCTTCGGTGCTTTTGAGGATGTCATCAATGCCCGGCTGACTATGGCGAGGTGCCTCTGTGCCCTTGATCGGCATGCCGATGGTATCCGGGAAGCAGAAAACGCTCTGCGTGATTGCAGGACGGACGCCGTCAGGGGCGAAGCCTATCTGGTTTTGGCAGAGTGTGAGCGTCTGGCCGGTGACCGTTGGAAGGCGCGAAATGCCGCAGACCGTGCGGTCCGCTGTTTTGAGGGTGTCAATAACCAGAGCGGGCTCGCCCGTGCCCTGTATGAGCGTATTTCTCTGCTGGAACAGAACGGTCAGTCGGCAGCTGCCGCCGCCGACCGAGCCAGATTGGCGATTATCAATTCCAAGCTGTGATATCGGTATAGGGAAAGGAGGAGCGAAGATCATGATTCTGTCAAGATGCTATCCGCCGCTTCCTCTTCTGGAGGCCCTTGAAGAATACTTCGGCTGCGAGGTTACTGCAGCATCGTTTTTTGAGCTGCAGGCTTCAAGCCTACATGTCCCCTTTTCCTGGGCAAAGGGAGATCACATTGTCCTGCCGCGAGGACTGTTATCGCCCCTCCGAGAGGAAGGCGTTTTTTTACTGGCGCATGAGGTCTGCCATCTGCGTCAGCAGGCAGAGCATTCCTGCCTGACACCAGTTGAGGCTGAATGCGAGGCAAACTATCACGCTCTCTGCTTCTGCCTCCGGTATTTGACAGGACAGCTCCGACAATCAGACTCTGAACCTCTGCAGCTTGCACAGGCTGCAACGACCCCTGCTATGTGCTGGGGCTTGGGCGGGCTGTTCTCGCTCAAGCAACTGATTACGGACGGATATGCCAAGCATCAGGGGTATGCATATTTTTATCAGGGGCCGCATGAATGGCTGACCCAGACAGCTGCACGCAGTGACCTCCCCAAGACCCCGAACTATACGACACGAATTGATTCAATAGATGAAGACAGTCTTATTCTCGGTTCCGAAATGAACGATATGTATATTCTGCCGTTAGTGCTGAAGGATATGCTCGGAGAGGAAAAGCTTCGCGATATCGGGATAGCTGCAGAACAATCTGACTTCAACTATCTCAGTAACCTGAAACTGTTCGACGGAATAGATGTCGCCCTAATTGACAAGAAGGATCCAGCCGTTTCAATGAGGGTCAATAGTGTTCTGTGGCTGGGATTGCTGTCGGGCTTTCTGCAGACATCCCGTTTCATTGAACTCCTGACAGAGAAGAAAAAAGAAATCAACGAGAAAATCAGCGATGAGCTGGGAAAAGATATCCTGGACGATGCTGTCACCGAGTTAAAGCACATGATCATCGACACGATCATACAGATTATCCCCGCAGATTGCTATAACTCGCTCTTCAGGATAAGCCTTTTCAGTCTTTTCACTGACTTTGATGACGGAGACGGAAAAATGCCCGGATTTTTTGAATCCGTTGTCCAATCATTGCTGTATGACGGCACAGTTGATGAAGAATCGCAGCGTAAGCTGGGCGAAGTGATGTCCAGCATAAAAAGAACCTTGAACAGTAAGGAGAGTGATCTGGTAAAGGCCATCACGCTTGCGGAGATCTGGTGGAAAAGCGAAAGCGACTATTTCCTGACTATTGAGGCGAAAATTGTACAGTGTGCACGGGATTCAGTCTCTTTGAAGAATGAGCTGAAAAAAAAAGTCAAGGACGGCACGAACATCCTCAGAGACTATATTAAAAAACGCTTGGATTATTTAAATTTTGAAGGACTGCCCGGCGAAGTGACCATTTACTGTCCGTGGGTGAGCTGCAATCTTACGGAGTTGCACTGCGAGGTGACTGACAAACCGGTCACGATTAACCTGGAAAGTCTGAAAAGTCTGGGCAAGTCGGTCAAGGAGCTTTTCTTGGAGCCGATCTTTACCAAATTTTTTAGTTCGCTGGATAATCTGATCGATGATTATGTTGTTCCGCTGCTTCAAAGTCTGGTGGAAGAACTGTGCAGGTTAAGTGAACTTTATACCACAGCAGTGTTTCTTCTGGGTTCTCACACCGGAGAACTTCAGTTTCTCCACTCTATGGATTGCTCAAACGGAAGCACCCAATGGAACCGTGAGAAGATGCTGCGCTGGTGCAGATTCTGCTTTGACTGCTGTAAAGCCTGTCCGGGTGAATCAATATTGGATCAGAACATTTTTTCCTATCTTGATAAGCTTGTGCCGAGTACGATCAATGTTTGCCAAGCAGATTCGGAGGTATCTTCGAATGAATCGTCGGAAGAGCTGACAGGGTTGGCAGGAACGGTCGGTGCGAATCTCGATAGATTTCGGAAGTATTATTCTCTTCCGGAGCAGGCAGATAAACGCAAGCAGGAGCTTCTTCTTGCGACAATGCTGCTCCCGCTCTGCTGTATCAGGCTCCAGATGAACAACTGCCAGTTTGCTGCAAAGCGGGTCATCAAGCTCCCGGAGAATACTGCCGCAACCCAGGAGCAGGCCATGGACTATGACATCTGTCTGTTGATCGCGCTGAAAGAGAGCCTGCATGAAGAATCGGAGGGTGAAGGTCTTCGTGAGAGCTACCGGACCCCTATCGCAGATATGACCTTCCGGCAATTCTTCACCGCCTCCAGACAGAATCTTACTGCGGAGGACATCCTCCTTGGCATGACCATGCACATGATTGAGGACAGCTTTACACCCTCTCACACAGTGCGCACATGGAATACCACACCGGGGACCGGCGTTGCCCCGGTCATAACCTTTGCGGATTATACAAAGCAGGACGCATCCCGCCATGCCTGTGCGGACTATTTTTCTGATGCACAGGTTACAATGTCAGTGGACGAAAAATCATTGTCTCGAGACACTCAGGAGAATCTCAGAGACAATCTTCCGCTTGCTGCAGCGACAAATACCGTCGGGGTGGAATGTGCACTTCATTTTGCAGAACAATTCTATCGTCACGTCAAGTATGCTAAAGGGAATGTGTGCAGCTACTATGATAGTAATATCGCAGAGTCCATATATCCCCTGATAGGGGAAAGCCTGAAAAAAGAGGGCAACGGGCACACCGTTCGGATCGATAATATCAAGCTGGATCTTTCTTCACTGGACACACCGCCATCCGGTCGCTGTTACGAAATGGAGGCGCTGAAGGAGGAGACATTTTTCAGCAGGTATCGAGATACGATCATCCGAGCCACCTTTGACGATATGATCCAAGAGAAAAAGGACATACGGATCGAAAAGCTGCGTAAATATATCGACGAATACCGCAAGTATTTATTCAAGTACTTTGCTCCAAACCGCTATCCTGCGCAGGGAGATCTTTCCTATTATCAAAGCTATCAATCAAAAACCCAAAAGAGTCCCAGTGAGGTGCTTAAAAGCCTGACATCCCTGCTGTCTTCCGGCAACATTCCCAAGGATATTAAGGCGATTCTAAAGGAACCGGTCTGGAAGCGCAGTCTTGATTCGTCGAAGAACCACACAGAATTGGTGCTGAGGATGTATCTGCAGAACGACATTCCCTTCCTGTCGGATATTCTCACCGCTCCCCTTCTTCGTAAATCAGTTAAAATGGAATATGAGAGCGAGAATGGGAATGACACTGCCGCCGCCATTGCAGAGGACATACAGCTGACATTTGACCGCTATATTCGCCATTTGAATGAAGTGATACTGAACGCTGTAGGTATCTATGAGAAAACCGCAAAAAATGATCCTGCCCAAGCACTCGCAGTTGAAGTTATCAGAAACGCATTGCTTTTGAAGATTGCTGCTAATTCCTTGTGGGAAGACGGCCCTGTAACACTTACCGCTAACAAGCTTGCTCAATTCATGAAGGAAAAGATAGCGGATTCGAAGGAGCGAGCTATTCTTTTCATCCGCACACTTCTGGAAGGCTTTGATACCGAAACGATTAATGTATTGCTGCTTGAGTATCTGAACCGGAAGAACCCACAGGAATTCCAGCAGAACGCAGGTGTTCTGCTGGAGGAGCTTGAAAAGTTGCTCGAAGGAGGCAACGGCGGAGATGTGTTTCTCGATGCTGTGCAGCAGCTCCGGCGGCAGTATCAATTTCTGACTGCATCCGTCGATCCGGAAATTGTGCGTCGTGAAGCAGAATCGTTTTGTCATGAGCTGGCAGAAATCATCCGGAAAATCAATCTCAAAGACTTCCCTTCTATCCGCCGCATCAAACTCAGTAAGGAGATCGGTAATATCATTTACTTTTTGCAGAGGGAAATACAGGAACTTACGGACAGCGCAATTTCACTACCCCAGACAGTTTCCGGGGTCGGTACATCGGATAATAGCGCAGCTTTGTTTGAAAGCTATCTGTCCGCAACACTGTTGCAGGTAAAAAAAGGGGTCAGCTTTTCTTCATGGGGCTCGGAAATGTTTGGAGAAGACTATCAAGCGGAGAGCATACTGAAAATTGGTCAGAGTCTCCAACAGGCGCTGATCAAATGATAATCTGCCGATGACAAAAGGTGGTGCTGCAAATGATATTGAACTGTGTGAGTAACGACGGCAATGTTATCGATCTTCAGTTTCCGGAAAACACATCCCGGAAAGATACCGAGAATACACCATTCACCGATCTCAGGAAAAATATGGCCAAGTTGCTGGATTCCTACCGTACCCAGATTGATGAGTGTCAGAAAGTTCTGATCGATGCAGACGCTTGTATCGATCAGGTGGTAAACCAGACTTCCAACGCATCGGTAAAATATCTGACAGAGGCGTTCTTCACAAGGGACAACTACTGTTTTACAAACTACATACAGCAGGCACCCAAGAAAAAGGGCAGCTATTATGTGGAAAAGTTTCACGGAATCATGATTCATTCTCCGGCATCCTGTCAAAATGCATTAATAACACGCAGAAATAGCTTCAACCAATATTCAAAAAAAGGCGAGAAGATAGGGACGCACTTTATCGTGGATGGAGACACCGGACATATCTACTGTCTTCTGCCGCTGGACTGCCTTGCTAATCACTGTGGAACACCGATGGCAGATAGTAGCACACCCGTTCCGGGAACGGTAAGCCTGAACAGCAAGCTGATTTCCATCGATATCGGTGAGCCAAGTGGTGTTCTTTGCATCAGCTCGGAACAGGCAATGTCTTTTCCTCAGACCTACCGACAGACAATCTGGAGAAAAAGCGGCAGTCATTACTATGGAATCGCCGAGAGAATCAGCAGCACCAATTACAATTCTCTGGAAAAGGAGGAACGGCGTGAGTGGACAAAGGGCACAAGGACGACGGAAAAGGGAGAAACGGTCAATGAATACTTTCGCAGCACTCCAGAATATATAGAAAGGGTGCGTGCAGGAGTGACCACAGCCTATACGGCAGCGGCAGAACTGACGGCGGGACTCTGTTATCTTTACGGCTTTAATCCCCTGCACAAGGGCAAAAAGCTCTCATTTGACGAGAAAAAAAAGAAATACTCCGAAACTTAGGAGGATGTGTACGATACCGTCATCGGACATGTTGAGGGCTATAAGAACTTCTATAAAGCATCCCAGCACGGCGACCCGGTAAATTTGTGGGATATGGAAGGGATGAGCTTTACCATGGACACCTTCCGGGAAGAGGCATCCAAACAGTTGGAGTGTCTGCGGAACAAGGAAGTACCTGTCCATCCCATCTTGGCTTGTCTCGCAAGAAGATGGTCGGAAGCGCCGGCGGAATCGTCTGAGGCCGCCATTGTTGAACCGGCAGCTCCAGGTGCAGCACCTGAAGCGGCGAATACACACACACCGTCCGACAATGATCTGCAGCTTCTTTGCAGGTTGTTCGACGATGCCGATGCGGCGATTGCCTCCGGAACGGACCCCACACGCTTCTATTCCGAGGCTTCAGGGCAGACAAATCCAGAGCGTGCGAAGGAGGAAATCAGTCAGCTTTCCGGCGAAGTCCTAAAGCAATATGGGATCGATCTGTCCTCCATCGTTCGGTCGGTTTTGCAGATATAAATCCTGGAGCATGTATCCTCTGCGCACCACCATAATCGCATTGGCAACAGAGGAAAACCGGACAGCCGAATAGAATCGCCCAAAATTTCAATACTGCTTATACGAGGTGCAATATGGAAGTCTTGCTTCGTGAACTGCTTGAAGATAAAATGAAACATCTTGCATTCGAGTTAGGAATGCTCCTGGTTGACAGTAAGGACGGTCTTCTGGTCTGCAACGCAGACGGAACAGATTGCATGAAACTGGAAGAGTGGGGAATGAGCATTCTGGCTCTGTACAAACATAATGAGATAATAGATATCATAAAGGAAAATTATATGAAATATGCTATCCAGCAAACAGACTCAAAGTCATGCTGGGCAGCAGCGATGACTACGGTAGTCGCCATAAACAGATCGACAAGGATTGAGTACGACCACATCATTCTCCGATACATAGCAAGAGGCATAATTCCTATCTCAATCCGGTCACAGGTCATAAACGATCCTCCCTTTACGAATCTTTTTTCAGAAGAAGAATTGCAGAATGTTAAGTCCCTTCCGGAAGATGATTATCTGGATTCCTGGCTAGCATACTACGCTAAGCTGGCTCCGGCTACTCTCGAGTATGTGGTGAAAAAATACATAGGGGAACAAAACTATGGTAATACGCTGCTCTGTATCAGGATGACCGCACAGCTGCTTTACCCCGAAATATTTCAGCAGCAGAATTTGTATTCCGGTTTAATGCGGATTGAAACTCAGGAAAGAATTATGTTCGGAATGATGAATTTCTATTACGAACGAGTCTCCATTAAGGACTTTTGCTCCGTCAAGCTTCAGGACCTGCTGAAAAATGGCCCACTGATTATGGCGCTGCACTATTCCACCTTGGTAGATGACAATGTTCTTCTGGATAATAAACTTTCACAGTTGGAGGAAAACGCGGCAAAGGGGTATGAATCTCATTTCATCGTTGTTGCCAATTATTACGAGATTCTGAATGAGGTTTGGGTAATCAACACATTACCATATGAGAAGATTAACGGAGCAATTAACCCGCTTCATTATTCATTCAGCGCAAGCCCTCCCTTATTTCACAGGATTCCTTTTAACGACTTTTCCAAAATGGTCATTTCTGATGTACGCTGCGTAAGCAAATTCAATCATTCCCAGAACGCCACCGGTGATTCCGGCACTGCCGCCACCAGTATTCCGGTAGCATACATGAAGCCCGGTTCCTATACTCCTGATGAGCTGCAAAAAATCTTTAGCTTCAACGAAACCGATTGAACAAGGATACTGCGAAAAGTACAAGTATCTGTTTGTGGGGTAATATCATGATACAAAACAAGTTATTATTACTGTAAAGAATACTCTGCTGGATTGATGCCGAGCGGGAGTCAATTAGTGTAAGCATGCAGATTGTTTACTTTCCAAATGTTACAGATACGCAAAAGGTGCAGACGGTTTTCAAAGCCCTCTGCACCTTATCTGCGCTTATTTTCTTTTCATTGCCGACGATTTCTCATCAGCAGGTCATTTCAGGAGCTTTCCCGAAATCGAAACGGTTGTCACCTGCAGTGGGAGTGTCTTTCCGCTTGCCTGCATCGCTTTCCTGACGGCCGATTCCAGACCTCCGCAGCAGAGCACCTCCATCCGCACGACGGAAACGCTTCGGATGCTGTTGCTCTGAATTATCTGCGTCAGCTTTTCGCTGTAATCCACGCTGTCCAGCTTGGGACAGCCTATCAGCGTAATCTTGCCCCGCATAAAATCCTCGTGCATCCCGGCGTAGGCATATGCGCTGCAGTCTGCCGCTATAAGCAGTTCGGCTCCTTCAAAATACGGTGCATTCACAGAAGCAAGCTTGAGCTGGCAGGGCCACTGGCCGAGCTGTGAATCAGTTCCCTCAGAGTTGGCGGGCACAGCTGTCTCGGAGAGCTTTATCCGCTGCACACGGCTGGGCGGAAGTCTTTTGGGCGCATCTATCGGCTTGGTTTTCCGATTCTTTTTTCTCATGTTCTTCTGTACTGCCTTTTCGTCATAGGCAGCCGCTTCCCGCTCCGTAAACGATATGGCGTTCGTCGGGCAGTTGGGCAGGCAGTCGCCAAAGCCGTCGCAGTAATCATCCCGCAGAAGCTTTGCCTTTCCGTTCACGATGCCGATGGCTCCCTCGTGGCAGGCCATTTCGCAGGCACCGCAGCCGTTGCATTTCTCCTCATCTATCTGTATTATTTTACGAATCATTATAAAAAACGTCCTTTCTTTTACGTATTCGGGCTCAGTATATTACAGCGAAACAATATAGTCTGTTGTTTTAGCAACAGGCCGCAGGGATAGTCTCCGGCTTCAGCAGTTCCTGTCCCGCTTCTGCCCTGCGGTATTGCTTCGTCCGTACCTTTCGGTTATCTCTGCGATGCGTTCCGTGAGCTTCGGCGTGATGTCTCCCTTTCTCATGCGCCACTGCCAGTTAGAGCCCAGAGTTCCGGGAGTATTTATCCTCGATTCCTCTCCCAGCTCCAGATAATCCTGAAGCTGCGCCACGAACAGAGCCGCCACAGAACTCATTCCGCCCCGGATGATACCCCAGCCGAGGCCCTCGCTCTCGCTGAGATTCAGGTATCGCCCGGCAAAGGCTATATCCTCCGGCTCCGCCTCACCGAGCCACGCCATGACAGGGCTGTTGTCGTGAGTCCCCACATAACACACGCAGTTCTCGGTATAATTGTGGGGCAGATAATCGCTGGGCTCCCTGGCATCAAAGGCGAATTCCAGCACCTTCATTCCCGGCAGCCCCGAGTCTCTCAGAAGCTCCCGAACCTCCGGGGTCATGAAGCCCAGATCCTCGGCGATGAAGCTCACGTTGGAAAACCAGCTTGTGAGTCTGCCCACCAGATCCATTCCGGGTCCCTTTACCCAGCGCCCGTTTTTTGCGGTTTCGGAGTCTGCGGGAATCGCCCAGTAGCTCTCAAAGCCCCGAAAATGGTCTATGCGCAGGACATCGTAAAGCTTTGCATTGCCGTCTATGCGGCGTATCCACCAGCCGTAGCCGTCCTCCCTCATTCTGTCCCAGCGGTAGAGCGGATTGCCCCACAGCTGACCGTCCTCGCTGAAATAGTCCGGCGGACAGCCCGCCACCTCTGTGGGCATATTGTTCTCATCAAGCATGAAGTGCCCGGGATTTGCCCAGACGTCGGCGGAGTCCAGAGCCACATAGATGGGCAGGTCGCCTATAATGCCTATGCCCTTTTCCGAGGCGTAGCTGCGCAGTGCTTTCCACTGGCGGAAGAACAGAAGCTGCACATATTCGAAAAACTCCACATCCGCTCTGAGCCTCCTTCTCCACTCCTCAACTGCGTCCGGCTCATGCAGGCGGATACCGTCATCCTCCCACTCCGTCCATGCTTTCATGCCGAAGTGATTTTTCAGCGCCATAAACAGGGCATAGTCATGAAGCCATGAGGCATTCTCTTCGGCAAAGGCACGAAGCTCCTCTCTGTCCCGCTCCGCTCCTCTTTCGGCAGCCCTGCGGAGAAGGTCAAATCTTGAGTTATATAGCTTTTCGTAATCCACATATCCGTCCGTGTATCCCCGGTCAGTATCCCTAAGATCGTTCTCCTCCAGAAGGCCGTCCTCAAGGAGCATGTCCGGATCCACAAAATAAGGATTTCCCGCAAAGGTTGAGAAGCTCTGGTATGGCGAATCGCCGTAGCTTGTGGGGCCCACCGGGAGTATCTGCCACCATGACTGTCCGGCGGCGGCAAGAAAGTCTATGAATTCATATGCTGCCTTGCCCAGAGTGCCTATGCCGTAGGGTGACGGAAGGGAGAATATCGGCATCAGTATGCCGCTGCTTCTTTGTATTTTCATTTTACGCACTTCTTCTTTTCTTTTATATTCGCTGCACCTGATAATATACAGAAAAGCCCGTGCTCAGTCAAGCCGCACTCTCAGTTAATTCACAGCAAAACATCCCTCTGTACAAAAGTTCCGGTCTATAGTATAATTATGAAAAAACATTCGACGGGAGGTGCGGTATGAAAAGCAAAAAAGCGGTCATGGGCTTTGCGGCTCTGCTCATCTTCCTGTTTCATTTCTACATTCCTTTCACGGATTCCCCCGTTGAAACCTTTATCTGCCGCTCGGCGTACATAGGCGTTGATCTGTTTTTCTTCCTGTCGGCGGTGTCCTTAGGTAAAAACGAGGCTCTCTCCTTCCGAGGCTTCATCCCCAACAGGCTGAAATACGTCTACGCACCCTTTGCGGTATTTGCGCTCACTGCCGCCATATACAAAGGCTGGTCCGCGAAAAAGCTTCTGCTCGTGCTGACTGGAATTGATTTTCTTCAAAAGGGCGGAGGAGCCTTTCTGTGGTTTCTGCCGGGCATCATGCTGCTGTACCTGATATCCCCCCTGCTGGTGAGGGCAAAGACCCGCTTCGGCTTTAAATTTCTCATCGCCGCACCTGTGATGTGCTTTGCGCTGGAGGCACTGCTTCAGTACGGCTTCGGCTATACCAAGCCCCTTATTCTGTTAAATCGCTTCCCAATCTTCATGCTGGGCCTTTATTATTTCTCCTTCCCCAGGCCCAAATCGCAGGGGCTTCGCCTGTTCCTTATCCTCGCATTTCTTATCTCCGGCGGGGCTGCGGTGTGGTTTTTCGGCACCGTGTCACGGCTAAATGTTCCCCTGCGGGATTTCTACTACATCATCGCCATCCCCTACACTCTCGCCTTCGCCTGCCTGTTTGAATACGCCTATGAGAGGCAGCCGAGGGTATTTGCAGCTCTTGAATTTCTGGGAGGGGTGTCGCTTGAACTCTACGGCCTGCAGATGGTCTTCGGCTACGACATTGAAAGCGCCCTTGTGAACTCCACGGACATCGGCTGGGTCGCCTTTCTCCTCACCGCCGTCATACTCATACCCTTGTCCCATATACTGTGCAAAATCAAAAAATATATAATAAACAACACCAAAAGGAGACAAAAAACATGAAAAGAGCAATCACTCTCATACTCTGTCTGTGTATGGCACTCTTCCTCTTCGGCTGTGCGTCACAACCCGATGAGGAGGCTCCCTCCACAATGGGCACCAAGCTTCTGGCGGATTTCAAGGCGGAGCTTGAGAACACCGATGACCCGAGCGCTATTGTCGAGGCACTCTCCGGCAAGGACTATATTGAGTTCAAGAGCATGATCATGCCCTGCGAGGAAGGTTACCTTGCCGGCTTTATCAACGAAATCAGCGGATTTACCTCCGCGGCGGTCTTCTCCCCCGTTATCGGCACAATTCCCTTTGTGTGCTATGTCTTTCAGACAGATGACGCCGAGGCGCTGAAGGAAACTCTCGACGAGAACGCCGATCCCCGCTGGAATATCTGCACCGAGGCAGAGGAGACCGTTTGCGAGGCAGTGGACGGCTATGTGTTCTTTGCCATGTGCCCCGGCCCCGATTTTGAGGGCTGATGCAAAAAGCTGAAAGAAGTCCTGCGAAAATTCGCAGGACTTCTTTACATTTTAAGCAGCTTTTTTGCGTTGCCGCAGAGCATTTTTTCAAGCTCGGTGTCGGTAAAGCCCAGGGAGGAAATAAGCTCAACATACTCTCTCTGACCCGACCATGGGCTGTCCGTGGCAAACAGCACTTTGTCAGTGC
>JABUSQ010000102.1 GCA_021442665.1 Oscillospiraceae bacterium
GTTGCGGGCGCAGGAGATTTGAAGGGAGCTGTCCTTAGTACGAGAGGACCGGGATGGACTGACCTCTGGTGCACCAGTTGTCGTGCCAACGGCACAGCTGGGTAGCTATGTCGGGACGAGATAAACGCTGAAGGCATCTAAGCGTGAAACTTTCCCTAAGATAAGATCTCCCATCCTTTATGGAGTAAGGGTCCATGTAGACTACATGGTTGATAGGCCGGCGGTGTAAGTGCAGTAATGTATTCAGCCTACCGGTACTAATCGCCCGAGGGCTTGACCTACAATATTATGCAGGCTGCCTTGTTTCTCTTCTGTTCAGTTTTGAGGGTGTAAGCCCTTTAGTTGGCCCGTTGGTCAAGTGGTCAAGACGTAGGCCTCTCACGCCTGAATCGGGAGTTCGACTCTCCCACGGGTCACCATATGCACCATTAGCTCAGTTGGTAGAGCACCTGACTCTTAATCAGGGTGTCCTGGGTTCGAGCCCCTGATGGTGTACCAAGAGGGGAAGAATTTCTTCCCCTCACCCTAAATAGCTCTTGACAAAGAGAGCGATATAATATAGTATTTGGTATGTTCCAAATGCAGTTGGTGTTTTTAACGGTGAGGGTCCACCCGTTCCCATTCCGAACACGGAAGTTAAGCTCACCAGTGCCGACAATACTTGTCTGGAGACGGACCGGGAAGATAGGTCAATGCCAACATAAGACCGCAACTTAGGTTGCGGTCTTTTTTTGCTTTTTCGGGCTTTTTGCAGATAAAAACCAAAAAAATTGTGTATTTTGAAATATTCTGTTCAAAATTACGTCATTTTAGATGAGGGCGATGACGACTGCAGCGTCAGCCGAATAAAGCAAGGGAGTTTTTATGTCAAAATTTCATATGCAATGGCTGCTGAGGCTCGGTTGCCTTGTCCTTGCCGCCATTATAATTCTCTGCGCACTTATCACCCCCGAAGCTTCGGCAAAAAGTGTCGAAGAATACTACGAAAACGCTGTCCTTTACTGGACAAATGTGGAGCGCAGCCGAAACGGTCTGCCTGCGCTGAAGACTAATGATACCCTCCGAACCGTTGCCGATACCAGAGCCGCCGAGTGCGTGTCCGCCTTCGGGCACACCAGACCCGACGGCAGAAGCTGGACCACCGCCATCACGTCTGCGGGCATTTCCTACAACTCTGCCGGAGAAAATCTCTCCGCGGGAAAAGCCACGCCCTGTGAGGTGGTCTCAAGCTGGATGAACTCCTCGGGACACCGGGCAAATATCCTCGCAGCCAAGTTCGGCTGTCTCGCCGTGGGGTATGAATACGCCCCGGCATCTAAATACACCCACTACTGGGCTCAGGAATTCGTGGACGGCAAGGGTCTGCCCTGCAGCGAGGGCTTCTATGTCGCACCCACGGGGATCGCCGCCGATAAATCTGCCCTGACGCTGTCAGTGGGCGGCACCGAAAAGCTTGCGGGACTTCCCAGTCCCGTCTACGCAACGGAGATTATTTCCTGCACAAGCTCCGACAGCTCCGTGGTGAAGGTGGAGAGCGTTCAGGTCAATGTCTTCACCCTGCGCGGTGTGTCCGACGGCAGGGCGGAGCTTAAGCTCAGGTGCGGTAATTATTCCGTCACCGTCAGCGTTAAGGTGGGCTCAGGCATCGGGTCCTCCGCTCCGGAGCAGAGCTCAGGGCTTCCCTTCGTGGATGTCAGCCGCAGCGCCGGCTACTATGACGCTGTGGTCTGGGCTTATGAGAACGGTGTGACCGACGGTACCGACGGGCTGCACTACAGCCCCAATGCAAGCTGTACCCGTGCCCAGGCGGTTACCTTCCTGTGGCGTGCCGCAGGCTGTCCCTCCTCCGGGGCTGCGGGCTGTCCCTTCACGGACGTGAAGAGGGACGTGTATTATTACGACGCCGTGGTCTGGGCATATCGGCAGGGCATCACCGAGGGTGTGGACGCCTCACATTTCGGGCCCGAGCTGACCGTGACCCGGGAGCAGTTCGTCACTATGCTGTGGAAGCTCAGCGACAGCCCGAGGTTAATCGGCGTTAACCCGTTTGCCGACGTTTCCGGCGGCAGCTACTACAAGGACGCCGTGCTGTGGGCGTACAGGACCGGAGTCACCGCAGGTGTCTCTGCCGGGCGCTTCGGTGTGGGCGAGCCCTGCCTGAGATATCAGGTGGCATCGATGCTGTATCGCTGCATGAATTAAAAGCAAATTCACAACTACCAAAACAATTCTCTTCTCATCTCATCCCTATTTGAGTATCCGGCATCCTTCTCCGGGGGTGCCGGATATTTTCATGCCTTTTTGCCCGAGAAGACAGCCCTTGCGTAAGAGGAGGCCGAAAAGCGGAGGCTTCGGAGCGTTTATGCGGCATAAATACCCTTGAAGTGCAGGTAAAACGGTTGTATAATATTTACCCTATGAAGACTATAAATCAGGCCATACTTGAAAATAAGGAAGCTGCCGCCCTCCCCCTGCTGCTGGAGAGCGGAGGGCTTCCTGCGCTCGTTTCCGGACTTTCAAACGTCCACCGCAGCTTTCTTGCGGCGGCTCTCAGAGAGAGACTGGGCATGCCCCTCTTCGTCGTCTGCCCCGATGAAAGCGCCGCCGACAGCCTTCGGCGGGATCTGGAAGCCATGACCGGGGAGGAGGTGCTCCTGCTCAACTCCCGTGATTTCACCTTCTTCTCCTCCGTTGCCGCTTCACGTCAGGCGGAGCAGCAGCGAATCTTCACACTGGACAGACTTTCCCGGGGCGAGGCTCCGATATGCGTTGCCACGGTTTCGGCACTCATGCAGAGGAGCATCCCTCCCGAGGTGCTGAGAGCCGCTGCCTTTACCCTTGCCGACGGCGGTGAGTGCTCCCCCGAGGAGCTGGAGAGGGCTCTGCTCCGCAACGGCTACACCCGCACCGAGCAGGTGGAGGGCGCAGGGCAGTACGCAAGACGGGGCGGCATTCTCGACTTCTTCTCGCCCATGTATCCCGAGCCTGTCCGTGTAGAGTTCTGGGGCGATGATATCGACTCCATGGGCTTCTTCGACGTGCAGTCTCAGCGGCGCACGGAGCAGGTTTCCGAGGTCTGCATACTGCCGGCGGCAGAGGCTCTGATCTCCCTGTCGAAGTCCGGGCCGGAGGCCCTCGTCTCCGCACTTGAAGCCATGGCTGCCTCCTGCGAAAAGAGAAAAAACAGCCCCCAGCAGACGGCTCTGGCGGTGACGCTGCGTCAGGACGCAGAGCGTATCCGCAGCGGAGTGCGGCTCACGGACGCAGACCGATACCTTCCGCTGCTCTACGAAGAGAGCTACGGTGCGGACTATATTCCCGAGGCTGCCTTCGTGGTGTTCGATCAGCCCTCAAGATGCGCAGACCGGGGGAAAAGCTATATAAGAATTCTGGGCGAGGATGTGAACGCCCTGCTGAAAAAGGGCATGTCGCCTGCCCCGGCGGAGCGCTTCCGCATGGACTGGGACGCACTGTGCCGCAGGCTTGCCGACTTTCCCGTCTATATGGCGGACGCCTTTACCGTGGGCAGGTATCCCCTTGAGCCAAAAACCCTGTGCTCCGTGCCCGCAAAGCAGCTTCCCTCCTACGGCGGCAGCGCGAAAACCGCCTGCGACGACGTGAAGCTGTATCTGAAGCAGGGCTTCCGGGTGGTGGTGCTGGCGGGCGACCGGCGGCGAGCCGAGACGCTGCAGAGCTTCTTCCGGGAGAACGGGGTCAGGGCCATGCTTTATCCCGAGCTTGAGAGCCTTCCCGGGGAGGGAAGCTGTGTCATAACCCTCGGAGCCGTCTCCGCAGGTGCGGAGTATCCGAATCTCCGGCTTGCGGTCATCACCGACTCCCAGCTTCAGAGGGTGCGCACGGCAGATAAAAAGCGGAGAAAAACACCGTCAAAGCAGCAGCGCATAAACAGCTATGCCGACCTCTCCGCAGGCGACCTTGTGGTTCATGAGAGCCACGGCATAGGCCGCTTTGCGGGCATCGTGCGGATGAAGGTGGACGGCTTTGACAAGGACTATATTAAAATATGCTACGCAGGCTCCGATGTGCTTTACGTCCCGGCCACGCAGCTTGATCTGGTGACGAAGTATCTGGGAGCGGGTGAGGATAAGCCCGTGAAGCTGTCGAAAATGGGCGGGACCGAGTGGAGCCGTGTCCGCACAAGGGCTAAGGGAGCCGCAAAGGATATGGCGAGGAAGCTCATTCAGCTCTACGCCCAGCGTCTGCGTCTGCCCGGTCACGCCTTCGCCGCGGATACCCCGTGGCAGAGGGAGTTTGAGGACAACTTCGGCTACACGGAAACCGACGATCAGCTCCGCTGTATAGCGGAGATCAAGGCCGATATGGAGGCGGGCGTCCCCATGGACAGACTCCTCTGCGGTGACGTGGGCTACGGCAAGACGGAGGTTGCCCTGCGCGCGGCCATGAAATGCATCATGGACAACAGGCAGGCAGCGATTCTGGTACCCACCACGGTGCTTGCCCAGCAGCATTATCAGACCGCTGTGCAGAGATTTTTCGGCTTTCCCGTCAACGTGGAGGTGCTGAGCCGCTTCCGCAGCCCTGCGCAGATCTCGCAGACCCTTACAAATCTCCGCAGCGGGAAATGCGACCTTGTTATAGGCACCCACCGACTGCTGCAGAAGGATGTGAAGTTCAAGGAGCTGGGGCTGCTCATCGTGGACGAGGAGCAGCGCTTCGGCGTTACCCACAAGGAGCACATAAAGGAGCTGAGCCACGGCGTGGACGTGCTGACCCTGTCGGCGACACCCATTCCCAGGACGCTGAACATGGCGCTGTCGGGTATCCGCGATATGTCCACCATTGACGAGCCGCCGCAGGACAGACTTCCCGTGCAGACCTTCGTCATGGAGCACGACTGGGGCATAATCTGCGACGCCATCAGCCGTGAGCTGTCCCGGGGCGGTCAGGTGTATTACCTGCACAACCGCATAGACAATATAGAGCGCACCGCCCTGAGACTGAAAAAGCTGCTGGAGGAGCTCTGCGGTGAGGTCACCGTGGGTGTGGCTCACGGACAGATGGACAGAGAACAGCTTGCCTCCGTCATGGAGGAGGTGGCAGAGGGCAGAGTTCAGATACTCGTCTGCACCACCATTATAGAGACCGGCATCGATATCCCCAACGTCAACACGCTCATCATCGAGGACGCAGACAGAATGGGGCTTGCCCAGCTCCATCAGATACGGGGACGGGTGGGCCGCTCCACAAGACGGGCCTCGGCTTACCTCACCTTCCGGCAGGACAAGGTGCTGACGGAGGTGGCTGAAAAGCGACTCACCGCCATCCGGGAGTTTGCCGAGTTCGGCTCCGGCTTCAAGATAGCCATGCGTGACCTTGAGATACGGGGAGCGGGAAATCTTCTGGGAGCCGAGCAGTCGGGAAATATGCTCTCCGTGGGCTATGATATGTACCTGAAGCTACTGGAGGAGGCCGTGCTGGAGGAAAGGGGTATAAAGCCCGAGAAGCGGGCGGAATGCTCCGCCGACCTCTCCGTTGCCGCCAATATCCCCGAGAGCTACATCCCTGCGGCGGAGCAGAGAATGGACATCTACCGCCGTATTGCCCTTATCCGCACCGAGGAGGAGGCCGATGACCTTACCGACGAGCTTATCGACCGCTTCGGCGACCCTCCCCCGGGAGTGAACGCCCTCATCCATGTGGCGCTGCTCAGGGGCGAGGCAGGCAGAGCCGGCATCAGCGATATCTCACAGAAAAGCGGAGCCCTCCGCTTCGTGCTGGAGGATTTCGATATGGGACGCATTTCGTGGCTCTACGCAAAGCCCGAATACAAGGGCCGCCTTAAGGTGGAGGCGGGAGCAAAGCCCTGCGTCAGTCTGAAGCTCCGCTCGAAAAACCGTACAGTGGACGAGGCACGCCGCTTTGTCTCCGACTGGAATGAGAGCAAAAACGCATAAGTTCACAAAATAGACTTGTCTTTATGGCAGATATGTAATAAAATAAAGCATATTTTCGAATCAAGGGGATAATCGAATGAAAAAATTTCTTTCGCTCACCCTCGCCGTGCTGCTGCTGCTGTGCTGCTTCACCGGCTGCGGGAACACCAAGGATGACACCGTTATGACCGTCAACGGTCAGAAGATAGGCTGGGATGAGTATACCTTCTGGATCGGCTACGCCTCCATGTATCTCAGCTACCAGTACAGCATGTACGGCTCTGAGGTTGAATGGCTTCTGGAGGGTGCCGACGGCACGACCAACGCCCAGTGGTGCGTGGAATACGCCACCGAGACCGTAACCCAGAAGGGCGTTATTGAGGCCAAGTGCGCTGAAATGGGCATTTCCCTCAGCGAGGAGGAGATGGAAGAGGTTCAGAAGTCCATCGACGACTACAAGGTTCAGTGCTGCGGCGAGGACGCCACCGATGAGCAGTTCGAGTCATACCTCAAGACCAATCAGTACAGCAATCTTGCCGTTATCAGAAGCACTCAGATCACCTCCGTGCTGAGCAATAAGCTCTTCGAGGCTCTCTACGGCACCGACGGCTCCAACTACACCGATGAGGAGCTTCTCACCATGGCAGCCGAAAAGGGCTACACCAAGGCAAATCACATCCTCTACCTGTTTACCGATGAAGAGGGTGAGGTCCGTTCCGACGCTCAGGTCGCCGCAGGCAAGGCAAAGCTTGAGGGCTTCATGGCAGAGCTGAACGCCATCGAGGACAGCGAGGCCCGTTACGAGCGTTTCCTTGAGCTCAAGGAGGAAAACTGCGAGGACGGCGGCACCGAGGCATATCAGTTCGGTCAGGGCGTCATGGTGGAGGAATTCTACGACGCCAGCATAGCGCTTGAGCCCTATGAGCTGACCATCACGGAGACCGATTACGGCTACCACCTGATGATAGGTCTGCCTCTGGAGCTGGAGTACGAGGTAAGCACCGGAAACGGCTACACAGCTCTGAAGGAGGTCATTCTCGGCGAGATCTTCGGCAACGATCTGCAGGCGTGGACGGAGGAAGCCACCGTGGAGTACGCCAAGGGCTTCGAGGACTTCGACTTCAGCACAATGTTCACCGAGGGCGGCTACTCCTACGAGAGCTGGGCAGAGCGCAGCGCAAAAAAGTGAACGGTCATTAACCGAAGCAGCAAAAGCACGGGAGTTTTTCCCGTGCTTTTTTGCGCCCCGGGGCGGTGATGCCGGCAGCGGAAGGCACCGTTTATTGTGCTTCGGCGCAGCCCCGGCACAAGATGTTGTAATTCTCTCCTGCGAGGCCTTTCCGGACGGCAAAAGCGCAAAAAACCCTTGATTTTTAAGGAAAAATGCTTGACCTTACGCCCCGGGTATGTTATAGTTAACATTACCTGTCGGACGAGAGGTTTCTTTTTGTGCGCATTTTTTGCAGCAAAAAAACAGTCTCCGCCCCATACAGGGAGGCAAATGTCCGCTCCTGAAATGCGGATAAATAATATAGGAGGTGCCGAAAAGTATGGCTGACTACAGAGTCAAGATCACGCTGAGATGCAGCGAGTGCAAGCAGAGAAACTACAATACCGTCAAGAACAAGAAGAATACTTCCGAAAAGCTTGAGCGCAACAAGTATTGCCCCTTCTGCAGAAAGCACACCAAGCATGTCGAAACCAAGTAACTTTCTGAAAGGACGAGTGTAAAATGGCTGACGAAAAGAAAAAGGCTGTAACCAAAAGCACTGCTGCCGTAAAGAAAGAGGACAAGAAGCTCGGTTTCTTTGCCCGCATCGGAAAGTGGTTCCGTGACATGGCAAACGAGCTGAAGAGAGTTGAATGGCCCACTCCCAAGAAGCTGATGCACAATACCCTTATTGCGCTGGCGGTTATGGCGGTCTCCGCCGTGGTGCTGGCAGGCTTCGACTGGGTTGCCCGCCTTCTGGTGGATACCATATCCGTCATTGCAGGCAAGGGATAAGCTGATATGGCAGAAGAAGCAAAGTGGTATGTGATACACACATACTCCAGTTATGAAAATGCAGTTTCCGCTGCGATTATGAAGGCTGCGGAAAACCGCAGAATGACAGACCTCATCCAGGAGATAAAGATTCCCATGGAGACCGTCACCGAGTTCACCGACGCAGGTGAGAAGACCTACGAGCGTAAGGTTTTCCCCGGCTATGTGTTCTGCAAGATGGTGCTCACCGATGAGAGCTGGCATCTTATCCACAATGTTCGAGGCGCAACGGGCTTCGTAGGCTCCGACGGCAAGGCAATTCCCCTTACCGAGCAGGAGATTTACGCGCTGGGCATCGAGCGTCACGAGGTCGTCATCGCCTTTGAGGCGGGCGACACCGTCAGGGTCGTGGACGGACCCCTGGCAGGCTTCCTGGGCATAGTCGAGGAGGTCAATCCCGAGAGCGAGAAGATCCGTGTCATGGTGTCCATGTTCGGAAGAGAGACTCCCGTGGATCTGGATCTCGATCAGGTCGAAGAGGTCAGGGACTGAGTTCTCCACGGCATTTCCCGCAGGCGGCGGGAGCCGCACGGCAGGTGCGGTCCGGGCAATACGCCCCATAAAATAGTTTAAGTTTAATAGAAAGAGGTGCTTAATATGGCACAGAAAGTAGTTGGATACGTCAGATTCCAGGTTCCCGCAGGCAAGGCAACTCCGGCTCCCCCTGTAGGTCCCGCACTTGGTCAGTACGGCGTAAATATCGGCCAGTTCACCAAGGATTTTAACGAGCGCACTAAGGGCGACATGGGCATGATGATCCCCGTCGTCATCACCGTTTACTCCGACCGCAGCTTTACCTTCATTACCAAGACCCCCCCTGCAGCACTGCTTATCAAGAAGGCCTGCGGTATCGAGACTGCTTCCGGAGTCCCCCAGAGAGACAAGGTTGCAACCATCAGCAAGGAAGATCTTCGCAAGATCGCAGAACAGAAGATGCCCGACCTCAACTGCACCGATATCGAGAGCGCAGTCAGCATGATCGCAGGCACCTGCCGTTCCATGGGCGTGCTCGTAGGCGAGTAAGTCCGACAAGTGGGAGGATTTTATCCGACTCAACCACATTTTTAGGAGGAAACGAAATTGTTTAGAGGTAAAAATTATAAAGAGAGCGCAAAGCTCGTTGATAAGCAGGCACTCTATGATCCCATGGATGCTTTTGCTCTGGTAATCAAGGCAAGCAAGGCAAAGTTCGACGAGACCGTCGAGCTGCATGTAAAGCTGGGTGTTGACGGACGTCATGCAGACCAGCAGGTCCGCGGCGCTATCGTTCTTCCCAACGGCACCGGCAAGACCGTCCGCGTTCTGGTTTTCTGCAAGCCCGAGCGTGTTGAGGAAGCTCTGGCAGCAGGCGCAGATTACGCCGGCGGCATGGAGCTGGTGGAGAAGATCCAGAAGGAAAACTGGTTCGAGTTCGACACCGTTATCGCAAGCCCCGACATGATGGGTACCGTCGGCCGTCTCGGTAAGGTCCTCGGCCCCAAGGGCCTGATGCCCTCCCCCAAGGCAGGCACCGTGACCCCCAACATCGCACAGGCAGTCAAGGAGTCCAAGGCAGGTAAGGTCGAGTACCGTCTGGACAAGACCAACATCATCCACTGCCCCATCGGCAAGGTCTCCTTCGGCGAGCAGAAGCTGTTCGAGAACTATGTAACCCTCATCGGCGCCATCATCAAGGCAAAGCCCGCAGCGGCAAAGGGCCAGTACATCAAGTCCTGCGTCACCGCCTCCACCATGGGCCCCGGCGTTAAGATCAACGCTCAGAAGCAGCTTTGATAAGCAGCTGAATAATACGAAAAAGCTCCGCTAAGCGGAGCTTTTTTATTTTTATCCGTAGCCGATTTATTGTACCACGTCGAAGCCCTGATTTTCCACGGCTTCACGGAGGGCAGCCTCCGTTACGGCTTCGGCGCACAGCACCGAGGCCTCGCCCTTCTCGTGGGAGACCTGAGCCGATTCCACACCGGGAACCGCCTCCAGAGCCTTTTTGACCCGGGCAGAGCAGTGCCCGCACATCATGCCTTCGATTTTCAACAGCTTTTCCATATTTACTCCTTTATAACGACCTTGTCGCCCTGAATTTCCAGTCTGTTCTGACAGTACAGTATGATTGCCTTGGGCAGCAGCTTCCATTCTGCCTCCTCCATGACTCTGCGGCGAAGGCTGTCCGCCGTATCCTCGGGCATAACCTCGACAGCGTGCTGACCGATGATGGCGCCCACATTACCCTCCTGGTCCGCAAAATAGGAGGTCGCGCCCGCCAGTCTGCAGCCCCGCTCAAGAACGCCGGCCACAGGATCCCCGGAGCCCTCGAAGGCGGGGATGAGGCTGGGGTAAACGCCGATGACACGGTTTTTGAACTGAGCGGCGATGAAGCCCAGAGGCATATCGTAGCCTGCCAGCACCACAAGGTCGATGTCCATATCCCGAAGCTTGTTGGCGATTGCCATGCTGTAGCTCATCTTGGTGGGAAAATCCGCAGGCTCCACCACGATGGCCTGAACCTTCGCATTGGAGCAGCGGCGCAGAGCATAGGGGTTTGCCTCGGTGCAGATGACCGCCGCCAGCTCATAATTCGGTATCTCGCCGAAATACATGGAGTCAAGGATGGTCTGGAGGCGGGCTCCGTTGCCCGATACCAAAATTGCAGTTCTGATCATTTCAAATCCTCCTCATAAGACGTCGGGCGGCCTCCAAATTCCTGCCCTCCGCAGCTCTGACCTTTTTAAGGTTTTCCGCAAGCTCCGCCTGCTTGTCCTCGCCGCAGAGCCGCAGCAGCAGCTCGCTGAGTCTGTCCTCCGTGAGCTCGCCCAGCTCGATGCAGGCGCCGCAGCCGGTGTATTCCACGAAGCCCGAAACCTTGGGATCGTAGCTGATACCCACGGAGGGGGTTCCTCCGTTGGCGGCAAACAGCAGGCTGTGCAGACGCATGGCGGCCACAAGCTTCATTTTTGACATTACGCCGATGGCAAGCCCGGGATCTCTGATTTCGGGGAGCATCACGAACTCAAGCCCCGTAAGCTCCGCCACGAGGCGGGATACCTCCTCGTCCTTGGCGTAGTTCATGGGCAGAAACACGGGGGTCAGCCCCTTCTCGGTGCAGAGCCTTCTCAGGGCGGCGGCAATACAGGGAGCCTTCTCCCCGAAGCCCACCCAGGGTCTAAGACTCAGACACACATAGCTGCCGTCGGCTTTAAGCCCGTTTGCCTCCATGAATTCCAGCGTCTGCTCCTCCCCGCAGGGAGGCACGGAAAGCACGGGGTCGGCGGAGAGTATAAGCTCCGGCCCTGTGACGCCGATCTCCCTCAGAAGAGCGAGGCTGTCGGGGTCACGCAGGGTCATGACGTCCACGCTGCCGTTCAGCACGCTGGCGGACATTTTTCTGTCCAGCCCGTAGAGCAGAGGCCCGATGCCGCAGCCGTACATATGCACAAGGCAGCCCTGCTCCTTTGCCACCTTGATGGTGTTGAGATAAAACCAGAGACTTCTTCGGCTGGTGACATCCTGAATAAGGCTGCCGCCGCCGTTGATATACAGCTCGGCACTGCGGAAAGCCCGGCGCTGTTTTCGGAGCTGTCCTCTGCCGATGGAGTTAACGTTGTGGCTCTCCCGTGTGTCCTGAGGCGAGCGGGATATGACCGTCACCGCAAGGTCGGGATCCATGCTTCGAAGCTGGCGTATCATGCTGGAAAGTATCGCCTCGTCTCCGGCGTTGCCGTGACCGTAGGCTCCGCAGATAACGATGCCGTCACGGAGCTTTTCTCTGCGCTTTGCGTAGCGGGCGATGACCTTTTCGTATATCTCAAGCTGCTTGCGGCAGGTGCCTGCGGCGGAGAAATCCCGCCGTGCCCTTTCGTACACCGCATCGCCCATCCTCCTGCGCAGCTCGCTGTCCCCGGCAAGCTCCCGAAGCTCCGCCGCCAGCGTATGACAGTCACCCACGTCGAAGAGCATACCGGTCACGCCCTGCTTCAGCAGCTCCGGCAGACCGCCCACACGGCTTGCCACCGTGGGTACCCTCTCCCGGGCCGCCTCGGTCACGGCATAGGGGAAGGTCTCCGACAGGGAACAGATGACGTTTATGTCCACGGCGGAGTAGTAGCCCTCCATCCCCCTGAGCCAGCCGGCGAAGAACACCTTTTCGTATACGCCGAGCTCGCCCGCCAGCTTTTTCAGCATCTCCCGCTCCTGACCGTCGCCTGCCACCAGCAGACGAAGAGCCTCGCAGTCCCGGCTCGCCTCGGCAAAGCCCCTGATAAGCGTTGCCACGTCCTTGACGGGGTCAAGTCTTGCGGCGATACCCACGATGATGTTGTCGGGAGTGAAGCCGCAGCCGATGCTCTTCAGCCATTCGGTTCTGTCCACGCTCTTGCGGGGAAGCTCAAAATCCACGCCGTTGTAGATGGTATACATCTCATTGGGAGCAAAGCCGCGGGAAATAAGGGTGTTTCTCATGCAGTCGGAAACACAGACCCGGTAATCCATACGGCGCAGAGCGAAGCGGTTAAGTCTTCCGTAGGTTGCCTTTGCCAGGGGTCTGCCCAGATAATCCAGCGTGTAGTCGCTGTGGACCGTGCTGATAAAGGGCAGAGACAGCCTGCGCTTCAGCAGCACGCCCATGAGATTCGCACGGCTTCCGTGACAGTGGATAAGCTCGTAATTGCCGCTGCGAACTATCTCTGCTGTCCGGCGGTAGGCACTTGTGAAGCTGCCCTCCAGCACCGTGGTGGGAATGCCCCGGGAGCGTGCCTCCTGAGCGAAGGCTCCCTCCATATAGCAGACAAGCTCTGCGTCTATGCTCTTGTTCAGGTCCTGCAGAAGACTCAGAACGTGGGTTTTCGCCCCGCCGGAGTCGCCGCCGGAAATAAGATGCAATACTTTCAAGGTATTCTCCTTGCCTGTGGGAAAGTTTTATTATATAATCAATTATTGATGTAATGATTATATACTACCTGTTTAATCCGGTCAATGAAGGTAACAAAGAATGACTAAAATTTACATAATTCGTCACGCTGAGGCAGAGGGTAATCTATACCGCATCGTGCAGGGTCAGTTCGACAGCGGACTTACGGATACGGGCTACCGTCAGCTTGAATTTCTTGCGGAGAGATTTCGGGGAGTTCACCTTGACGCGATATATTCCAGCGATCTGCGCCGGGCTCTCAGCACCGCCGAGGCGGTGGCAAAGACTCAGGGTCTGGAGATAATAAAGGAGCCCCGTCTGCGGGAGATATGCATGGGCGTCTGCGAGGGCATCAGCTTCGGCGATATGGAGCACCTTGACCCCGGCGCCATGGCGAGATTCCGCAACGATCCCGCAAGCTGGACAGCCGAGGGAGCGGAGCCCTACGCCGAGTGTACCCGTCGTACGCTGTCGGCTCTGCGGGATATCGCCGCTGAAAACGAGGGAAAGACCGTCTGCGCGGTGAGTCACGGAGTAAGCATCCGGGCAGCACTGGCGGAGCTTCTGGGCATCGCCTCCGCAGGTATCGCCGACACGCTTCCCCACGGCGACAATACCTCGGTGTCACTGCTTACTTATGACGGGGGCGAGCTTCGTGTGGAGTATTTCAACGACAACAGCCATGTTCCCGAGGAGCTGTCCACCTTTGCGAAGCAGACCTGGTGGAAAAACGACGCTCAGGGCAGGGCGGACGAAAACCTGCGCTATGAGGCACTGGATCCCAACCGGGACGGCAGGCTCTACGTCAGATGCTACGGCGACAGCTGGCTTGCCGCCCACGGAAGCCTGAACGGCTTTGTGTCCTCCCTGTATCTCGCCGATGCGAAAAAGCTATACGCAAGGGACAGCAGAGCAATCCTTGCCGCCTACGACAGCAGGGATAATTTCGTCGGAGTCGTGGAGACGGATGTTTTCCGCTGCAAAAAAGAGCGCTGCGGCTGGATAAGCCTCATATACCTCACTCCGGAAAACCGGGGCCACGGGCTCGGCGTGCAGCTTCTGGGCACGGCGGTCTGCCGCTGCCGTCAGCTCGGCTATAAGGCTCTGCGGCTCCACGTATCCGCCGATAATAAGCGGGCACTGGCATTTTATAATAAACAGGGCTTCTCCGTCATCGACACCCACCCCGGCTGCGGAGCACCCCTCTATCTCATGGAAAAGAAGCTGGACAGATAAATGTGGCTTAACAAGGTTAAAGTAGAAAAACTTGATACAAGGGGCAGGCGCATCATCGCCATATCGGATATACACGCAAATCTGCCCTATTTCCGGGGTCTGCTGGAGAAGCTAAAGCTCACGCCCGAGGACGTGCTCGTTCTCTGCGGCGACTTTCTGGAAAAGGGTACGGAGAGTCTCGCAACGCTGAGATTTATCATGGAGCTAAGCGAAAAATACGATGTGCATCCCATATGCGGCAACTGCGACAGCTGGGCGGAGGTGGTCTACGGAGAGACCTACTTTGTGCCGGACAGGCTGAGGCAGTATATGCTCTTCCGCCGCAGCGGACTGTGCTGGGATATGTTTTCGGAGCTGGGTGTGGAGATAACCGAGGACATAGACCTTGTCCCGCTGATGAAAACGCTGGAGGAGAGCTTCCGTGCGGAGTGGCAGTTCCTCAATGAGCTGCCCGAGGTGGTGGAAACCCCCCATTATATCTTCGTCCACGGAGGTATAAAGCCCGACGTGCCGCCGGAGGAGCAGATGGCGGGCGACTGCATGAAATTCGATAATTTTCTGGGCACGGACTACTGTTTTGACAAATGGGTCATAGTGGGTCACTGGCCGGTGATGCTGTATCTGCCCGACCGGGTATGCGCAAATCCGATCATCGACCGGCGCCGGCACATAATCTCCATTGACGGAGCCTGCACCCTGAAGGATGACGGACAGCTCAACGCGCTGATCATTCCGGAGGAGGGCAGCGAGGATTTCTCATATATGGCCTACGATAAATTCCCCGTCCGCACCGTGGCGGAGCATCAGGCGGCAGGCGAACGGTCTTACTATATCCGCTGGGGCGACAACCGTGTCCGTGTGCTTCGACGGGGCGTGGAGTTTTCCCTCTGCCGCCACATCCCCACGGGCTACGAGATGGAGATACTTACAAAATATCTCTACACCGACGAGGAGGAGACCACCTGCAACGACAGCACGGACCTTATTCTCGAGCTTCATCCCGGGGACGAGGTCAGTGTGGTGGAGGAGACGAGCCGGGGCTATTTTGTGAAGCACAGGGGAACCAGCGGCTGGTACTACGGAAAACTGCTTTGAGAGGTCATTTATATGATTAACAATCAGGAATTTCTCCCCGTCTCCAAAGAGGAGATGGAGGACAGAGGCTGGTGGTGGTACGACTTTCTGCTGGTGACCGGTGACGCCTACGTTGACCATCCCAGCTTCGGCACCGCCGTCATCGGAAGAGTGCTGGAGGCGGAGGGCTACCGCGTGGCGGTGCTGGCCCAGCCCGACTGGCACAGCGCCGAGGCGTTTTCCGCCTTCGGCAGACCCAGACTGGGGGTGCTCATCGGAGCCGGCAATCTTGACTCCATGGTTGCGCATTACACCGCCGCAAAAAAACGCCGCAGTGAGGATTTTTATTCCCCCGGCAAGAGAGCGGGACTCCGTCCCGACCGTGCCACCATCGTCTACGCAAACCGTGCCCGGGAGGCCTTCGGTGCGGATATGCCCATAATCATCGGAGGTCTGGAGGCAAGCCTCCGGCGCTTCGCCCACTACGATTACTGGGAGGACAAGGTTCGCCGCAGTATCCTCTTCGATTCCGGCGCGGATATGCTGGTTTACGGCATGGGAGAATACGCCGAGCGGGAGATCGCAAGGCGGCTGAAGAAAAAGATTCCCGTCTCAGAGATGAGGGATATTGCGGGAACGGCATATCTCACCGCAGAGCCGGATAAATGCGCCTTCCCCGCTGTGGAGCTGCCCTCCTTCGCTCAGGTCAGGGACAACAAGCGGCTCTACGCCGAGGCCACAAGGACGGAATATGCCGAGCACGACCCCATTCGGGGCAGGGCAATGCTTCAGGAGCACGACGGCAGGTATCTTGTGGTAAATCCCCCTGCCATGCCCCTGACCACGGAGGAGCTGGATTTCGTTGCGGAGTTGCCCTACACCAGGCAGTATCATCCCATGTACGAGGCTATGGGGGGCGTGCCCGCCATAGAAGAGGTGAAGTTTTCCGTTATACACAACCGGGGCTGCTTCGGCGGCTGCAGCTTCTGCGCCCTTGCCTTCCATCAGGGCAGAATGGTAACCGGCCGCAGCCACGAAAGTGTGGTGCGTGAGGTAACGGCGCTGACGAAGCTCCCGGATTTCAAGGGTTATATAAATGACGTGGGCGGCCCCTCCGCAAACTTCCGCCGGCACTCCTGCAAAAAGCAGGCAAAGCACGGCATGTGCGCAGACCGCCGCTGTCTCGCTCCCACGCCCTGCCCCAACCTTGACGCCGACCACTCCGATTATCTGCGGCTCCTGCGGAAGCTAAGGGAAATACCGGGCGTGAAGAAGGTCTTTGTCCGCAGCGGCATCCGCTACGACTATATGCTGCAGGACAAGTCCGGGGAATTCTTCGCAGAGCTGGTGAAGTATCACATATCGGGCCAGCTCAAGGTGGCTCCGGAGCACTGCATCGACTCCGTGCTGGACTACATGGGAAAGCCCCATATCGATGTGTACGAGAGGTTCATGGAGGAATACCGGAAGCTGAACACAAAATACTCCAAGGAGCAGTACGTTGTTCCCTACCTCATGTCCTCACACCCGGGCAGCACGCTTGATTCCGCCGTGGCTCTGGCGGAGTATCTGAACAAAACCGGCCGCCAGCCCGAGCAGGTGCAGGATTTCTACCCCACTCCGGGTACCATATCCACCTGCATGTACTACACGGAGATCGACCCCCTCACCATGAAGCACGTCTACGTTGCCAAGAGCTTTCATGAGAAGGCCATGCAGCGGGCTTTGCTGCAATGGAAGCGTCCCGATAAGCGGAAGCTGGTCATTGAGGCGCTGAAGGAGGCGGGCAGAGAGGATCTCATCGGCTACGGCCCAGAGTGTCTGGTGAAGCCTGATGCCGCATACAGACCCCGACCCAAGGCAGAGAAAAAGCCCGCCGAAGGTGAGGCAAGGAAGCCCGTGAGCAAAAAGGGCTGGGCAAAGCCCAAGCCCAGAAAAAATACCAAACCGAAATCGAGAAAGAAGGTATGATCATGGCACAGACTCTGAAATATATTCTCTGGGCAGCTCTGGCTGTCGTCAATCTCATCGCCTACATCCTCATGGGCGTGGATAAGCACCGTGCCCGAACAGGTAAGCGGCGCATCCCGGAAAAGACCCTGTTTCTGTTTGCGCTGCTGTTCGGCGGTCTCGGCGGAACACTGGGCATGTTTGCCTTCCGCCACAAGACAAAGCACTGGTACTTCGCCATATTCTTCCCTCTGCTGGCGGTACTGCAGATCGCCGCCGTGGGCTACCTGCTGTTTGCGTGAAAAAACGGACACCTCCGGGTGTCCGTTTTTTGCGCCGGAGGTGAAGAGCAAAGATTTTTCCGAAAAAGCAAAAAA
>JABUSQ010000049.1 GCA_021442665.1 Oscillospiraceae bacterium
CTATTACGGTATCAAAGCGGTGAGCAGGAAATCTTTAAGCCTTGTGGCAGAGGGACCGAGCGATTTACGCTCCACTATTCCGATGTCAATATACTGCGGTGGGTCGAGCGGAAGAGCAAGTATGTTGCCGCGAATATTCTCGGCAATGAGACGGTTGATGAGTGCTGTACCGAGGCCCGCCTCGACAAGACTCATCGCAGCGAAGACTTCCGTTGTGCAATAAGCCTCCTTAACCTGAATACCGAGCCTCTTGAGAAATCTTGAATTGTCCGTCTCTTCCCCCGGATAGATGGAGATATATGCATCATGTGTCAGACGCTCTACGGGGTATGCGCTGAGTGCTCGATATTCCGATGTATCCGGCACCCACGCCAGTATTTCATCCCTGCATACAGAGGCAAAGCTGTCACAGCCCTCCCGCATACTGACAAGGCAGAGGTCGAGGCTACCGTCGCGCAGCTTTGAAACAAGCTGTGTACTCGTTCCCTGTTCAAGCTCAACGTGGATATCGGGGTATATTTCGTGAAACTTAGCAATGGCGGACGCAAAGCTTCGAAAATAGCTCTGGTACGCAGTACCTATACGGACGTGTCCCCGATGTATTCCGCGCACAGAGTCTGCCATCTGCGAACAAGCGTCAGCCGCTGCGACCACGGCCCGCAGATGCGGAAGCACTATCTCGCACTCAGCGGTCGCCATAACGCCGTTCTTGCTGCGATGCAGGAGAGCGAAACCCGTCTCCTGCTCGAGCGACACAATCATTTTACTTATTCCGGACACAGTGTACCCAAGCTCCTCCGCCGCCTTTGTTATCGTTCCTTTTTCAAGTGCGCAAAGTATCGCTCTGCATTTTTCACTGTCCATATTATCATTTCCTTTTTGTCAAAGATAACTGTATATATTATCGCTTTTCAACATATAAAAGTCAAGCTATAATCGCAGCATCAAGGACACGGAGGAAACACCATGAATATCAAGCTTTCAAAATGCAGTGCAGCATGGCTGTTAGCGGCTGTCATAATTGCGAGGAGTTCTTCCTACCTGTTTTCAAAGCTGCTGCTCGGATCGATGTCACTGTTCACTCTTCTTTCGGTACGCTTTACCGTTTCATTTATCATTCTGATTATTATCTTCCGAAAGAGCTTTCACGGTCTTGATGCTGCAGACCTCTTCCGCGGTGTCATAATAGGTCTGCTGTTCACGGCTGTCATGACGTTTGACATGACGGCACTGAGCCATTGCAGTTCTTCCACGGTATCATTTCTTGTAAATTCAGCCGTTGTGATAGTACCCATAATAAACGCTGCTTATACAAAAGTCCTGCCCGGGCGACGCACCGTTCTCGGCAGTCTCACTGCTCTTGCGGGTGTAGCTGTCCTCACGCTGTCTCAGGTAGGTCACAGCACCTTTACCGGCGTTATCTATGGGTTGCTGGCCGCTGGTTTTTATTCGGCCACCATATTCGTCACCGGGCTGTTCTCCAGGCGCTCCGACCCTGTAGTACTCGGCGTTATTCAGGTCGGAGTCATCGGAGTATGCTCGCTGATGATATCGCTATTAAGCGGCAACCTCACTCTAAGCCTGAGTCCCGTCAGTTGGGTTTATATTCTGTTTCTTGCGCTGATATGCACATGCTTTGGGTTCACACTGCAGCCCGTATGCCAGAAGTATGTGGACACTGACACTGCCGGTATGCTATGTGCGATAAACCCGATGTCCACTACTCTGCTCGGTGTATTGTTTTTGAACGAGAGCGTTAACAAAGTTATGCTCTGCGGGTGCGCATTGATAATTCTGGGCATACTAATTCCGCAGAGTCGCTTTCTCGGGCACAGCACCTGTAATAAACGACAGGTTAAAGGACCTTGAGCCGCACAGGAACTATCCTAGTGCGGCTCGTACATAGTCGTTGAAAACCCTTGTAGTGCAGGCTCTATTTGCAGGAAAAATAAAAAAGTTCACCGAAGCATCGTATCAATGCTTCGGTGAAGTTATGGTCCGAGTGACAGGATTCGAACCTGCGGCATCCTGCTCCCAAAGCAGGCGCGCTACCAGCTGCGCTACACCCGGATAAATATTCTGTTGATAAAAGGTTTTTGTCCGACTGTGGGCTGCTTTGTCCGCCCTCCTTGCCGCAATACCGCCGGAGGGACGGTGCCAGACCGTCCCTCCGCCGGTGCGGCTGCGGGATGTCCGCCTCGCTTCATCCGCCACCGGCGGCGCTCGGCTCCCATCCCCAAAGCAGGCGCGCTACCAGCTGCGCTACACCCGGATAAATATTCTGCTGATTAACAATAAATTGATTTACCTCGGTTATTATAACGCAAAGAAAGATTCTCTGCAAGAAGTTTTGAAAATTTTGCAATATTTGAAAAATTCCTCCGTCATTATAGATGAAGACCCGAGGCCGATGACACTCTGCTGAATAATCTGACTATTTCCACCCCCCACCTACATCGGCCTTGAGAAAAGAAGAAAGGAATTATTATCATGCATCCCGTATCTTTCATCCTCGATCACGTAACCAAGATTCTGTTCTGGACTCATGATCCCTTTGAGGCCGCAATCATCAGAGAGATAGCAGCTCACATCCCCATGCTCACCGACTGATAAGCGGAAAGAACCGTCACTCACAGAGTGGCGGTTCTTCTGTTTTGTGTTCAAATCTGCTCTATGAGGCTGGTAACAACATGCTGACACAGGAGCATGCCCGCTGAGGCAGGAACCCACACCAGCGAACCGGGAACGCTCCTGCGCCCCGGAGGCGGAGTCTCGGGCTGTTCACAAGCCATGGGCTCCTCCGGCGAAAACACCACGTCAAGATGCTCCACGCCCCGCGCACGAAGCTCCTTACGCATGACCCGGGCGAGGGGGCAGCCACTGGTGCTTTTGATATCGCATATCCGCAGAAGCGAGGCGTCCAGCTTGTTGCCTGTGCCCAGAGACGACACAATGGGGATGCCCCTATCCAGAGCTGTGCATATTAGGTCAAGCTTGCAGGACACAAGGTCTATGGCATCTACGATATAGTCGTAATCTGCGAAGAAATCCTCCCTGCAGGCAGCCTCGTAGTGTCCGCAAACAGCGACAATCTCCACATTGGGGTTAATGTCCGTTAACCGACTTTTCATAACCTCTGCCTTGGGCAGTCCTACGGTCTTTTCCGTGGCAAGGAGCTGACGGTTTATGTTGCTGAGGCTGACGGTGTCACGGTCTATAACGGTGAGCTTACCTATGCCGCTGCGCACCAAAGCCTCGGCGCACCAGGAGCCGACGCCCCCCAGACCGAAAACCGCTACATGGCTGTTCTTCAGCTTTTCCATTGCCTGTGCACCCAGAAGCATTCGGGCACGAATGTATCTTTCATCCATAACAAATACCAACAAATATCCAAATATCAAAAAAGGCTCGTCACAGACGAGCCTTTTTCATCTCAATAAGCTTACTTTACATACTTTGCGCCGAAGGCGTAGTCGGAAGTGGTACCCTCCATGATGGGGGTGAACACGTCCTCGGTCCATGCTTCAAAATCGGCTTCACGGAGAAGCTTCTCTGCAATGTAGTCGCAGTAGGGGACATCTCCGGATTCCTCGGTGGCCTCGGTCTCGGTGTGGCGATCACTGAAGACAACGACATAGTAGCCATTGCTCTCAGCTTCCACAACACCAATTTCACCAGCCTGACGGTCGGCGCTCTTCAGCCACTCGCTAATAGCGGAATCAACGCTGAGACCCTGAACCTCAGTTCTTTCGGTAGAGGCATTGTAGGTGGTGGTATTACCATCCTCGTCGGTGGTGGGCTCGGGAATTACCTCTTCGCCCAGAACGGACACGACTGCGGTCTCCAGATCACCTTCAGCTACGGCGGCCTTGATCTGCTCGGCGACTTCCTTTGCGGCGCTCATTGCCTCCTCGGTGGGCGCAGGAACAGTTCCGTCCTCATCGGCTTCACCGGTCTCAGCTGCCACGAGGTAGAACTTGTAGCTGTAGAAGTCGTAATCGTCGGCGACCTCTTCGTAATGTGCGGTGATGTCCTCGGCAGAGTAATCCTTCTCACCCTCGACAGCGGACTGAACCTTCATTGCGATAAACTCGACCTCGAGGACGCTGCGCATGACACTCTCGTTGGTGCCCTTGCCGTATATATAGGTAAGGTAGCCCTTGAGGGAGTAACCCGCCTCCTTGGCGCTGGCGGCCAGGGAATCGACGGCCTCGTCCATTTCCTCAAAGTCCGAGTCATCCAGTTCAATTCCTGCGGCCCTGGCGTAGGCACAGGATGCGGAATAGCTCTTTAGCTGGTTTATGGTGCTGTCCATGAAGTAGTCGTACCAGGTGTAGTCGGGGTCATCGGAGACCATTGCACAGGTCTGGCTCTTCAGAGGCTTGGTGCTGTCAAGACCCAGATAGGTTGCCATGGAGCCGTACTGAGACATGAAGCTACTGTAATTGAAGCGGAACAGATAGTTTACCTCTGCGATGGAGTAGTCATCGGTGCAGGCGGCAACGGAAAGTCCGTCCTGCTCATAGGCGGCAACGTCCACGCTGACTGCGGTGGTGTTTCTGTAGAATACGCCGGAGTTGAGATAGATAAGCAGAAGCAGTACAACGGCAGCCAGCACGATGCCGACTATCCATTTGGTGCGTTCCTTTTTTTTCTTCTCAGCTTCCTTCTGTGCTGCAAGGGTCTTCTTGTGGGTGCCGTCTGCTTTGGCGGCCATGCGGTTTTTCTTTTCGGTAGAAGCGCTCATATAAAGTATCATCCTTTTCTTATGCTGACGGAAACTCCGCCATTGTGCGCTGCTGACGCACATAGATATAATATTATAACGCACGATGCATCTTCTTTCAATAGAAAAGTTGAAGTTTTCGGAGGACTGTGGTAAAATCATAGCACTTAAACAGGGGGCGGACAGGTGAAGAAACGAAAAAAGAAATTACGCAGAGTGCTTTTGATTCTGATTATTCTCGCTGCCGTGCTTGTCTGTGCCGTGTACGACAGCGCAGAGAATATAGAAGTTACGGACTATCATGTGGTCAGCGACAGACTTCCTGAGGCCTTTGAGGGCTTTAAAATAGCGCAGATATCCGACTTCCACGGGGCAGGCTTCGGCGAGGAGCTGGCGGAGCTTACCGAGGCGCAATCGCCGGATATTATCGTAATAACGGGAGACCTTATCTCCGGACCCGAGGACCTTTCGAATGCGGAGAAGCTGCTTAGTTCTCTTGAGGGTACGGCTCCCGTGTATTTCGTCAGCGGCAACCACGATTATGCCTCAAATAGGATGGATGAGCTGGAGGCGCTGTTTGAAAGGTACGGAGTGAGATATATTAAAAATGAGTATATCTCGCAGGAACGTCAGGGTGAAGAGCTTCTGCTCCTGGGCGTTGAGGATCCGAACAGCTGGGCGGTGATGCCAAGGCCCGACGAGCTTGCCGAGGAGCTTCGCAGTGAGTATCCCGAGGACTTCGTTGTGCTTTTGGGCCACCGTAATTATTGGGCAGAGGAGTATTCGGGCTTGCCCGTGGATCTTATCCTCTGCGGTCATGCTCACGGCGGAATCGTGCGTCTGCCGTTCGTCGGCGGGCTGTTGGGTACGGATAGAACCTTGTTTCCCGACTACGAGGGAGGTATATACCACTGCGGCTTCGAACTGGTGGTATCCCGGGGGCTGGGAAACGGAGTGCCGGTGCCAAGACTCTTTAACCG
Organism: Oscillospiraceae bacterium; assembly: GCA_021442665.1. Taxonomy (GTDB): domain Bacteria; phylum Bacillota; class Clostridia; order Oscillospirales; family Oscillospiraceae; genus F23-B02. Next base: position 5,707 of record JABUSQ010000049.1, read on the forward strand.
TCCCGAGCTTGTGTGTGTGACCCTGCATGCGGGATGAGCCTCCGCATCAATATCGCCTGTTTTTGCTGCCGGGCGAAGGGGAAGGTAATATAATCTGAGCATAAAGGGTAAAGAAGGTCGGTATATGAAGCTTGTATTTATAGGACACAGTATTGTTCGGGGCTATCCCTATGATATGATACGGAGCTTTCCCTTCGTGGTGGGGGAGATATTGGGAGAGGACTGTGAGGTGGTAAACCTCGGGGTCAACGGCGAGACGACCGCAGAGATCCTGCGCAGATTTGACAATGAGGCCCTTTCGGAAAGGCCTGATGCGGTGTTCCTTATGGCGGGCACCAACGATTTTGTTTTCCGCACAGATAACGCCGAAGCTGCGGCGGAGCTGTGCAGACGCATGAGGCTAACTGCGCAGGAGAAGGGGCTTCGATTCGTTCACGTTTCGCCCCCTCCGATAGATGCGGAGCTGGCGAATGATGCGTGGCTCGGTACAGGCATTGCTGTGTACAGAATGGCGCAGGAGGATCTGGGGGAGTTTTCGGAGCTACTCAGACTCGATGCGGAGCAGAGCGGCTGCGGCTTTGTGGACTGCTTTCACGGTTATGCGGCATATGACCGCTACGCCGACGGCCTGCACCCCACGGCAGAGGGGCAGCGACTTATCGCCCGCCTCTGCCTTGAGTGGATAAAGGCGAATATGTGAACTTTGCCGGTGAAATAAAGTTAGGGAATTTTAATTGCTGAAAAAACTTGAAATTTATTTCGAAGGGTAGTACAATAGCTTTGTAGAAAATTGCACAGGCAACAAGCTCGGGGGGCTGAAGGATTTCGGCTGAGATAGAGGCAAACCCGCCTCTGACCCATGTAACCTGTTGGGTAATGCCATCGTAGGGAAGCAGCATAATATCGTATATCGTTTTTCCGAAACGTTTTGTGTGCGCCGCTCAGCGAAGGCTGTGCGGTTTTTTTACGCAAATTTTATGTTTTGGAGGAAACAAAAATGAAAAACGCAAAATCCTGGGAGCTGAAGGACGTCATCATGATGGCGATCCTCGGCGTAGTGTTTGCAGCAGTCTACCTTGCGGTGTTCAACGGAGGGCTGGCTCTGTCCACGGCGCTCACCCCGATGGGACTTGCTCCCTTCGGCTTTGAGCTCATCTACGGCGTGTGGTTCATGGCAGCAACGCTTGCGGCTTACATCATTCGAAAGCCCGGCGTGGCTCTTATCACTGAGGTGCTCGCCTCCGTGGTTGAGCTACTCATGGGAAACTCCGGCGGTCTCACCGTTGTGCTTACCGGCGTGATACAGGGTGCCGGAGCAGAGCTTGCCTTCGCGCTCTTCCGCTACAAAAAGTGGAACATTGCGTCCATGTCTCTGGCAGGCATTTTCTCCGCTCTGTTCATCTTTTGCTATGAGCTGTTCTATCTGGATTACATCCACCTTGCCTTCGGGCTGCTTATCGCTCAGCTTGCCGTGCGCTTTATAAGCGCGGTGGTATTCTCGGGCATTATCTGCAAGTTGGCTGGGGACGGACTGGCAAGGACCGGTGTTGTGAAGAGCTACGCTCTTGGCGCAAACGCAGACATCGGTAAGATCTACGACGAGGAGGACGAATGATGGATAAGCTGAAGGTAGTTCTTGACTGGTTCCCCAACACCAACCACACGGGCTTTCTCATTGCGCAGAAGCGGGGATATTTTGCCGAAGCAGGTCTTGAGGTGGAGATATTCGGCGAGGTACACGGCGAGATGGAACTTCACGGCGCCGACTTCGTCTGCGGCCCCGAGATAGCTATGCTTGAATGCATGGAACGGGGTATCGGCCTTACGGGAGTTGCCGTCATGACGCAGAAATGCGACTCCGGCATCGTCTCTCTCAAGGAGGCGGGAATAACCCGCCCCAGAGAACTGGAGGGAAAGAGACTCACTCACTGGACGCCTGAATGGTTCCACGCAGCTATCAGCCGTGTAGTGGAAAACGATGGCGGCGACTACGGAAAGTTAAAGCTTGTTAACCTCGATGTAGGCGATATCGTTGCCACTCTCGGGGAGGTTGCCGATGCGACGTGGGTATACGAAAACTGGGAGAACCAGGTGCTCATCGAGGCGGGCAAGGAGATAAATTACTTCAATCTCGGGGATGTTGACCCAGTCTTCGACTTCTGTGCGCCTGCCATGGCGGCTTCCCATGAGGTGCTGAGGAATAAGCCCGAGGCGGTCAGACGTTTCCTCGGAGCTTTGGACAGGGCCTATCGTGAGGTAGCCGCCGACCCCGAGGGCACCGTGCTCGAGGTTCGGGAGTTTATGCCGGCGGATGCAAGCGATGAACTTCTGATCCGAAGCCAGAAGCATCTCGCTCCGATTTTCCTTGACGACTGCGGCCGCTGGGGCAGAATAGACCCTCTGCGCTGGAACCGCATGGCAGACTTCCTCGTGGACGTCGGCGTAATATCCTGCCGCCGTGAAAACGAGTTTACAAACGGATATTTTCCCGAATGAGCATTGAGGTAAAGAAGCTCTGCTTTTCCTATTTCGAGGATCGCAGAGATGTGCTTGAAAACCTGACGGCGGAGTTTGACGCCGGTGAGATAACCATCCTCACCGGCGCTTCCGGCTGCGGAAAATCTACCCTGCTGTACCTCTGCGCAGGCATCTATCCCCACGCTGCAGGCTTCCTGCGCAGCGGAAGCATCACCGTGGAGGGCAGGGAGCCATCGAAGCTGCCGCCGCAGGAGAGATGCCTTCTCACGGGGATGATGTTTCAGAATCCCGAGCTGCAGTTCTGCATGGATACTGTGGAGCGGGAGCTGATTTTCTGCCTTGAAAATATCTGCACGGCGCCGGAGGAAATACCCAGGAGAGTGGACGAGGCTCTAGAGTTCTGCGATATCGGGGCGCTGAAAAAACGCAGTCTGCTGAGCCTGTCGGGCGGTGAGAGGCAGAAGGTCATGCTGGCATGTCTTGCGGCGATAAAGCCCAGGTGGCTTCTGCTGGATGAACCATTTGCCAACATCGACAATGCCTCCGCCCGGGAGATAGCCCGTAAGCTCAAGCAGATGCACGAAGAGCGGGGCACCGGCATACTTGCCGTTGACCACCGTCTGGATAACTGGCTTGACATCGTCGACAGGGTGCGCATCATGGAAAAGGGCGTGCTGAGAGAGGAAAGCTTAAAGCCCGCAGAGCTTGAGCCCGGACTGCTGGAGGAACTGGGGATTATCGTCCCCTGCGGCTCCTATTCTCCGTCGCTGTCGGTCTGTAAAAGCGGTGAAACGGTGCTGGAGCTAAGAGGACTCAGCCTCAGGCACGGGGAAAACGATGTGCTGAAGAATCTGAACGCAAGCTTCCGCCGGGGAGAGATATGCGCCGTGGTGGGCTCCTCCGGCTGCGGAAAAAGCAGCCTTTTCGGGGCGCTCATGGGTATTTACAGATACACGGGGCAGGCTCTGCTGGAGGGCAGAGATATCCGCAGACTGAAAAGAACCGAGCTGGGCAGAATAGGCTTTGTGACACAGAATCCGCAGGATCAGTTCGTCAGCGACACCGTGCGCAGGGAGATCGAGGTAGGGCTGCGCCGAAGCGAAAATGCACAGGAAAAAAGCGAGGAGATATTGAGGGACATAAAGCTCTGGCGATACCGTGACATCTCGCCCTATCTGCTGAGTCAGGGCCAACAGCGACGTCTGGGTGTGGCGGCGCTCATGGCATATAACTGCTCGGTGCTGGTGTGCGACGAGCCAACCTATGCTCAGGACAGAAACAATACGATAGCAGTCATGGACGCTCTCTGCCGTCAGGCACGGGAGCGGGGAGTGGCGCTGATATTCTCCACCCACGACATACGGCTGGCAGAGGACTACGCCGACCGAATCCTTGAGCTGAGGGGAGGTACGCTCCATGCGCTCCGTTAATCCCGCAATGAAATTTCTAAGCCTGCTGGCGGTGACGCTGATACTGGCGTATGAATACGACCTTCTGCTGAACCTCACGGTGTTTGCGGCAAGCGTTCTGCTGATGCTCATATCAAAGGTTAGACTAAGGACGCTTTTGCTGCTGATGCTGCCCATAATTCTGGCAGCGGCGGGGATGTTTTTCACGGGCTACCGCTTTTCGGCGGAGGGGAATATGCCCGTGAATGCCGAGATAATGAATATCGGAAGCTCGGCGCTGCTGAACGGACTCACTCAGGCGAGCCGTGTGCTTGCCTATGCGGGTATAGGCTTCCTCTTCGCACTTACTACGGACAGGATAATGCTGATAAGCTCCTTCCGCAGACAGCTTCACCTTCCGCAGGTTTTCGCTTACGGACTGCTGGCAGCATGGGGGGTATTTCCCCACATGGTGCAGGAGTATAAGCGGACGAGAGCTGCCTTCCGTGCCAGAGGACTCAGGGTGTTTCCCGTTTCGCCCGCCCTGCTCAAGCCACTGCTGGTGAAGAGCGTTCGCTGGTCGGAGGAGCTTGCCGTGGCCATGGAGTCCAAGGGCTTTTCGGGGCAGGCACAGCGCACGGAGCTTGACCCGGTGAGGGTCAGAGCGGGGGACATTGCGTTCCTCCTGCTGTCCGTGGGAATTCCGGCAGCACTGGCTTTCCTGATCTGAGATTTTACTGGAAATTTTCCGGAAAATGTGATATGCTCTTTACAAATACAGAGGAAAGGGCGACACCATGAATAAATGTACTAAAATTATCGGCGGAGGCCTCCTTGCAGGCGTTCTGGGGCTTACGGTGTATCATGTTATCCACCACGAACTGTTCTGCAAGTACAGGCTTGTCCCCGGAAAGAGCCACTGCAAGGATTGCGGTCACCGCAAGGCCTGCCAGAAATATCACCGCAAAAAATGGCAGGGAGCAAAGAAGAAATGAAAAAAGCACTCGAAAGAGTGCTTTTTTCGGTCTGAATTTAGGTTAATAAACATTAACTTTTTCTGCGTGAGAGCTGCGGAGGGCGGCTTCGGGAAATTATGCTGGAAATGCGGAGAAAAAGAGAGTATAATAGAAAGCACACGAAAAGAGAGGAGGATTGGGATGAAAGACGCAAGACTTCGCAGAGATGCCGCCCTGATTGTGGCGCTGCTCCTGCTGTCGGGACTCCTGTTTATTCTCCTCCACGGCAAAGAGAGCGGCGCCGGGGTAGTGGTCCGTGTGGGGGGAGAGGAGATTGCCCGGTACTCCCTCAGCCAGAGCGGAAGCTATCCCCTCAACGGAGGCACGAATCTTCTGGTCATCGAAGGCGGCGAGGCTTATATCGCAGATGCCGAATGCCCCGACAGGCTGTGCGTGCGGCAGGGCAAGGTGAGCTTAACCGGCGAATGCATCACCTGTCTTCCCAATAAGCTCACGGTGACGGTGTTCGGAACGGAGGACAGCGGGATAGATGCCGAGGTAGGATGATATGAAGACGAAACGGCTTACATTTCTGGCTATGGCGACTGCCGCAGCCATGGTGCTGTCCTATGTGGAGAGCCTGATACCCCCGCTGATGGCAGTGCCGGGTATGAAGATGGGACTGCCTAATATCATGATAGTTTTTGTGCTGTACAGCCTAAACTGGAGAGACGCCCTTGCCGTATCTCTTGTGCGTGTGGTACTGGCGAGCCTGCTCTTCGGCACGGTGCTGAGTCTGGCGTACAGCCTTGCGGGTGCGATCATAAGCCTTGCGGGCATGATACTGCTGAAGCGCACGGAGAAATTCTCCCCCGTGGCGGTGAGCGTTACGGGAGGAGTTCTGCACAATGCCGCACAGATTGGCGTTGCATGCCTGGTCATGGAGACAAATCTCATCGCCTACTATCTGCCCTTCCTGGTCCTCAGCGGAACTGTGGCGGGCATACTCATAGGCTTTGCAGCTGCCTTCATGGTGGGCAGAGTAAAATTTGAACTCAGATAAGGAGAAATACAATGATTATTTTTGCACTCTACCGCAGCATCAGCAACAAGGCTATCGCCCTGCTGCACGGCGAGCTGGGCTTCACCCGAGGCAAGTACGAGAGTGTGGCGGATATTGAAAATCCCGCAGAGATACTGGCAAACATCGCCGCAGTGCTGGAGCCCTACGCTTTTTCCGATGAGGAGGTACCCGCCGAGGTGTTTGAGGAGCTCATAGAAGCTCTGTCGGATTTTCAGGAGGCCTTCGACGTGGAGCTTCAGGAAGAAATAAATGAGCTTACGGCCCTCTGTGATTAAAGCCCGTACCACAAATTTTAAGGCAAAGGAAAAAATGTTATTTACAAATTATAGCCTTTTGTGCTATAGTAGACTCATCCGAATTATAATTCAAGGAGGGTATTATCATGTGTAAGAAGATTATGGGAGTAGTTGACGAAGACGTGCGTCTCGCAGTTCAGAAGAAGCTGAGACTCGTTGGCGACATTATCGGTTGGGTTCCCACTTTCGTTCAGGGCCTTGTCGGTGCCATCACCGGCTGATCCGATCAAAAAAACGAAAAAAGCCTTCGACGGGGGTCGAGGGCTTTTTTCGTTATAAGCTCACTATGCTGACCTCGCCCATGTGCAGGGTCTTTTTTTCACCGTTTTCAAGGCGAACCGTAAGGCCGAAATCCTCGGTTATATCCTCTGCCACGGCAGTCTGAGCTCCTTCGGAGAAGTAAACCTCCACGGTCTTTCCGAGAATGCCGCAGCGCCTGCGATACTCCTCAAGGAAGAACAGCGGGTCTGTTTTCCATGCAGCGTACATACTGTCAAGCTCCTCCACCATGGCGGCAATGAGCCTGCCCCGCTCGAATATCTCTCCGGTCTGGGAGAAGACAGAGCCTGCTTTTCGCAGAAGCTCCGGCGGAAAATCCTCAGGCCGGGTGATGACGTTGAGACCCACACCCACTATGACATAATCCAGTCTGTGGTCTGTTATGCTGCTCTCACAGAGAATGCCGCAGATTTTCTTGCCCCGCAGATACAGGTCGTTGACCCATTTAATCTCCGGAGAGAAGGACGTTACCCGCTCAACGGCTCTGCATACGGCAACGGCAGAGTTTGCGGTCAGAGTTGCCGCCTGCAAAGGAGGACAGTCGGGACGCAGCAGCATGGACATATAGATGCCCATGGAAGCCGGAGAGGCAAATCTTCTGCCGAGCCTGCCCTTGCCCGCCGTTTGCTCGTTTGCTAACACCACGGTGCCTTCGGGAAGCCCCCGGGCCTCACGCTTGAGATAGTCGTTTGTGGAATCCAGAGAATCGAATACAAGAAGTCTGCTCATGCTCTACCCTTCCTTCTGAGCTTAAAATAGTGTATGGCAAGCAGGACGATGAACACGCTGCTGAGATAACCGAATACGGGATAGATAACGCCGATGAGCTCACCGAAGCCGAAGAGACTGCCGAAAAATGCAAGCACCGAGGTCAGTACCACGAAGGGCGCACGGTTTTTTGAGAGCCTTTCCGATTTCAGACACAGCAGATTCGTGAATGCCACAAGGCTTGACAGCGCCGTGCCGAACATGGCGAGCAAGAGCAGCAGAGCGTAGACGTATCCCAGATAGGGGCTGATGCCGCTTGCCAGTGCCAGCATTGGAAGCTCTGCTCCGGTAACTGCGGGATATGCGCCCACGGAAAGCAGAACACCGGCGGCGATGAGAAACAGAATCAGGGAGCCCAGAGCAATGCCGCCTATGCAGTGGACGTCGCTTCTGATGTGCTCACCCAGAGGGGCAACTATAGGTATGCTGCCGAAAATGTTGAAGCAGGCGAAGGTAACGGCGGCAATTTTCCATGATGCAAGCAGGGGATTTGTGCCTGTGCTGCCGGCCTCGGGAAGGCAGACACCGTTCTGCACCGTGCAGATTATGCCAAAGCCCAGAGCCACCGCCGCAAGCACGGGCACCGTGACTGAAAAAGCGTTCACCATACCCGAAAAGCCGCCCAGAGATACGGCAGCCGTGATAATTGCAAAGGCAAGGGCAATAATCCACTGAGGCAGAGCGAAAAGCTGATTTACAAGAGCCCCTACGCCTGCGGTCATGATTACTACCATGCCGAAGAGATACACTGTCTCCAGCACCGTGACGCTTATGCGCAGGGCGGGGATGTTGCGGCTGACTACCAGCCTGTCGGTGTCTGCATAACCTGTTAGACGATTGAGCCTTAGAAGCATCACACCCACGATAAAAAGCAGAAACACGGCGATGAACAGACCCGCCATGCCCTTAATGCCGAAGCAGCCAAAGAATTGCCAGAGCTCCTGACCCGAAACATATCCGGCACCGAGAAAACTGCCCGCAAAAGCCAGCCCCAGCCTGCCGAAACCGATTTTTTTCATATCTGACATACCTTTAATTCAGTAATATATTAATAATACTGCCCTGAAGCGGTAAGTCAATAGACAATTATGTACAAACAGTAAAATACTGTTCATGATGTTGATTTTTGAGCAGGGCCGTGGTAAAATAAAGAAAATCTTGAAACAGGGTGATACAATGGACGAGAAAAAAATCGACAGACGTGTACGTTACACGAAAAAGGCCATTCGGGAGAGTTTTCTTGACCTTCTGGAGCAGAAGCCCATTGAAAAGATAAGCGTTACGGAAATATGCAAGAGGGCAGATATAAACAGAGGAACCTTCTACTCCCACTACTCCGACCCCTTCGAACTGAAGGAGAGTCTCGAGCGGGAGCTTATGGATATCTTTGTCGGCAGTGCCTCAAGAACGGAGGACGGCAGACTAACGGCCAAGGACGCTCTGAGCATTCTGCAGGAGAACAAGGATCTTTGCCGTCTTTTCTGCGGCCCCAACGGGGATATGGACGCCTTTGTGAAGATAATCATGGACAATTCCGTGAATTATTTTCAGGACATCCTTCGGAGCGGCGCCCGCGTTCCCGAGCTTCACAGGGAATGTCTCCACGCCATGCTGGTGTCAGCCGTCAGTGCGCTTATCAAGTTCTGGTTCGAAAACGACATGCGGGACGATCCCGAGCTCATCGCCGAATGTATGGACAATTTCTGTCTGGGCGGAAGCCAGCGCTTCTACGAGAACGTAATTAAGAGCTTTACATAACAGTGTTCAAAACCCTGTTGAAACTGTTCAAAGCCTTGAAACAAGGATAAAAAAAACCACGAAAAGCAAATGACATAACTGAACGGAGACTGAATGGTAATGAAGAAAACAGCGGCAATGATGCTCTGTCTTGCCGTGGCACTGTCACTGTGCGGATGCTACGATATATACGACTCCTCGGAGAGCGCACCTGTCCCCAAGTACGGGGTGTGCGTGGATCTTTCACGTACGGAGAGCGACGAGGTCTGGGATGCCTCCGCCGATGAGCTTATTTTTACACAATCAATATGCAGACCCGAGGTCATCGCCGCCGGCAGCCGCAACGCCGCAGAGGCGATGAACCGGGACATATCCTATCAGATGCGCCTCTTTGAAGAAGGCGCGGCGGCAGTGAAGAATGCCGCTCTCAGCTATGCGGATGAGAACGCCCGACCCAACGGCGACCGCAGCGGCGGCTCCGGCGGAGAGGGTAAATTGCCCACTTATGTATATAAGATGAGCGCCGTGCTCACCAGAGGCGACACCGGAGTTGTGAGCCTGTGCTACGACGTGATGACCTACAGCGGCGGAGTCCACGGCTATGTGTTCCGCACCGGAGTATCCTACGATGCAAGAACGGGTGATAAGCTGACGATTGAAAGCATTTCAGAGGACGCGGAGCTTCTGAATCAGCTTGTCTACGGCTATCTTCTGAATATCTCCGCAGGCGAGAAATACAGAAATCCCGATGGCAGCAGCATTTTCTTTGACGCCGACCTTACCGAGCCTCTCCGGGAGCTTATACAGAGCGATAACTGGTATTTTAGCGAGGAGGGGCTGGTTTTCTACGCAAATCCCTATGAGCTGGCGCCCTATTCCTACGGACGCATCGGCTTCGTGGTACCCTATGCCGCCATGGACGGTCTGCTGAAGGAGGAATACTTCCCCTATGAGCCCGATGGCGAAAACGGTATGATGCTTGCCAACAGCGGCTCTGCCGCAGAAGCCTCGGGGTTTGAGCTTCAGGGCAGAATAGTACTGGACGAGGAGGGAGAGAGCATTGTTATCTCCTCCGAGGATACGGTTTACGGCGTGACGCTGCTGAGCGTCGGCGGCGAGGAAACTCCGCTGTGGTATCGGAGCTACATGACCACGGGCGAGGGCGTAGAGCTTGTTTCCTCGGTTCCCGAAAACGGGGCGAAGGTGCTTCTGCGCTATACGCTTGCAGACGGTACGCTCATTGAGCGGGTAATTCTTAAAAACAGCTCCGACGGCTCCGTGATTCTTGCGGAGGCGGAGACAGACTGACACCGGGAGGATATCATGAAAAAAGCATATAAAACACTTGCCGCAGCGGCGATGCTTTGTCTGCTTCTGCTCTGCGGCTGCGGAGCGGATTTTGACCCTGCAGCATATGTGAAAGGCGGACTGGACGTGCTGTATCTGGGGGAGGTCTCCGAGGAGTATCTGGAGCTTGTGGTGGATACCCGGGAGGAATGCCTCGCCATGTATGAGGAGAATGTGCTCAACGAGGCGGAAAACTTCGGAGAGACCTTTTTCGTGGGTGTCAACGACGAGCCGGACGAGGCTCTGAGGGATTTCTTCAGGGCGGTCTTCGCAAAGAGCAGCTACGAGGTGGGCGAGGTCACCGAGACGGAGACGGGCTACAACGTGGCGGTTAAGGTAAGCCCCATTGATATCTTCACCGTGAGCTACGAGGCTCTTGAGGAGCACGACAGGGACTTCACCCGACGCTTTGCCGACGGAGAGTTTGAGGAGCTGTCCGGCGGAGAGATAGAGAAGCTGTACCTGCAGGGCATGATAGACATTCTGTCCTCGGCGCTGGACAACTGCGGCTATCTGGACAGCGTGACCGTGAGCCTGCGTCTTGAAAAGGACGAGGGCGGAGTATTCACCGTGAACAGCGAGGACTATGCGGAGTTCCACAGCCACATAATCGCATATTGAGCTTAAACCGGGGGAGCAGCCTGATGACAGGCCGCAGCCCCCGGTATTTTTACCGGTGCGAATGGCATGATTTAGAAGCCTGACAAACGAAAAAATAAGACGATACACTATCTGAAGCTCTAAGAAAAATATGTAAATTTTCAACAAATAAAAGAAAAATATGTTGATTATTTACAGATATAGCGATACTATAATACATAAGGAGGTAATTTTTGATGGGTACAATAATGCATTGCATATGAATGTGAATGAATTAGTTCCCCATTCTTCTTTAGGAGAAACGACCAGTCAGATTATAAATCGAATAACAACTGAAACATCTTTTAATCATAAATATGTAATTCTGTACACATGCAATCAATTAACTAACGGAGGAAGCGTTACAAAAGCAGACAATATCCTGAAAATGATGAATGGAACAAGACTTTTAATGGGATATGCTTCTGTAATGTATTTAGATTCAAGAGAAGCAACAGCGTTTACCAATGGCTTGAGTGATAATTATATTCTCGGAGCTTATATTAGTGCTGCGAAAGTTTATCAGGTTCAGCGTGCCAGTGGTGACT
>JABUSQ010000152.1 GCA_021442665.1 Oscillospiraceae bacterium
CTGAAGGCGCAGGGCAATACGGAATTTGAGTACCACATGGCGGGCGGCGGCGACAGCACAAGGCTCAGAGAGCTGGCGGAGCAGCTGGGCGTTTCCGAGCAGGTGGTTTTCGAGGGCAGTCTGCCCCACGATAAGATGTTTGCGTGGCTGGACTCCATGGATATCTACCTTCAGCCCAGTCTGCAGGAGGGGCTTCCCCGTGCGGTGGTGGAGGCAATGAGCCGGGGACTTCCCGCTCTTGGCTCAAGGACCGGCGGCATACCCGAGCTTCTGGGCGAGGAATACATCTTCCCCAGGAAGGGCTCGGAGGAGCTTGCAAGGCTTCTGCCGGGGCTTAAAAAGGAGGAGCTTCTCGTGATGGCGGAGAACAATTTCCGCCGGGCGGAGAGCTTCCAGCGTGAAGCGCTGGATAAGAAGAGATTTGAATTTTATGCCGACTTTGCAAAGACGGCGAAGGAGAAAAAAGCATGAGCGAGCCTGTGAGAGTCCTGCACGTTTTTGCGGCTCTTGACACCGGCGGAGTGTCAAACTTCGTTATGAATATGTATCGGGGCATGGACAGAAGCCGTGTGCAGTTTGATTTTGCCATGACCTCGGGTGAAAAGGGCATTTTCGACGGCGAAGCGGAGGCTCTCGGCGGCAGAGTGTTTTATTTTGACAGAGAAAAAAGCCTTGATCAGAATCTGAAGCAGGTGCTGACGGATAAGGGGCCCTTCCACGCGGTGCACAGCCATGTGTTCTTCTATTCGGGGCTTGTGCTTAAAACGGCAAAGAGCTGCGGCGTTCCCGTGAGGATAGCCCACGCTCACAATGCCCATACCGGGGAGAGCGCATCTATAAAGCGCAAGGCGTATGAGGCAGCCATGCGTTATCTCATACGAAGCAATGCAACGGTGCTTCTGGGCTGCTCGGAAAAGGCGTGCAGATATGTTTTCGGTGAAAATATCATGTCGGATTCAAGAAGCCTTGTCATGCCCGACGGCATAGACTGTGCACGCTTTGCCTACAGCCCGGAGACCGCAGCACAGGTCCGCAGAGAATACGGACTGGAGGGAAAATTCGTCGTGGGACACGTGGGACATTTTAACCCCGCAAAAAACCACGAAAAGATACTCTCCGTTTTTGCGGAGCTTTGCAGGCTTCGTGAGGACGCCGCCCTGCTCCTTGTGGGTGACGGAGAGCTTGAGAACTCTGTACGGGCTAAAGCCGAGGAGCTTGATTTAAGCGACAGAGTGATTTTCGCAGGGGCGCACAGGGACGTGGAAAAAATGTATCACGCCATGGATGTGTTTCTGTTTCCCTCACGGTATGAGGGCTTCGGCATGGCAATGATAGAGGCGCAGGCGGGCGGACTTGCCTGTGTTGCCTCCACGGTCGTGCCCGAGGATACAAATGCCGACGGCAGAGCGGTTTATCTGCCCCTTGAGGAGAGCGATGAGGTGTGGGCAAGGGCGATACTTGCTGCGGACGCAAGACGGCCGGAGGCGGCTGCCGAGGTCGGGCGGCTGTTTGGTATCGACAGCGCGGCAAAGAAACTTGAAGGGATATACGAGGGCTGACTTTCCAGATGCAGAACAGAAATCTTGAACAGGACAACAAAATATCTCTTGCCTGTTGGGTGCTGTGCGGGATACTCGTGATAATTCTCGGAATTCTGCCCATGTCGCCGCCTTTAATCACTCAGCCCCTGAGACCTATCTTCATTGCGGTGTGCTTTCTTCTTCCCACGACGTATTTATACAGAATGAAGGGCGAAAAGCTGCAGATAGTGTATATGCTGTATACGCTGGTAACGCTCGTGGCATTTCCGCTGACAGGCTCTTCGATTTCCGCGTATATCAGCCTGCTGCTTTTCGGAACCTTCTACATCTGTGTCGCAACGAGGATATGGACGGCAAGGGAGATAGGCCTTGTAATAAATACGATAATCGCAGCCTGTACCATATACGGCATAATTCTGCTTATCAGTACGCCTTCACTGCTGACCTACGGACCCCAGAGAATAAACTTTTTTGCATACACGATAAACAGAAACACCTCCGCCTTCTGCATAGTGCCGGGGGCACTGTGCTCAATACTGGCTCTGCTTTACTGCCCTTCGGGAAAACGGAGGCTTGTATATGCCGGGACAGGAATCATCTGCTCCGCGCTGCTGGTAATCATAGCCTGCAGAAGCGCGTTTCTCTCCCTGGCGGGAGGCGGCTTTCTGATTGCATGGCAGAGGGCAAGCGACTCGGGAAGCCCTCAGGAGAAATTTAAGACCAGAGCAAGTGTCATACTGCTCTTCCTGATTGCCGCTGCCGCCCTGTATGCCGCTTCCGCAGGAACTAACAGCATGCGCCTGTTTGACCTTACGGATAGTACGGGAAGAGATGAAATATGGGAAGAGGCGTGGAAGATTATTAACGAAAAACCCGTATTCGGCGGGGGCTTCGACCGTTGGGCGAACACGGGGCACAGAATGGCCACGCACAATGCGTTTCTGACCATCATGGTCGCCTCGGGCTATACCGGGGGAATACTGATGGCGCTTTTTATAGCCTCGGTATTTGCGGAGGCGCTTAAAATCGGAAACTTGATACCCGTAGCCTTTCTTGCGGAGCTGGTCTGCCACTCTTATTCAGAACCCGGTTTTGATTACTTTGCGTATATTCCGCTGGTGCTGGCGGCAATGCTCATGCGCTTTATTCAGAATCAGAACAGAGACCTGAGAGTAATATTCAGATAAGAGAGAAAAAACATGAACAGTATTGTATTTATTTGCCCATATTTTGGTAAACTGGGGGGGTCGTTCCCACTCTGGCTTGAGTCCTGCGCCGCAAACAGCGATATTGACTTTCTTATTCTGACCGACGATGAGCGTGTCACGGAGACGGAGCTTCCCGAAAACGTCAGAGCCGTCCCCATGAGCTGGGAGGACTGCAAGGCGCTGGTGAGAAGCAGGCTGGGCATGGAGGTCAATTTCGCCTATTCGTACAAGCTCTGCGATATAAAGCCCGCCTACGGAGAGGTCTTCTCGGACTATATCGAGGGCTATGACTTCTGGGGTCATACGGATCTCACGGATACCGTTATGGGAAACCTCAGAAGCTTTATCACGGATGAAATGCTCTGTAAATATGACAAGCTCCACGCCTACGGTCACATGACTCTGTACAGGAACACTGCGGAGAACAACGCCCGCTACAGAATAATGCCCCGATGCGGAACAAGGCTTGAAGACCTTTTCTCAAAAGAGGAGGTTACGGGCTTTGACGAAATGTGGCATGAGCACTCCATCAACACCATCTTCAAGGAAAACGGCTTTCCCTTAATCGACGAGATAGAGAACCTTGTTGCGGATATTCTGCCCGCACAGTGGAGGTTCAGACTCTATCAGGACCACGGCGAGTACATCCCCAGAGTCTTTGAGTGGAAGGCAGGTCAGCTGTTTGAGCTTACGGTAAGGGACGGAGAGGTCTGCCGCCGTGAGATAGGCTATGTCCATTTCCAGAAGCGGAAAATAAGCATCGCGGAGAATATAAATACCGGGCACTTCTATTTTGTGCCCAATGAGTTTATAAGCGCAGAGGAGCCGATGACGGCGGAGCGGATAAGGGAATACTCCGCGGACAGGCTGTATCTCGACCCCCTCAGGGGCAGGCTAAAGCGCCTTGCGTGGTATGCGAAGCATCCCAAGGCGTTTATGAGAAAAGTTAAGGAAAAGCTGTGAAGCGACAGAGAATAGGATTAAAATATAGGAGGGTAAAATGGGAGCATTAAACACAAGAATTCGTCTTGCAATGAGATTTATGAAAGCTGCAGCAGAGCCTATCCCCGAATTCAAAATTAACGTAATGAATAATCAGCAGACGTTAGACCATATTCTGGAAGTGGGGGGGCGGTACATCTTTAGTCCGCTTCGGTGACGGCGAAGTACTGCTTATGTGCGGAAAAAGGATAGATTATCAGGAGTATAATTCGGAGCTTGCCGAGAAAATGAAAGCAATTATTGACGCCGGAAGTACTAATAAAGTGCTTGTTTGTCTGCCTGATGTCTTCAAAGATTTGGGAAGATACCGCCTGCCTGTTCAGCTTTGGTGGCGTGAGCATCTTATCGCTTATAGGGATTTTTATTCCGGAATCAGTTCCGAAAACCTTTACGGCAGTACATTTATAAGCCGACCTTATATGGATGTGAAAAAGAGCAATGCACGTACTTTGGCAGAGCTTGACTTTCTGAAGCTTAAATGCATCTGGAAAAATAAAGATATACTGATAGTTGAAGGCAAGTATTCGAGGTCGGGAGTAGGTAACGACTTGTTTGACGGTGCAAGGTCTGTAAGCAGAATAATATGTCCGTCAAAGAATGCTTTTAACTCCTATGAGGAAATCAAGACTTGTATTAAAAAATATGGACCGGGCAAGCTTGTTTTGCTGATGCTCGGACCAACTGCAAAAGTGTTAGCATATGAGCTTTCAGCCGAAGGATTCACTGCAATAGATTTGGGTCATATTGACTCGGAGTATGAGTGGTATAAAATGGGCGTGAAGAAGAAAACAAAGCTTTCGGGAAAGCATACTGCAGAGTGGAATACCGACGACGGAGTCGGGGAAATTAACGATGAAAAATATACTGCTCAGATAGTGTGCGATTTGTCACGATAAAAAGCGGAATTAATAATGCCGTGTGCTGCATCAGGTGGAAAAATGGTTCCTACACTCTATATCGTTATCCCCTGCTACAATGAGCAGGAGGTGCTGCCGATCACGGCGCCGATGTTTCTGAATAAAATAAAGCAGCTCGTCTCCGAGGGTAAGATAACGGAGGACAGCCGGGTGCTGTTCGTAAATGACGGCTCCAAGGACGGAACCTGGGAGATAATCCGCGGACTGGCAGAGGCCGACAGGCATTTTATCGGCATTTCCCAGAGCCGCAACCGGGGACATCAGAACGCCGTGCTGGCAGGGCTGATGGAGGCTAAGGAACGCTGCGACGTCACCGTTTCCATCGACTGCGACGGGCAGGACGATATAAACGCCGTTGACAGAATGCTGGACGCCTATGCAGAGGGCTGCGAGGTGGTCTACGGCGTGCGCTCAAGCCGTGAGACCGACAGCTTCTTCAAGCGCAGCACGGCTCAGGGCTTTTACAGATTCCTCTCCGGCATGGGCGCCGAGGTGGTGTATAATCACGCCGACTACCGCCTCATAAGCTCAAGGGTGCTGCGGGAGTTCGAAGGCTTCAGAGAGGTCAACCTCTTTCTCCGGGGCATGATACCGCTGGTGGGCTTCAAAAGCACCACCGTGGAGTATGCCCGCACCGAGCGTCTTGCGGGGGAGAGCAAATACCCCCTTAAAAAGATGCTGGCCCTTGCCGTGGACGGAGTCACCAGCCTTTCGGTGAAGCCTCTGCGGCTTATCACGGGCTTCGGCGTGGTCGTTGCACTCATAAGCTTTATCGGCTGCCTGTGGGCACTCATAACCGCACTTTGCGGGAATGCCGTTCAGGGCTGGGCGAGCATGACCTGCATCGTGTGCTTTGTGGGCGGCGTTCAGCTCATATGTCTGGGCATCATCGGCGAATACGTCGGTAAAATATATATGGAGACAAAACAGCGCCCGAGATATATAATCTCCGAGCGCACATGGGAAGAGGAAAAATGAGAATACTGTACATTGCGTTTCATAATCCCGCCGTGGAGACCATCCTCGGCGGAATGCACGACGAGACACTTTCGGGGCTGCCCGCCTTCTACTATCCCTTCAAAATGCTGCTGGAGCAGGGACATACCGTGGATATGCTGCTCTACTCCGACAGAAGCTACGATTTTAAGGAGAGCGAGCACTTCAAAAAGGAAAACTTCATACAGGTCATGCCCCGGGGCGGAAGGCTCTTTTCGATCGTTTTCCCCTTTCACCTCAGACGAGAGGTGAAGAAGCTGCTCAGAAGCAGACATTACGACTTCGTCTACGGACTTGCCGAGGGCAGCCACCCGGGAGTCTGCGCCGCAGCGGAAATGGGCATTCCCTGCGCACTGCGTCAGTTCGGCACGCAGGAGATGGCAAATGTGCTTGAGCCCATGAAAAAGGGCCTTCCCCGTATTATCAGGGCGCTGAAGGACTATACCTACATCACCCTGTCCATGATAAGCCGCAAGAGCTTCGTGCTGGCGACCAACGACGGAAGCCGTGCCGACGAGCTGTATGACATTCTGGGCATAAAAAAGAAAAAATTCGACTTCTACTTCTGGCACTCCGCCGTGGCGATACCCGAGGAGCAGCCGGAGATAAACATAAACGCCTCGGGCAATTACCCCGAGGAGTACGACCCCATGTGTCTGTCCATGATAAACCGTGTGGCGGACGTGAAGCGGCAGGACAGAGCCGCAAGGATACTGGGCGAGCTCCACAGAAGGGGCTATAAGTTCCACCTGTACTATGTGGGAAGTCTGGACAGTCCCGTCATGCATAAGCAGACGCTGGACGCCGCCGAGGAATACGGAGTGAGTGAGTATATCCATTTTGAGGGCGGCAAGCCCCAGAGGGAATGCCACCGCTACGCACGGAATTCCTTTGCGACCTTTCAGGTGGGCGAGTGGAACCGTGTCAATATCCTCTACGAGGAGATGGGACAGGGCTCGCTCATCGTGACGAACAACAATCACAGCGTGGACGAGTATGTGGAGGATGAGGTCAACTGCATACTCTACGATACCGAGGCAGAGGCGGCGGAGCGCATCATCGCACTCATGAGTGAGCCGGAGAAATGCGCGATGCTTCGCCGAAATGCCCACGAGACGGCAAAGGAACGGTTTCTGACCGTAAACAAGCGCTTCGGCATGGAAGTGCAGCTTATACTGGATACGGCGCAGGGAAAGAAAAGCGACTTTCCCGAGGTCATCTGAGGAGGAAATATGAAAATTGCAGTAGCAGGCGTGGGATATGTCGGACTTGCACAGGCTGTGCTTCTGGCGCAGAAACACGAGGTGACCGCCATCACCACGACCCCCGCAAAGGCGGAGAAAATAAACAGCGGAGTGTCTCCCATAGTGGATAAGGAGATATCCGAGTACATGAAAAAGGAGCTTCGGCTCAGAGCCTCCACGGATGCGGAGAGCGCCTACCGTGAGGCGGAGCTTATCATTATCGCAACCCCCACGGACTACGATCCCGAGCTGAACCTTTTCAACACCTCCACTGTGGAATCGGTGCTGGCGACGGCGGAGCGGGTGAATCCCGATGCGCTGGTGGTCATAAAATCCACCGTCCCCGTGGGCTATGCCGAGAGCGTGACGGAACGCTTCGGCTGCAGAAGGCTGCTGTTCTCCCCGGAATTTCTGCGTGAGGGCAAGGCACTGTACGATAATCTGCACCCCAGCCGCATAGTAGTGGGCATTCCCCGCAGCAGCACCGCCTCGAGAGCCGATGCGGAGCTGTTCGCAGGGCTGCTGCTGGAGGGCTCGCTGGAGAGCGACACCCCCGTGCTGTACACGAATTCCACGGAGGCAGAGGCGATAAAGCTCTTCGCCAACACCTACCTTGCCGTGCGTGTGAGCTATTTTAACGAGCTGGATACCTACTGCGAGCTGAACGGTCTGGACACCAGACAGATAATCGACGGCGTGTGCCTTGACCCGAGGATCGGCGCTCACTACAACAATCCCTCCTTCGGCTACGGCGGCTACTGCCTGCCCAAAGATACAAAGCAGCTGGTGGCCAATTTCGGAAGCATTCCCAACAGGATAATTTCGGCCTCCGTTGCGGCAAACGACGAGCGCAAGGATCACATCGCCCGCAGAATAGCAGAGAGAGCAAAGGGCGGTGTTGTGGGCGTATACAGGCTCACCATGAAGGCAAACTCCGATAATTTCAGAGAGTCCAGCATCAGAGGCGTCATCGCAAGGCTTAAGGCAGCCGGCGCCGAGGTCGTCATATACGAGCCCACGCTGAAGGCGGAGAGCTTTGAGGGCATCAGAGTGATTGCGGACATGGCGGAGTTCAAGGCTCTGTCCGCCGTCATCGTTGCAAACCGCATGGAGGACGCCCTCCGTGACGTGGAGGATAAGGTCTATACCAGAGACCTGTACAAGAGAGACTGAGGGATACGGAAAGGACAACGGAATGAATATACTGATAACAGGCGCACAGTTTGCCAATAAGGGCGCGCAGTCCATGCTCTTTACGGTCATAAGCAAGGTGCGGGACAGATATCCCGATGCGGAGTTTTATTACCTGCCCCTGGACTATTTCAGGAAGGGCTGCTTTGACCGCTGCGGCGAGTACAGAATGCACTTTGTGTATGACGACCTTATCATGAACGACTATCCCACAAGGTACGGCGTTATCGGCAAGCTCAAGCGCAGAAAAGATATGAATTCGGCCGCCGAAGCAATGCGGGGGAAAAACGTGCTGTTCCTCAGCGAGATATGGGACAGACTGGACGCTCTCATCGACATCAGCGGCTACAGCCTTACATCAAAATTCGGCATCTCCAGCATAAACAGGATAGTCCGCCATATAAACAAGGCAAAGAGCATGGGAATGTCCGTCATATTCATGCCCCAGTCCTACGGCCCCCTGAATTTCGGGGAGAATACCGAAAATGTATGCAGGACTATCCGTGAGGCGCTCTGCAAGGTCGACCTGCTGTTTGCAAGAGAAAAGCAGGGCATAGATGTGCTCGTAAACGAGTGTGGCGTTAAGAATGCCGTGCTCTCTCCCGATACCGTACTTCAGGCACGGGAGATAAAAACAGAGCATATCTTCACCGGAGAGCATGAGGTTTCCGTGCAAAGACTCGATACTGCCGGAGCCGTGGGCATAATCCCCAATACAGAGACTCTGAAAAACGGAGACAGAGCCTTCGTTCTGGACTGCTACAGGCAGATAATCGGAACGCTTCGGGAAAAGGGCAGGGAGGTCTTCATCTTCCGCCACTCCGAGGATCTGCAGCTCTGCCGTGACATTTACGCCCTTGTCAGTGAGGATGAGCATTGCCATCTCATAGAGGATGAGCTGGACTGCCTTGCCTACGGCGAATTTGTGAAGCAGTTTGACTTTGTTGTCGCGTCCCGCTTCCATTCCGTTGTTCATGCCTACAAGGAGGGCATACCGGCTCTGGTTCTGGGCTGGGCTGTAAAATATCAGGAGCTTACTGCGCTGTTTGCGCAGGGAGACTATGCCTTTGACATTACAAAGGCTGAGAGCTGTGACCTTGACAAAATGAAGGACAGGCTTTGCAGCCTCTGCGATAATCATGCCCGGGAGTCGCAGGTTATTAAGGACAAGCTGGAGGATATTCTCAGAGAGAGCTGCTTTGATAAGTGCTGGGAAGTGCTGGATAAAATCTGAGCCGTGAGGAAGCTATGAATACAAGCCGAGCAAAAAACGCAAAGAGAAATATCCTGTTTGCCGTGATCGAAAGAGCGACAAATATACTGCTCCCCTTTGCCATAAGGACGGTAATACTGTACATACTGGGCAAGGAGTATCTGGGACTTGACAGCCTGTTTTCGTCTATCCTGAGCTTTCTCAGCCTTGCCGAGCTGGGCGTGGGAAGTGCCTTCGTCTTTTATATGTACAAGCCGATCGCGGAGGATGACAAGGCTCAGCTGTGCGCGATTTTAAAGCTGTACAGAAAGCTTTACCGGATAATCGGCACGGTGATTTTTGCGGCGGGTCTTTGCGTTGTCCCCTTCCTGAGCAGTCTTGTGAAGGGTGACTGCCCTGCGGATGTCAGTCTTTACATTCTGTATTTTGTATTCCTGACAAACACCGCGCTGTCCTACTGGATGTACGGCTACAGAGGCTCTCTGCTGTACGCCCATCAGCGTTCGGATGTGCTCAGCAAGTTCACCGTTGCGGTACAGCTGGTGCAGTACGGGGTACAGATAGCGGCGCTGCTCCTGTTTAAAAATTACTACTGGTACATACTGTGGCTCCCGGTGTTTACGGTGATCTCCAATATGACCATTGCCGGGATAACGAAAAAGATGTATCCGGAGCTGAAGTGTCAGGGAGAGGTAAGCGACGAGCTGAAGTCGGACATCAAGAAGAAGGTCGTTGCGCTCTTCGGAACCAAGGCAAACAGCGTTGTCCTGCACGCCTTTGACAATATCGTCATTTCCGCCTTCATCGGTCTGGGCATGGTGGCTCTGTACGGCAACTATTATTATATTATGAGCTCAATTGCGGGTGTGATAGGCATTGTATACAACTCCATGACGGCGGGTATCGGAAACAGCCTGCAGACGGAGTCCGCAGAGAAGAACTACTTCGATTTCAAGGTGTTGAGCTTTGCGAACTTCTGGATGGTGCTGTTCTGCACGGCGTCGCTGCTTTGCCTGTACCAGCCCTTTATGAAGCTGTGGGTCACGGAAAAGAATATGCTGGATATGTATGTGGTGATACTGCTGTCCGTGTATTTCTATGTGTATCAGATACGCAGAGTGGTGCTCACCTACAAGGACGCAGGGGGTATCTGGTGGGAGGACCGCTTCCGCCCCTATATAGTTATGCTGGTGAATCTTGTGGGCAATCTTGTCATGGTTCAGTTCTGGGGAATCTACGGTGTCATAATATCCACTATAATCAGCATGCTGGTCTCCATACCTCTGGAGAACCGCACGGTGTTCAGATACATTTTCAGGATTTCCTCGGCGGCCTATTACCTCAGGCTGCTGACCTACACCGTAATCGGCGCCGCAGTGTGCGTGCTGACCTACTTCGTCTGCGGCTTTGCGCCTGACGGCATAGCGGGCCTGTGCGTCCGGGCCGTAATCTGCGTAACGGTGCCGAATCTTATCATAATCGCTCTGTTTTTCAGAACAGAGGAATTCAAACACGCAATGCTTTTGCTGAAAAAGAGATAGCTGTCTGCGGAGGGTATGAAAATGAACGAAAACATAAAACACGATATCGCAGTTTATGCGGCTTATGTAGAGGATAACAAAGAGCTGATGGAATGCTCCTCGGGAGGCATTGCGACTGCCATAAGCAGGCAGGTCATTCGCAGCGGAGGATACGTTGCGGGCGTTGCTTACAGCGATGACTTTTATTCTGCGGGCTACAGGATAGCGCACACCGAGGAGGAGCTGGAAAGGTTCAAGGGCTCCAAATATATTGACGTGGATAAGGGAAGCATCTATAAGGATGTGAAGCAGCTGTTGGAGGCAGGAGAAACGGTGCTGTTTTTCGGCGTGCCCTGCATCGTTGCGGCAATGAAGGCATATCTGAAGGAGGACTACGACAGGCTCATAACCTGTCAGCTTATATGTGAGGGCCCGACCTCAATGGAGGTACACAGACAGTATGTTGAGTATCTCGAAAAGCGCTTCGGAAGCAAAATTACGGATTTTTCCGTGAGAAGGAAGAAGACCGCATGGATACCCAAGTATCTGTATGCAAAATTCGAAAACGGCAGGGTATATGAAATGAATTTCCGCAGGACGGAGTATTGCTACGCCTTCAAGGTTTATGCCAAGGAGTCCTGCTACAAATGCAGCTTTAAGGGAGATAACCGCAGGGGCGATATGACTCTGGGCGATTTCTGGGGCGCAAAGGAGACGGACGCTTTCTGGAACGATAAGGGCATATCCTCTGTGTTCGTCCACACGGAAAAGGCAAGAGAGCTTCTGCTGAACACCGAGGGAATCAAGGTGTTTGAAACCGATTTTGAGCGGGCAACAGCGGATAATCCCATGCTGCTGAAATCCCGCAGCCGCAGACCCGAAAGGGATAAATTTGAGAAGCTCCTGAGGAAACGGGGCCTCATATACGCCGCAAAGCATTCCATGAGATTTAAGGACAGAATAGCAGTCACCTTGAAGCGGATGATGCCGAGCTCTTTGGAAAAGCTCATCAAGAAGCTCATGGGTCTGCTAAGAAGATAAAAGGGAAAAGGTCTATGCCGGAGACCTGTACAAGAGAGACTGAGGGGAAAGAATTGGGCAGCGAATCCTTTGAGAATACAAAATCAAAAGCCATATCCGGGCTGATTTGGAGCTTTCTGGAGCGTTTCGGCGCGCAGTGCGTAACGTTTATAGTTTCCATCATCCTCGCCCGTCTTCTGGACCCGGAGGTTTTCGGCGAAATTGCAATTGTGACGGTATTCATCACGATACTGAATGTTTTCGTTGAAAACGGACTCGGAAATGCGCTCATACAGAAGAAGGACGCAGACCAGCTTGATTTTTGCTCGGTATTCTATTTCAATATTCTGCTGTGTACGCTGCTGTACATTCTTCTGTTTCTGGCATCGCCCTTTATTGCGGATTTCTTTGATAATCCGGAGCTTTCGCCTGTGCTCAGAGTAATGGGCGTAACTATCATAATATCGAGCTTTATAAATATTCAGAAGGTTCAGGTGGCACGCCAGCTCAAGTTTAAGAAGTTCTTCTTTGCAACGCTGGGAGGAACTGTAGGCGCCGCAGCGGTGGGCATCTGGATGGCATACAGCGGTTACGGCATCTGGGCCCTCGTGGGCGAGATTCTGTTCAGCAGCGTCGCAAACATGGTGATACTGTGGCTAACGGTTAAGTGGCGTCCCTCTCTCTCTCTCTCTGATGTTTTCCTTTACAAGATTCAAGGAGTTATTTTCCTTCGGCTGGAAGCTGCTGTTTTCGGGGCTTATAGACGCGCTGTACAACAATCTGCGTCAGCTTATTATTGGAAAGCTCTACACCACGGAGAGTCTTGCCTTCTATAACCGGGGCTATATGTTTCCCAATGTTATAGTGACGAACATAAACTCAGCCATCGACAGTGTGCTGTTTCCCGTTATGTCATCGGCACAGGATGACCCGGAAAGCGTGAAGGCAATGACAAGACGCTCCATACGCATGAGCACCTATATTATCTGGCCCATGCTCATGGGACTTGCAGCCTGCTCGGCGCCCCTTGTGTCGGTGCTGTTGACTGATAAATGGCTGCCCAGTGTGCCGTATGTCATAATCTTCTGCTTCTGCTATGCCTTTATGCCGGTGGATACCGCAAATCTCAACGCCATTAAGGCGCTGGGCAGAAGCGACATTTTCCTGAAGCTGAATATTCAGAAGAAAACCATCGGCTTCACGGTGCTGTTTGCAACCATGTGGTTCGGCCCTCTGGTCATGGCTCTGAGCAATCTGCTTTTTGCGGTGGTAAATCAGATGATAAACGTAAGGCCGAATAAAAAACTGCTTAACTACTCATACGGACAGCAGCTCAGAGATATTCTGCCTTCCGTGCTGCTGTCAGTTGCAATGTTCGGTATTGTCTGTTGCGTAAGGCTTTTAGGACTGTCGAACTGGCTGACTCTGCTGATACAGGTGCCGCTGGGCGTGTTAATCTATGTCGGAGGTTCTGTGCTGTTTAAGCTTGAAAGCTTTTATTATCTTATCAATCTTATAAAGGGACTGAGAAAGAAAAAACCATGACCCAGACGCTGCTGTTAAACTGCATATCGGCGTTTCTGAGAGGCGAGAGACTTACGGCGCCCGAGGATACGGACTGGCAGACCCTCATAAGGCTCGCCCGTCAGCAGAAGCTTCTGCCCATGGTATTCGAGGCGCTGGGCGGAGCCATGCCCGAGGAGCTGCGGAGAGCGGTGAAAACGGAGGCCGTTCGGGAGGTAGCAGCCCAGACCCGGCGCACGGCGGCGTTTCTCGAGGCCTGCAGAGCCCTGAACAAAGCGGGTATTTACCCCCTTGCGGTGAAGGGCATAGTCTGCCGCAGCGTGTACAGTAAGCCCGATTTCCGTGTCTCCGCCGACGAGGACCTGTATATTCCCCTTGAGGAGTACCCCGTATTCCACGCAAAAATGCTGGAGCTGGGCTTCTGCGCGGAGGAGCCGGACTATGAAAACGCCCACGAGCTGAGATACACCCGAAACGGACTTCTCATCGAGGGACATTGGGAGCTGTTCCCCAGAAATAACACTGCGCTGAACGCCATGAACACCCTGACGGAGGAGCTATTAAGCCGGGCAGAGCGCAGCTCTGCTCTGGGTGCGGAGCTGCTTACTCTGGACGATACCGGACATATGATTTTTCTTCTGCTCCACGCCTTTAAGCACTTTATTAATTCCGGCGTGGGCATACGGCAGATATGCGACGTCGCCCTGTGGTCGGAGGCCCGTGACATCGACTGGCAGAGAGTGAAAAAGGCAGTCTCCGGGGCGAGAGCGGAGTGCTTCTGCTCTGCCGTGTTTGATGCGGGCGAGAGGTACTTCGGCATGAGCTTCCCGGAGGGCTTCGACCGTGCCGACTGCACCGGGCTTATAGCCGATGCGCTGGACGGGGGCATCTACGGAGCCTCGGACATGAACCGCAGGCACAGCGGAAGCATAACGCTGGGGGCCTTTGAAAACAGCGGCGGCGTGCCGGCAATGAAGGCACTGTTCCCCAACCGCTCCGTCATGGAGCTGAACTATCCGTGGGTGAAAAGCTCCGCCCTGCTGCTGCCTGCGGCATGGTGCGCACGGATAGTCCGCTACGTCTTCGGGGAAAAGGAAAGCTCCGCCGCCGAAAGTCTGAAAATCGGTGCGGAGAGGCTTGAGCTTCTAAAGCACTATAAAATTATCCCATGACAGTAATTTTAATTCTTGCCGCAGTCGTGTTTGCTGCGGCGCTTGCTTCCGCCGTGGTGTGCTCCTTCTCCCTGAAGGTAACGGAGTACAGCGTCGGGACGGGAAAGCTGAAAAACGAGATAAAAGCCGTGTGTATCTCGGATCTTCACGGCAAAAAATACGGGAAGAATAACACGAGGCTTATCTCCGTGATATCGGAGCAGAGGCCCGATGTGATACTGCTGTGCGGGGATATGGTGAGCCGCAGAGCAAGTGAAAAGGATATAGCCGGCTTCGTTTCGCTGCTGGGCGGGCTTCTGAAGCTGGCCCCGGTGTATTATTCCGCCGGGAATCACGAGGTCGATTACATGAGCAGGCAGGGCAGCACGGCTCTGCTGCGGCGCATCTCCGACACGGGAGCCGTGGTGCTGTACGACAGCTTTGCCGAGGCGGAGACAGCAGGCGGCACCCTCCGGATAGGCGGAGCCGCCGGGCATTACCGTGACAGCGGAGCGGACACCGAGCCCGACTATGCCATGCTGGAGGAGATAGGCTCCGCCGGGGTCGCCTCCGTGGTCATGATGCACCTGCCGGAGAATCTGGTTACGGACGGGAACAGGAGCAGGTGGAGCGCAGACCTGTTCATAGCGGGGCACACCCACGGCGGCATCTGGCGCATCCCCTTTGCGGGGGGAGTCATCGCCCCCACACAGGGACTGTTCCCCAAGTATGATGCGGGACGCTTTTCGGTGGACGGCAGGCAGGAGCTTATAATCTCCTCAGGGCTGTCGGGCTACAGACCGCTGATACCCAGAATATTCAACCGCCCCGAGGTCTGCGTAATAAGGCTTAAATAAAACGGACACCGCCTGAGGGTGCGGTGTCCCGGAGATATTCACTTTTTGCCCCGGAAGGCGAAGAAGCGCTGACCGAAGTAGTTCAGGAGGGTGAACAGCACCGTGCCCACCAGCATGGCGACGTTCTCCCGCACCGTCACGCTCACTCCCGAGAGCAGCTGCAGCGTCAGCGGCTTTGCTATGCCGTAGGCGACGACATAGCACACGCAGATGTTGATAACGAACCTGCCTATGACCCTGAGGCTCCGTTCCTTATACTTAAAGGTGAAGTATTTGTTGAGAAAATAGCTCAGTATACTGCCGAAGAAGTAGTTTGAGGCAGAGGAGAGCCAGTAGCTCAGATGCAGGCAGTTATAGAACACGAACATTATCGTGGTACCGAAAACGGTATTTATACAGCCCACCAGAAGGAATTTCCAGAAGGTTTTGTCCAAAAGCTTTTTCGGCATTTTTTCCGCTCCGAAATACAGGATACGCAATTATACCACAGCTTGGGTAAATAAACGAGTGCATTATGAAAAAAACATTACTATACATACTGCTGAGCGTCCTTATTCTCTGCGGAGCCGTGACCGGGGTGTCCGTTGTCCTGTGCAGAACGCAGATCGCCGTCACGGAGTACGAGGCGGTGGTGGAGGGACTGCAGGGCGAGGCTAAAATAGTGCTTATTTCAGACCTCCACGGAATGAGCTTCGGCACGAAAAACGTCCGGCTGCTGACGCTGACGGCGGAGCAGAAGCCCGATGCCATCTTCGTGGCGGGGGATATGATAAACGAGGACGCGGACGGGGAGGAGCTTGGGGAATTTCTTGAGCTGCTCGAAAGACTCGGGAACATCGCTCCGGTGTATTTTTCCCCGGGCAACAAGGAGATGGACTATATCCTCGAGAAGGATGAGGGCCTCATCGGGAAAATAACCGACACGGGGGCTGTATATCTCTGCGACAGCTTTACGGAGACGGAGATAGCGGGCAGCACTGTTAGAGTCGGAGGCTCGCTGGGACATTTCTACAACTATTCATGGTCTGCGGAGACGAGAAGGAATCCGCCGGACTATGCCATGGAAAAGGAGATAGGCAGCACCGGCGTTCCCGCTCTTGTGATGCTGCACATGCCGGAATCCATAGTTCTGGACCGCGCCGCCCTTGAGTGGACGGGGGATTTGTACCTCTGCGGACACACCCACGGCGGAGTTATCCGCATTCCCGGCATCGGAGGTCTTTTTGCCCCGGCGCAGGGCTACTTCCCCGAATACGACAGGGGGAGCTTTACCGTCTGGGACAGAGAGCTTATCATCGGGGCCGGGCTTGCGGGCTACGGAGTCATCCCCAGAGCTTTCAATATGCCCGAAATATGCGTGATAACCCTTAAGAGCGCACCCTCGGAGTGAGGGTGCGTTTTTGTCTGCCGCCTAAGCCCAGACAAGCCATTTATAGGTGCAGCCCGCTTTGTAGTATTCGCCGTTTCTCCATGCAAAGGAGCAGGACGCAGTGGTCATGGCCTGATCAAGCTGGGCCTCGCTGAGGGTGAGGCTCACGCCCGTAACGTAATCGTTTGTTTTCCTGTAGGTGACATTGAAGCTGCCGGAGCTTGAGCTTCCGCCATAGTCGGCATTTACTCTGAGGATATACCCGAAGAGCGCCGTCTGCACGGGATAGGCTCCGCCGCTCTCCTCATTATCGTCGCACCACAGAAAAAAGCCCTTTGGCTGAACGCCCATGCCGTGCGAAACCGAATACAGCGAGAGCCTTGTATCCGAGGCAGGGGTGAAGCTGCCGCCGTCGATCCGGTTTATCACAGGCGGAAGAGCGGCTGTGCC
>JABUSQ010000109.1 GCA_021442665.1 Oscillospiraceae bacterium
AAATGAAATACTTTGGCGGCTGCGACGTAGGCTCCACCTACACCAAGGCAGTAATACTTGACGAAGAAGGCAAGATGGTAGCGGATACCACCATCCGCAGCAAGATAAATTCCGAGCTTTCCGCAGTAGCGGCAATGGAAGAGGTCTGCCAGAAGGCAGGACTGAAGGACTCCAAGGCGCTGAACTATCTGGTAGGTACCGGCTACGGCCGCAACAAGGTTCCCTTCGCAGATGAGAATATCTCCGAGATTTCCTGCCATGCAATGGGCGTACACGTCACCGATCCTTCCGTAAAGGCAATCATCGACATCGGCGGACAGGACGTCAAGGGTATCGCAGTAGACACCGACGGCACCGTAAAGAACTTCGCCATGAACGACAAGTGCGCAGCAGGTACCGGCCGCTTCTTCGAGGCAATGGCACGTTCCTTTGAGATGACTCTGCCCGAGTTCTCCAAGCTGGCACTGACCGCAAAGAATGTCATCCCCATCACCGCACAGTGCACCGTTTTCGCAGAGTCCGAGGTCATCACTCTGGTTGGTGAAGGCAAGCCCATGGATGAGATAGCGGCAGGCATCGAGATGGCAGTTGCAAAGCGCTGCTTCGTAATGGCAAAGAAGGCCGGCGCAACCGACAGCATCACCCTCACCGGCGGCTGCGCAAAGAACGACGGACTGAAGAGCGCTATCGAGCACGTACTGAAGCTGAAGGTCATCAACCTCAAGACCGATCCCCAGCTCATGGGCGCACTCGGCGCAGCAGAGTATGCTCGTCAGAAGGGCCTTGCAAAGAAGTAATTCACTATAAAACATAGCTGAATTTCCGATTATCGAAAGGAGCATATATTACATGTGCAAAATCATTAAGAAGACCGTTGGTCTGTCCACAATGGTAGTCGGCGTTCTGTTCGTTGTTTATTTCTGGAACCTCGACCAGAAGGTCCTTGGCTGGGCATACAAGCAGGTCAATGCAATGTTTGACAGAAAGCCTGTTGACATCAAGTTCTGAGTTTCAACTAAAAACGGATATCCCTCGGGATATCCGTTTTTACTATTTTGTGCAGAAAATGAGGCAGTCAATGACTGCCTCATGCCTGTTTTTTTCAGACTCTCTTCCACTTTGCTCCGTGGGGAATGTCTGTGATTTCAATGCCTGCGGCCTTGAGCTCATCACGGATGCGGTCAGCCTCAGCAAAATTCTTTGCCTTCTTGGCGTCCTGACGTGCCAGAATCTTAGCTTCCACCTCGGAATCCTGCTCGCCGGTCTCGGATACTATGGTGAACTGGCCCGCAACTACTGCCTGCTTTTTCAGATCTTCGCGCCTTCTGTCAGCCTTTTCAATGAGGCTGAGGCTCAGCACTTTGTCGAAATCGGCAATGGCGGCAAGCTTGGTGTCGTCGTTGGTGTTGTACTTGAGTACATCATAGAGCGCAGTAACTGCAAGAGAGGTGTTGAGGTCATTGTCAAGCGCAGCAACAAATTTCTCCTTCAGAGCATTGAAGGCGTTCTCGTCCACAGCTTCTCCGGTTGATTTGAGGGCGGCAACACGGTTAATGAGCTTGTTGTAGCTGCCCTGTGCATTATCGAGATTTTCCCAGGAGAACACAAGGGACTTGCGGTAGTGGCTCTGGAGGCAGAAAAGACGGTAGGCAAGGGGATCGTAGCCTTTTTCCTCAAGCAGGGCGACGGTGAGGAACTCGCCCTTGGACTTGCTCATCTTGCCGCTGTTGGTGTTCAGATGGAGAACGTGCATCCAGTAGTTGCACCACTTATGACCGAGATAGGATTCGGACTGGGCAATTTCGTTAGTGTGGTGAGGAAAGGCGTTGTCAATGCCACCGCAGTGAATGTCAAGGTCCTCACCCAGGTGCTTCATGGAAATGCCGGAGCATTCAATATGCCAACCGGGATATCCGACACCCCAAGGAGAGTCCCATTTAAGAGCTTGGTCTTCGAACTTGGACTTGGTAAACCAGAGAACGAAATCGTTCTTATTGCGTTTGTTGGTATCCTCTTCAACGCCCTCACGAACTCCTACGTCAAGGTCATCAGCGTTAAAATCGTTGAAAATGTAGTATTTCTCCAGCCTGGAGGTGTCGAAATACACATTGCCACCCGAAAAATAGGCATAGCCGGTATCCATAAGCTTGGTGATTATCTTTATATAATCATCAATACAGTTGGTAGCGGGCTCCACGACATCAGGGGTCTTTATGTTCAGCTTTCCGCAGTCGGAGAAGAAGGCATCAGTGTAGAACCTTGCAATGTCCATGACGGACTTGTTTTCACGTTTTGCACCCTTGAGCATCTTATCCTCGCCCTCATCGGCATCGCTGGTGAGATGACCAACGTCGGTGATGTTCATGACACGCTTGACGTTGTAGCCCACATAACGCAGGTGCTTTTCAAGAATATCCTCCATGATGTAGCTGCGAAGATTGCCGATGTGGGCAAAGTGATAGACCGTAGGTCCGCAGGTGTACATCTTAACAATGTCGGGACTGTTGGGAACAAAGTCATCTTTTGTTCTGGTGGCGGAGTTGTAAAGTTTCATAGTTTTTTCTCCAATTTAATAGTATGAAATCAGGTGCAGTTTTTAAAAACGTTTCTGTTGTTTACGAAATATTCGACGCCGGAATAAAGTGTGGTCACAAGGATGGAAATCCAGCACAGCACGATAAGCACGCCGGGGAAGGGAACCCAGCTCTCGCGCACAACTATAAGTATTCCGAGGGCAATCATGGTGGTAAAGGTTTTTACCTTTCCGGACATGGCGGCGGCGATGACTATGCCCTGCTCAACAGCCAGAAGTCTCAGACCTGAGACAGCAAATTCTCTGAGCAGTACGATGGCAACGACCCATGAGGGAATGAGGCCGCTTTTAATGAAAATACACATGGCGGCCACTACCAGCATTTTGTCCGCCAACGGATCCATGAATTTTCCGAAGTTTGTAATCTGGTTGTAGGTACGAGCGATGTATCCGTCCACGAAATCGGTGCAGCTGGCGATGATATACACCGCAAGTGCCCAATAGGTGAGGTCGAGATACATAAGTATCATGAAAGCGGGGATGAGTGCAATGCGAACAATAGTGATTTTATTTGCGGTTGTATTCATGCCATAACCTCCTTTAGCGGCAAATGCCGAACAGATTTCCGTCAATGGTATCGGTGATATCTACACTGACGATGTCACCGATGTGATTTGAGCCCTCGAAAAATACCTGACCGTCAATGTCAGGGGAGTCTGCGTAGCTGCGTCCGAAATACAGCCCCTGCTCCTCATCAAAGCCCTCGCATAGCACATCAAGAACCTTGCCTATCTGAGCGTCGCAGAATTCGTCCATTATCTGCGCCTGCAGATCGAGAATGAGCTCCGCTCTGCGCTGTGCGGTTTCGTAGTCGACGTGTTCCATCCTTGCCGCCGGAGTTCCCTCCTCGGGGGAGAATGGGAACACTCCCACACGCTCAATGCGGGCTTCTCTCAGAAATTCGCACAGTTCCTCGAATTCCGACTCACCCTCGCCCGGAAGTCCGGTAATAAGACTGGTGCGGAGCACAAGACCGGGGATACGGTCACGGAGAGTTCCGAACAGCCGTCTTATGTCATCGCCGGTACCATGCCGGTTCATGGTCTTGAGTATGCCGCTATTTATGTGCTGAATCGGTATGTCCAGATACTTGACTATCTTGGGATTTCGGGCAATCTCGTCAATGAGCTCATCGTCGAACTGGTCAGGGTAGGTGTAGTGAAGTCTTATCCACTGCACGGAGGGTATCTTCGAAATCCTGCGGCATAGCTCGGCGAGCATACGCCTGCCGTAGAGGTCAGTGCCGTATTTCGTGATATCCTGTGCAATAACGATAAGCTCCTTCACACCGTGCTCGGCAAGCTCACGGGCTTCATCCACAACGCTGTCGATGTCTCTGGAACGGTATCTTCCCCTGATATAGGGGATTGCGCAGAAAGCGCAGAAATTATTGCAGCCCTCTGCAATACGCAGGTACGCCCATGAGGGACCTGTGCTGACGACACGTGGCAGTTCCTCAACGGGTGCGTTCTGATCCCCGAAAAAGCTGACGGTACCGCCGCGGAAAACCTCATCCAGTGCCTCGACAATCCTGCCGAAGCTGCCTACGCCGAGAACTGCGTCTATCTCGGGAAGCTCGGACATTATCTCGTCTCTGTACCGCTGGGGAAGGCAGCCGGTGACTATAATCTTACTCAGACTACCGTCCTTTTTCAACTGCGCCATCTCAAGGATGGTGTCAATAGCTTCGCTTTTTGCGGCGTCAATGAAGCCACAGGTGTTTATTACGACGGCATCTGCACCGTCGGGGGAGGGGACGAGCCTGTAACCCGCCTCCGTGAGAAGATAAAGCATCTGCTCGCTGTTTACAAGATTCTTTGCACAGCCGAGAGATATCAGTGCAACAGTTCTGTTCATTGAAAATCCTCTTCGGAAGAAAAATCGGATAGTGCTTTTTTTATCTGCTGCCATGAATATCCGCGCCGGTAAAGGGCATCGGATATTTTACGGAGCTGCGCTTTGTCGGAGGGGTCTGTAAGTCTTGCCGAAATAAAGCGGCTCAGCTTATCATCCTGCTCCGGCATTTCGGAAAGAGCCTCCTCCCACAATTCCGCAGGTATGCCGTGACGATGAAGCTCCTGCCTGATGCGGCCGATTCCGTAGCCCCTGGAGGAGTAGTGACGCACAATACTGCCCGCATAGCTGCGGTCATCAATAAGACCCATATCGCAGAGCCATTGCACGCATAGCTCTGCATTGCCTGCGTCCTCACCCTTATCCGTGAGCTTGTCCCTCAGCTCTTTTTTCGACACGGCACGGCTGTTGATAATGCGCAGAGCCCGTGCCTTGCACAGAGCCAGAGAAGATGACCTTTCAAGCTCCGAATATCTTTCTCCGTCAAGCTCCGTGCCTGAGTGCAGGTAAAAATCCGTCACAACGGAAAGGGTGGTCTTCAGCTCACAACCGTCATCAAAAACGAGGGTGTACCTCTCGGGGGAGGTCTGCTTCAGCTCCTTGATTATCACGGCTTAGCCTTCAAAATCGTCGGCGCTGACGTCCACGGCACGGCCTGCAGCTTGAGCTGCCTTGCGGGCCTGAGGAGCCATGAGCTTATGGGCATTGTCACGGATTTCCTGCTCAAGCCTGGCGCATATCTCGGGATTGGAGAGAAGGTATTCCTTGACTGCATCACGGCCCTGAATGCGCTGACCCTCCACGGTGAACCATGCGCCCGCTTTGTCGATAAGCTCCAGCTTGGTGCCGAGGTCAACTATCTCACCCACCTTGGAGATGCCCTCGCCGTACATGATATCGAATTCAGCCTCCTTGAAGGGTGGAGCGCACTTGTTCTTGATTACCTTTGCTCTGGTGCGGTTGCCGATCATCTCGCCGCCCACCTTGAGAGTTTCGGTACGGCGAACGTCAATGCGCACGGAGGCATAGTATTTCAGGGCAAGTCCGCCGGGAGTGGTCTCGGGGTTGCCGTAAACGACGCCTATCTTCTGACGGAGCTGGTTGATGAAAATGACCGTGCATCCGTTCTTGGCGATACAGCCTGCCAGACGGCGCATTGCCTGAGACATAAGACGGGCAAGAGCGCCTACGACAGTGTCGCCCATTTCACCCTCAAGCTCTATTCTGGGGATAAGAGCGGCAACGGAGTCCACAACGACAACGTCCACGGCAGAGGAGCGAACGAGACTTTCTGCGATGTCCAGAGCCTGCTCGCCGGTGTCGGGCTGGGAGATGAGAAGACTGTCGATGTCAACGCCCAGAGCTCTTGCGTAAGCGGGCTCCAGAGCGTGCTCAACATCAATGTATGCCGCCTCTCCGCCTGCCTTCTGAGCGGCGGCGACGACATGAAGCGCAAGAGTGGTCTTGCCCGATGCCTCGGGACCGTATATCTCGACGATACGTCCCTTGGGAACGCCGCCGATACCGAGTGCGAGGTCAAGCGAGAGAGAGCCGGTGGTGAGAGCCTCCACATTCACGGGGATATCATCGCCGAGACGCATTATCGCACCCTTGCCGTAATTCTTTTCAATTTGTGCTATGCAGGATTCAAGAGCCTTTTTCTTATCGCTGACCTTGCTGTCAGCGGCTGCTGCTGCAGCCTTTTTCTTTTCTGCCATTAGTCTTACCTCATATATTTCTCAAAATTCATTTTTCCATTGGCCGATAACCACACGCTCGATGCCGAGAGTATCAAATCGGCTGTCTACGGAGACAAATTCCGCATCCAGCAGCATCTGCTTAACAGCGGCGGCCTGCTCTTCGGCAACCTCAAAAATCATGAGACCGTTAGGACGGAGGGTTATTGTCCAGTGCTTGATGATAGCACGGTAGAAGTCCAGCCCGTCCTCTCCGCCGTCCAGAGCCGTCATGGGCTCGTAATTACGCACTGAGCTGTCCAGAGTCTGCAGCTCCGCTGTGGGTATATAGGGCGGGTTTGAAAGTATCATGTCAAAACCGCCTGTACGCTGAGAAGGCCAGTCGGTAGCGTCGAAGCACACGGGTACGACCTTCGATGAGAGCTTGTTGAGGGATATGTTCTTTCTGCATATCTCTAGCGCAGGCTGGCTGATGTCCGCGGCTATGACCCCCACGTCAGCAAGTCTTGACGCAACAGCGCAGGCTATACACCCGCTGCCGCAGCATAAATCAAGTATCCTGAGCCTTCTGCTCCTTAGACGGGCATAACTCAGCGCAGCGTCAACAAGAACCTCCGTGTCCATGCGGGGTATAAGCACGGCGGGGCTGACTATCATGGGCAGACCGTAAAATTCCCATGCTCCCGCCACATAGGCAAGGGGCTCGCCACTGAGCCTGCGCTCGAGAAAGCCCATGACCTTCTCCTCAAGCTCTTTTGAGGTGTACAGGTTCATATCCCGCATGAGCTCAGCCTTGTCCTTGGAACTGGCGGCGGCAAGCAGAATCCTTGCCTCCTGACTGTAGGCCTCGATGCCTGCGTCCTTAAGCTCATTCCTTATCTGAAAATACAAGTCGTTATAAGTCTTCGGCATATTATCTCCTTACCAGGCGTCGCTTCCTTCCTCCTCGGGAATAACAAGCTTCAGGGCCTCGATGGCACAGCTTATCATATCATCGTCGGGCTCGTTGGTGGTGATGCGCTGAAGCTGTCTGCCCGGCCATGACAAAACGGAGGACAGAAGATTATCGTGACGACCTATCCATCGGTTGAGCTCATAGGTAACGCCAACAATAACGGGGAGGATAAGGAGCCTCAGACCGACTCTTCCCAGGGTGTTGGGAATGCGGATAAACAGACCTACTATTATACTTATAATGATTACAACGAAAAGAAAGCTCGTTCCGCAGCGGGGATGGAGTCTGGGCTGGGGGCGTACATTCTCCACCGTCAGGGGCAAACCCTTTTCATAGCAGAAGATGGTCTTGTGCTCGGCACCGTGATAGGAGAACACTCTGCGCATATCCTTCATTTTAGAGCAGAGTACAAGATAGCCCAAGAATATTGCAATTTTCAGAATACCCTCCGCAACGGCACGCCAGTAGTAGCTGGTTTTAAGCCCGGGGAAAAGACCCACGATAAAGGTGGGCAGGAAGAGAAACAGAAACAGTGAGAGAGCAATTCCGAGGACAACAGCAACTCCGATGATAAGCTTCTGAGCAGTCTCGTCGGAGAAGTGATTTTCTATCCACACATCTATCTTGTCCGGCTCGCCCAGTTCCTCCTCGGGAACCTGCTCTGCGGAGTAGGATATAGCCTTTACACCGTTGACCATTGAGGAAATAAAACCGACGACTCCGCGTACGAAGGGCCAGCCGAGAACGGGACTTATCTCCTTCAGGGGCTTCATAGCCTCGACCTTGACAACATGAGCATCGGTGCCTCTGCACACGATGGCACGCTTTTTCGGGCCCTGCATCATGATGCCCTCTATGAGTGCCTGACCTCCGATGGAGGTCTTGAAGCAGGCTGAGTTTTTCTTTTCTTTAACTGACATTTTTGTATTATTCCTTATTCATTGGGAGTCTGATGGCGGCAATGCATCCGCCGTCATCTGCATTTGATATTACGAGAGCTCCTCCGTGGCGGGTGATTATCTCGTCACATACGGCAAGGCCTATGCCGCTGCCCCGGTTCTTGCTGCTACCCTTGTAGAACCTGTTTTTTACATAGGGAAGCTCGGACTCGGGTATACCGTGGCCGTGGTCACGGATGGAGATGAGGACATAACCACCCGTTGCTCGCAGAGTTATTTCAACAAGCTTTCCGTCGCCGCCGTGCTTCGTGGCATTGTCCAGCAAATTCAAGAAAACCTGTTTCAGCCGTTCGGGATCGGCTGAAACCGGGGGGATATCGTAATCGGGAGCATTGTAGCGCACCTCTATTCCCGCCTGCTTCATAAGCTCACCGTAGGTGAAGATAGCGTCCTCCAGTTCTGCTGATATGTCGATAAGCTCCACACGGAGATTAAAGCGTCCGTCCTGAATGCGGGTAAACTCCAGCAGGTCCGTAACCATGGAGGTAAGTCTGTCCGCTTCCTTGGTGATGATGCAGACACCCCGCAGAGAATCACCCTGAATAGCTGGGTCGTATTGCAGAGTCTCGCTCCATCCTGTTATGGCGGTGAGAGGAGTTCGAAGCTCGTGAGATATCTGCGATACAAATTCAGTGGTTGCCTTGTCAGCCTGAGCCACCTTCTCGGACATTTCGTTTATTTCGTCCGTGAGAGCGCCGATCTCATTATCC
This sequence comes from Oscillospiraceae bacterium, assembly GCA_021442665.1. GTDB lineage: Bacteria > Bacillota > Clostridia > Oscillospirales > Oscillospiraceae > F23-B02. Next base: position 8,769 of record JABUSQ010000109.1, read on the forward strand.
GCATGTTTCTGTACTTTGATGCCGTAGCTGCCGGAGGCGATACGCCGTGCAAAGCCGGTAAGCTCGGAAATGGGCTGTACGACATAACGAGCAAACCATATGTTGACAAGTATGATATAAGCCGCCAACAGCACTGCAAGAATGATGGCAAGCGTCTTGTAGCCTCCTGCCGCCAGAGCGATAAGACAGGCGATGACAATGACGGCCACACAGGAAGATAAGAGAAGCTGCCATCTGAGACTTTTAAAATTCATAAAACACTTCCGGGAAAATTAATAGCCCCATTTGTAGCCGAAGCCCCAAACGGTGGTGAGAAATTCGGGCTCGGTGGGATCCGTCTCAATCTTGATGCGCAGACGGCGGATATTAACGTCAACGGTCTTGAGCTCGCCCTTGAAATCATCGCCCCATACAGCCTTGAGAATATCCTCACGGGACATGGCACGTCCTGGATTCTCCATGAAAAGCTTCATCAGCAGATACTCTATCTGTGTCAGCTTCAGCCTTTTACAGTCCTTTTCAAGTGTACGGTTGCGGGTATTGAGAAGGAAAGGTCCGCTGCATATTTCGTAGCTGGGCTTGTCGGGGGAATCACTTCCGCCTATTCTGCGGACGAGGGCGTCCACGCGGGCGGTGAGCTCGGCAGGGGAGAAGGGCTTTGTAACATAATCATCCGCACCGGTCATCAGGCCAGTGACCTTGTCTATCTCCTGACCTCTTGCGGTGAGCATGATTATGCCGATTTTGGAGCCGGAGGCTCGAATACGCCGACAGACCTCAAAACCGTCAATGTCGGGAAGCATAACGTCAAGCAGGGCGAGACAGATGTCGGGATTTTTCTCAAGCTGATTTAAGGCCTCTGAGCCGCAAGCTGCTTCTATCGGCTCATAACCGTTGCGGCGGAGGTTAATTACCACAAAACTGCGGATGTTAGGCTCGTCCTCGAGCACCAGTATCTTTTTCATGGCCATACCTCTTTCATTCTATAATTATTCAAGTAATTGTAACATAAAACCTTCATAAATGGTAGTGTATAATGTAAAATTTTTATAAAGCAGGAACAAAAAATTACATATACATATTATAAATATAAGGATGCATTCAACCTGATCTGCTCATTGGAGCTTAATACGAAAACTGTTGTTTCAGCAGGCTGTTGAGCTCGATGACGAGAGCGTTGTTGCGGTTTTCTCTGAGACATATAAGGTTTAGGTAGATGTCGGTTTTAGGATTGACCGGCACGGCGGCAACATTAAAGTGCTTCGCAAAGGATTCCGGACCAAAGGCTACGCCCTTGCCGTGTTGGATGAGAGACATGACAGCCTCAAAATTGTCAGCACGGTAGACTCTGCCCGGCATAATAGAGTATTTGCGGCAGAGGTCCTTCATTATCACGTCGTCAAGAGAACCAACAGTACCGGAAACGAAGGGACTTTTGTGCAGCTCCCTGTACAGCAGTTCCCTGCGTCCGGCTCTCGGGTCAGAGTGAGACATGAGCACGCACTGCCGCTCCTTCATAAGCGGGGATATGTAAAAGCGTTCCCTGTGCGGAAAAAGATTGTCAGGAGGCAGGCGGTCTATGGCGAGGTCCATGCGGTGCTCCTCAAGAGCGCGCAGGGTGTTCTCACCGATATCTGTTATGAGGGTGAGATTCGTGTCGGGATGGCTGTCGAAAAAGGAGAGGAGAACATTAAGTAGCCCGTTTGATATCGCCCTCGGTCCGACACCCACACGTACCTGCGCACAGACTGCGCTGCTCAGGTGCTTGGATTCCTCCTCAAGTATTCTCCATGCCTCGCCCACGGGCTCTGCGGTCTTGCAGAAGTGCTTGCCTGCTGCTGTCAGTGAGATGCCCTGATGCTCTCTCCGCAGCAGCTCACAGCCGAGCTCGGCCTCTAATTTCCGCATCTGTGCCGAAAGTGCGGGCTGGGATATATACAGACGCTCGGCGGCCTTTGAAATACTGCCGCAGCGAGCAATTTCCAGAAGATACATCACCTGTGTGATTGTCATTGCTGAACCACCCTTTCTGCTATAAGCAATGCTTATGGATGTATTCTACAATGGTATTGGCAATACTTCAAGTATTTTAGTAGAATGAATTCAGCTTGTTATTAAATTAATGCATTAATGCAGAAAGGTGGAATCCCCATGGAACGCTGTCTCATGTCCGGCAATGAAGCCATAGCCAGAGGCGCCTACGAGGCGGGTGCACGGGTCTGTGCGGCATATCCCGGCACACCGAGCACAGAAATTTTCGAGAACCTGCCTCTGTATAAGAGTGACTTATACTGCGAATGGGCTCCCAATGAGAAGGTCGCCGCAGAGGTGGCATACGGTGCCGCTGTTGCGGGTGTAAGAAGTCTGTGTGCCATGAAGCATGTAGGTCTGAATGTCGCAGCTGACCCCGTCTTCACTGCAGCCTATAACGGCGTGAATGCGGGTTTCGTCGTCGTCACGGCGGACGACCCGAGCATGCACTCCTCTCAGAACGAGCAGGACAACCGTTATTACGCCCGAATGGCACGCATTGCGCTCATTGAACCTTCGGATTCTCAGGAATGCAAGGACTTCCTTCAGGAGGCCTACAGCATCTCAGAACGCTTTGATATGCCGGTACTGTACAGAACGACAACGAGAGTATCGCACTCAAAAAGCCTCGTGACCCTCGGAAATCGGACGGAAATCCCCGTAAATCCCTATAAAAAGAACGCACAGAAATATATCTGTGCGCCGGCTAATGCCTATAAGAACCACCCCAAGGTGGAGGAGAATCTGGAGCTGTTGGAGGAATACAGCAATGTCTGCCCGCTGAACAGGGTTGAGCTTAACGGCGGTAAGATAGGAGTCATCACGGCGTCCGTCGCCTATCAGTACGCCAAGGATGTCTTCCCCGAGGACACCTCCTTCCTCAAGCTTGGTCTGACATACCCTCTGCCCATGCAGCTCATCCGTGAATTTGCATCCAAGGTTGAGAAGCTATATGTCATTGAGGAGCTTGAGCCCTTCATGGAGGAGCAGATAAAGGCCGCCGGCATAGACTGCATCGGCAAGGAGCTTGTCAGCCGCATGTATGAGCTCAATCCGCAGCGCCTGCGTGAAATGCTCTTCGGAACAAAGCCTGATACAAAGAAGCTGCCCGTAGAGGCCGTCAGCAGACCCCCTGCGCTCTGTCCCGGCTGTCCGCACAGAGGCTTCTTCTATACCATGAGCAAGGGCAGGGATTATGTCGTCACCGGCGACATAGGCTGCTACACCTTGGGTGGCTCTGCGCCGCTCAACGCACTCGACAGCTGTGTCTGCATGGGCGGCGGCTTCACCGTTGGCATGGGCATGGCGAAAGCCTTTGAGCAGACCGGACAGAAGAAAAAGGTATTCGGAGTTCTGGGCGACTCTACCTTCTTCCATAGCGGCATGACCGGCGCGGCCGAGATACTCTATAACAAGGGCAGCGTCATCCCGGTCGTGCTGGATAATTCCATCACAGGAATGACCGGCCATCAGGACAACCCCGGCAGCGGTTTTACCCTGCAGGGAGATTTGGCAGAGTCCATAAAGATTGAGGACGTGCTCAGCGCCTACGGCTATAAGAACATCATCATCGTAGACCCACAGGATCTCACAGCCATGCAGAAGGCCGTGGACGACGCCCTCGCTTCCGAATCCCCGGCAGCAATCATAACCCGCAGACCCTGCCTGCTTATAAAACGCATAAAGCACAGCACAGGTCTCTGCGAGGTCAGCACCGATAAGTGCATCGGCTGCAAAAAATGTCTGAAGGTCGGATGCCCGGCAATTGTATTCAAGGATAAGAAGTCAAACATCTATCCGACGCAGTGCGTGGGCTGTACGGTCTGCGCACAGGTCTGTCCTGTCGGAGCTATCGCACGAAAGGAGAGCTGAGCATGGAGAAGAAAAGCGCGGTTTTGGTTGGCGTTGGCGGTCAGGGCGCAATTCTGGTGGCGAAAATTCTGGTCGAGGGTCTTATGCGCGCCGGCTATGATGTAAAAACCTCCGAGGTACACGGTATGAGCCAGCGAGGCGGTAGCGTCTCCACGCAGGTTCATTGGGGAGAGAAGATATATTCCCCCGTTATCGGCAAGGGAGAAGCAGACCTTATGCTGGCTTTCGAGAAGATGGAGGCCGTCAGGTATGCCGAATTTCTCAAGCCCGAGGGTGTTGCTGTAATCAACGATTACGAGATACCATCCTCGAGCATTGCGGCAGGACTATGCGAGTACCCGCAGGGCTGCCTTGAGGCAATGCAGGATAGCTTTAGGTGCTATACTCTTAACGCCGGGGATACAGCAATCTCTCTCGGCAATGCAAAATGCATGAATATAGTGCTCTTCGGCGCCATGACAAAGGCACTCGGCATGGACGATATCGACTGGGAGAGCATAATCCGGGAAGCCGTCCCCGAAAAGCTAGCCGAGCTTAATATAGCCGCCTACCGTGCCGGACGGGCCGCAGCGAAATGAGAAAAAGCAAAAAAGCAGCCTTTTGGCTGCTTTTTTGCTTGGTGCGGGTAACAGGGGTCGAACCTGCACGCTCTCGCACAAGAACCTAAATCTTGCATGTCTGCCAATTCCATCATACCCGCTTGCATTGACATAATAGCACAGCATTGATAATAATGCAATCGAAAAAAGTTGACAGCACAGCCGTAAAAAACTATTATAAAGTTGCTTATAACAGAATCGAGGATGATTATGAAAAACAAGTATTCCTTTTTAGCCGTTGCAGCGGGAGTGTTCTGGGGATCCACGGGTTTTTTCCGCCGTACCCTTGACGGCATGGGCCAGTCCGCTATGGGCGTTATAGCAGTCAGATGCTTTTTTGCGGCTCTGCTTTTTGCCGCCGTCATACTCGCAACAGACCGCAGTGCATTTAAAATCAAGCTCCGTGATGCATGGGTATTTCTGGGCTGCGGTCTGATATCCCTGCTGGTTTTCGGCTGGTGCTATTTCAGAGCTATGGACGAAATGAGCCTTTCGGCGGCTGCCATACTGCTCTACACAGCGCCGTTTTTCGTGATGTTGATGTCGGCACCTCTGTTCAGGGAAAAGCTCACGGGCAAAAAGCTGTTCGCTATGCTACTGGCGTTTCTGGGCTGCTGCTTTGTGTCGGGACTGGGCTCAGGCGATGCTCACATCACAAGGCTGGGACTGGCTCTGGGACTGGGCTCGGGCATATGCTATGCGCTTTACAGCATTTTCAGCCGTTTTTCCATAAACAAGGGCTACTCCGTACTAACAGTAAATTTCTACGCATGTGCGCTTGCAGCCGCAGGAGCGCTTGTAATCGACGGCTTTAGCGGCTTTGGTGCGGTTTTCTCTTCGGGCTATAATTTTGCGATGGGCGCAGCAACGGGACTCGTCACCTGTTTTTTACCCTACCTGCTGTACACCAGAAGCCTGCTGGGCATCGAAAACGGTAAGGCGTCAATAATGGCGTCGGTGGAGCCGGTGGTGGCGACAATTTTCGGAATTATCATTTACAACGAAATACCCACGCCGCTCAGCGTGGTGGGTATGGTGCTAGTGCTTTCGGCAATTGTTATTCTGAACGTCAAAATGAAAAAGGACAGAACATAGGTACAGAATCAAAGTACCCTAAAAGCCAGACAATGCTTTGAATAAATAATTATTCACGCAGCCGAAAGGCTTTGCCGCCTGCGAACAGCAGACGGCAAAAAAGCTTGTTAATTATGCAACGGCAGACGAAAAACTGATCAATGCCCGCCACCTGCCATCATTTTCAGAGCGTGGTCCAAGGTGCCAACGACGGCACTGAGATTCTCCCGGGCTGCTTTCTCGCTGCCGGGCAGATTGATGATGAGGGAGCTGCCACGAACACCTGCCGCCGCTCTTGACAGCATTGCCCTCGGTGTTATCTGAAGGCTGAAGTAAAGCATCGCCTGAGGAATTGCGGGAATCTCATAATCAACGACTGCCTTGGTTGCCTGAGGAGTGACATCACGCCTTGAAAGTCCCGTTCCCCCGGTGGTGACGATTAGGTCGGCACCGATTTCATGCTCGCATTTTACGAGTTCTGCGGAGATGATATCCTGCTCGTCGGGCACAACGGAGCTGAAGATAACATCGTAACCTGCCTCCTTAAGCATGCTCACAACTGCGGGTCCGCTGGTGTCGATGCGTTCTCCTGTGCTGCATTTGTCGCTGACGGTAATAACTGCTGCTGTGTAAGCCATAATGCTCCTCCTTTGTAAGTTTAATAAAAAAGGCAGTACCTCATACGGAGATACTGCCCATGAAGCTGCTTAATCCTCTGCGGTCAGGTCCTTCCTCTTCACGAGACTGATAGCACGGATGGGGCAGCTTTTGAAGCATTTGCCGCAGCCGAGGCAGCTTTCGGGCTCGGTGAGAGACGAAACGGTGACGGGATGAGGTACAGGTAGAGGTCTGGTTATAATTGTTATTGACAGAGCGTATTCAGGACAGTTCTCCACACAGAGCATGCATCCGGTGCAGACCTCATGATCCACCACGGGAACGAAGCGTTCCTCCTTGGGAGTGGGCAGTTTGGTGCTTCCGCTGTCATCGCAGATGGCTCCGAATTTGCAGAACAGGGCGCAGTGACCGCAGGAAACACATATGTCTGAGTCTATTTTACAGTATTTTTTCTTTCCGTCAAGCAGCATTTGCACGGCTCCGCTCTTGCAGCACCGTTTACACATACCGCAGCCTATGCATTTTTCTTTTGATATACTGTATGCCATAATAATTTCCTCAAATTCACAGTGCTCAGCCGCCGGCTACGGCGGGCATGAGGCACACCTCGTCACCGTCGCTGAGCTTTGTTCTTACGCCCACCTGAACGCTGTTGACGGTGATGATACAGCCCTTCAGATCGGCTTCCTTAAGCCGGGTTTCGGGATTTCTTTTTCTGACCTCCGCCATAATGATAGGGTAAATATCCTTAACTCTTTCGGCCTCAAGCTCAAGGGACTTGATGCCGCAGTCAAGGCGGAAGGTTCCGAATAGTCTTACAGTTACCATTTCTGCTCCACCTCTCAGTCTATTATTTTCAGACTCCGAAGCTTCTTTTCGGAGGGCAGACCGTTGGCTTCCCAGCCTCTGGCCCTGTAGTAGGTCTTCTTCATTGTCTCGAGAGGAACCACGGTTGTAGGGTCGTTTGGATCCTGCGGGACATGAGTCAGGCGCTTGGGCAGGGTGTCTGAGGCGGCACAAACACCGAATTTGGCGTTCACGGCACGCTCAACATTGTAGCTTCTTTCGCCTATCTTGATGAATTCGCCCAGCGTCATACCCTTCATGCCCAGCACCACCTTGAGCTCCTTGGAATAGGGTATGAGCGGAAGATTGAAGCAGGCTATCCTCGGGAATCTGTTAAATACCCTGACGAAGGGGCCGATGTAGGGGATGACCTTGTTGACGATTCTGGTGAGAATGCCGTTGGGCCTTGAAAGAAGAATATTAGGGAACAGGGCATAGCTTGTGAATATACATTGCCCACCCAGAGAAATACCCTCCATGAGGTTTTGCATAACCATGCACAGGTCGGCCTTGGCGTGAGGAGTCTGAGTATCGGTGTAAAGACCCAGACCTTCCATTATTACGAGATAACCGCCGTTGATGTGGCAGCCGCCACGGTTACCTACGGCATAGCCCAGACCCTGACCTACGGCTCTTCTGGGCTCATAGGCTGCCAGCTCAAGACCTTTGGACTGGATGGCAAAATCCTCGCCGCCGTATTTTCCGCTCAGCCACCGGGTACCCTCGGCAAGATCGTCGCCGATGCCACGTCTGTAGGCGATATCCTCAATGGTCTGAGAAACATTGTCGGTTTTTCCGAAGGCCAGTCCGTTATCCCAAAGCCCCTTCTCGTTTGCCTCCATAGCCCACGCAATGGAGCCTGCGCAGGAGATGGCATCGAGTCCCAGCTCGTCGAGCTCGTTGTTCCAACGGAAAATAAGCTCCATGTTGTCGTTGAGAATGCCTCCGCCCAGAAGACCCAGTGTCTCAAGCTCGGGCCCCTTGACCTGCCTGCCGTCTATGCTGACGGTTCGTGAGCATTTCATGGGGCAGGACAGACAGCCCTTGTTTACGATGTTGAAATCCTCCGCAAGAGCCTCACCGCTGACCTTTTCAAAGCCCTCAAACTGCCCCTGAGCATAGTTTCGTGAGGACAGTATGCCTCGTAACTGCATGTTGGATACAAGGCCCGCGGTGCCCATTCTGGGGAGCTGATTTCCCGTGAGGGGATGAGCCTTGAGATTATCAGTCCACATTTTGTGGTACTTATATGCAGCCTCGTTGTCAAATGCATTGATCTCGTGATTGCCGGAGACTGC
>JABUSQ010000186.1 GCA_021442665.1 Oscillospiraceae bacterium
AATAAAAAAGTTCACCGAAGCATCGTATCAATGCTTCGGTGAAGATTTGGCGGAGAAGGAGGGATTTGAACCCTCGATACCCTTATGGGGTATACACGATTTCCAATCGTGCGCGCTCGGCCGGGCTACGCGACTTCTCCGAGTATGATAATATGAACTTTTCAGCCTGTGTATTATAATTCATATTCGCCGTAAAGTCAATAGCTATTTGCGTTTTTTCGCTTTTTGAAATATAATAAACACTCTGCCGTATATTTTTACATTTTATTAACCTTTACCTTTGCGCATAATGTATAATTAATCTATAATCAGACTATAATCTATAAGACAGGTGGAATCGTCATGAATAAAAAAGCTCTTATTGTTGAAGACGATATCAATATCGCCGAGCTTCTTATGCTCTATCTCGAAAAGGACGGCTTTGAGGTTCGTGTCGCCTACGACGGCGGCAAGGCTCTTGCCGAGTTCTCCGTCTTCCAGCCCGATCTCGTGCTGCTGGACATCATGCTCCCCGTCATGGACGGCAAGCAGGTCTGCAAGGAAATACGCAAGACCTCCTCTGTGCCCATCATTATGCTCACCGCCAAGGGTGAGACCGGAGACAAGGTGGAGGGTCTCAACATCGGTGCCGATGACTACATGACCAAGCCCTTCGAGGTCAAGGAGCTTCTCGCACGCATCCACGCAGTCATGCGCCGTGCGGAGCCTGAGGAATCCCCGAAGGAGAAGAAGCTGGTTTACGACAGGCTGGTCGTCAATCTCGACTCCTACGAGCTTGTGGTGGATGGCACAAGGGTGGATACTCCCCCCAAGGAGATGGAGCTTCTGTACCATCTTGCCGCCTCCCCCAACATCGTTTTCACCCGCAATCAGCTTCTGGACGAGGTCTGGGGCTTCGACTACTTCGGCGATTCCCGTACCGTCGATGTTCACATCAAGCGTCTGCGCGAAAAGCTGGAGGGCGTTTCCGACAAGTGGTGCCTCAAGACCGTCTGGGGCGTAGGCTACAAGTTTGAAGTCGTCAAATGAAGAGCATCTATTTCCGAAACTTTATCGCCACTGCGGTACTGGTCATAAGCTGCTTTCTCATTATCGGAACAACCTTCTTCTTCCTCGGCAGAAGCTTTCTCATCGATGACACCGAGCAGAGACTGAATGCCAATGCCGAGGAGATCGCCCGCACCGCATCCGCGAAAATGCGGCAGGAGGAGCTGGGAAGCTGGGATCTTCGTATGACCATCAGTTCCATTGCAGGCAGCACCCGCAGTCATATTTTTATCTGCGATCAGGACGGTCTTGTACTGTCCTGTTCGGATTTGGTGCTCTATTGCTCGGAGCATCAGGGCAGGCGGCTTTCCGAAAACACTCTGCGTATGCTGAAGCTGACGGGTGAAATGCAGCAGCTCACCACACTGGACGACTTCTACCCTCAGGAGAGGCTCGTGGCGGCAAAGCCCATCGAGCACGCCGATTCCGTTATCGGCTACGTCTTCGTCTCCACCGAGAGCATGATGCTCGTGGGAGTGTGGCGTACCTTCATCGGTGTTGCTCTTGCCGTATCCGCTGCGGTGATGTTTATTGCCATGCTCATGTCCCTTATCTTCTCCAAGAAGATAGCCGAGCCTTTGGACGAGCTCACCAGAGCGGCGAGGAAATTCGCTCACGGTGATTTTTCTGTCCGTGTGGAGAACACCGAAAAGCGTGACGATGAGCTGGGCGCTTTGCTGGACTCATTTAACTCCATGGCGGACTCCCTTGAGAAGTCCGAGCGTCAGCGTCAGGAGTTCATCGCCAACGTCTCCCATGAGCTGCGCACGCCCATGACCACCATTGCCGGCTTCGCTGACGGCATACTTGACGGCACCATACCTAAGGAGCAGGAGGAAAAATACCTGCGGAAGATAGCCGATGAGACGAGAAGGCTCTCCCGTCTCGTGCGGAGCATGCTGGACTCCTCTCAGGCGGGAAGCAAGGCTCTGGACAAGACCAAGCGGCGGAAATTCGACCTTTCCGAGCTGACGCTGCAGACCCTGCTCAGCTTTGAGGCAAGGGCAACGGAAAAGAATCTCGACGTTGACCCCCAGCTTCCGGAGGATCCCATCATGGTCATTGCCGAGCCCGACTCCATCACGCAGGTGCTCTACAATCTCACGGACAACGCCGTAAAATTTGCAGAGAGGGACAGCACCATAAGAATAAGGCTGTACAAGAGCGGCAACAAGGCCTATGTTTCCGTGAAAAACAGGGGCGAAACCATACCCGCCGACGATCTGTCGAATATCTTCGACCGCTTCCACAAATCCGACCGCTCCCGAAGCATGGACAAGGACGGCGTGGGGCTGGGGCTCTATCTTGTGAAGACCATAATCAACAACCACGGCGAGGACATAGCCGTGACGAGCCGTGACGGAGTGACGGAATTTGTGTTCACCCTTCCGTTGGCGTAAGCGGCTGAGAGGTAAGCTATGAATAATTGGTACAACGGGGGCGGATGGTACAGACCCCTTGAGGCTCCCGAAGCTCCCGAGACTCGGTCACGGGAAGAAGCCGCTGCTCCTAAGCCCTTTTATAAACGGGGAGTATTCTATGCCATGCTCTGCGCTCTTCTGCTGCTGGCATGCGTTATCTTCATCATTTTCGTCCCCTCCGGGGGCAATTCCGACTCGCCGGATTACGATATAAACGGCGACATGCCAAAGGATTTCCACGATTTCATGGACGTGCTGTACAGCTCGACCACGGTTACGATAGCCCCGGTGTATCTCCCGGCAGCAGAGGACAGAGGCAGTCTCGTGCTCTCCGTTGCGGGGGCAAACGAGGGCCGCAGCCTGAGCCTACAGGAGCTTTACGAGCGCTGTACGCCCTCTGTGGTGTCCGTGAAGGCGAAAAAGGAGAGCGGCGGAGGCTATAGCTGGGGCTCGGGTATCGTGGCGTCTGCAGACGGGTATATCATCACCAACACCCATGTCATAGAAGAATGCGTCAGCGCTGAGATAGGTCTCACCGACGGAAGCACCTACGAGGCAAGGCTGGTGGGTGCCGACAGCGTCAGCGATATTGCGGTGCTGAAGATAGACGCTCAGGGGCTGACTCCTGCGGTATTTGCCGCTGCGGATTCCGTATCCGTGGGCGATGTCGCCGTAGCAATCGGAAACCCACTGGGCGAGGCCTACCGTCTCACCATGACGAACGGCATAATCTCTGCCAAGGACCGGTCAGTAAACTATAACGGCACTGCGATGAATCTGCTGCAGACCAATGCCGCCATAAACGGGGGCAACTCCGGTGGGCCTCTGTTCAATGAGCGGGGGCAGGTGGTTGGCATCACCAACATGAAGATGATTTCCGCCATATCGGGTATCGAGGGCATAGGCTTTGCAATTCCCACGGACACGGTGCAGAGCGTCGTCGCCTCCATAATGCGTGACGGTGCAGTATACGGACGCAGCAGCATCGGCATCGTGGTCGGTGCCGTTCCCAAGAATATAGCGGAGTATTACGACATTCCCGACGGGCTGTACATCTCCAGTGTGGAGAAAAACTCCGACGCCGCAAAGCAGGGCGTGAAGCCGGGCGACATTCTCGTCTCTGTCGGAGGTGTTGAGGTGCACACCACGGCGGATGTTGCCGCAGCGAAGGAAAGCTATGAGATAGGCGACAGAATAAGCCTTGTGCTCTGGCGTGACGGAAAAACTGTTGAGGCCGATGTGCTTCTCATGGACTTAAACGAGATTTACGGTAATAAATAAGAAAATCCACGGCTCACGGGAGCCGTGGATTTTTTGTGGTTCTGTTTTACTTTGCGTATTCGACAGCCTTGGTCTCACGCAGGACATGGACCTTGATTTGTCCGGGATATGTGAGCTCTTCCTCGATCTTCTTTGCGATGTCACGGGCAAGAAGCACCATGTGATCCTCATCGACCTCCTCGGGCTTGACCATGACACGAATCTCACGGCCCGCCTGAATGGCGTAGCTGCCTGCAATACCCGGAAAGCTCTTGGAAATTTCCTCAAGCTTTTCCAGACGCTTGACGTAGTTTTCAATATTCTCACGTCTTGCGCCGGGACGGGAGGCACTGATTGCGTCCGCCGCCTGAACGATGCACGCCACAAGAGTACGGGCCTCCACGTCGCCGTGATGTGCCTCGATGGCGTGGATGACGGCCTCATTCTCGCGGTACTTTCTTGCGATGTCAACGCCGATGGTGATATGGCTACCCTCGACCTCGTGGTCGATGGACTTGCCTATATCGTGCAGAAGTCCCGCACGCTTTGCGGTATTCACATCCGCACCCAGCTCCGAAGCCAGAAGTCCCGCAATATGGGAGACCTCGATGGAGTGCTGCAGGACGTTCTGACCGTAGCTGGTACGGTATTTCATGCGTCCCAGAAGCTTTACTATCTCCTGATTTACGCCGTGGATATTGGTCTCGAAGATGGCACGCTCGCCCTCGGACTTGATGGTGGCGTTGACCTCCTTCTGAGCCTTGGCGAACATCTCCTCGATGCGGGCGGGATGGATGCGTCCGTCGGCAATGAGCTTTTCCAGCGTAAGGCGTGCTATCTCACGGCGAACGGGGTCAAAGCTGGATACGGTGATAGCCTCGGGGGTATCGTCAATGATAAGGTCGCAGCCTGTGAGGGTCTCGATGCTGCGGATGTTACGGCCTTCACGGCCTATGATGCGTCCCTTCATCTCGTCGTTGGGGAGGGGTACGACGGATACGGTGACCTCGCTGGCGTGGTCTGCGGCGCAGCGCTGGATGGCGGTGACGATGATCTCTCTGGCTCTGTCCTCTGCCTCTTCCTTATACTGTGCCTCTATCTCCTTGACCTTCACAGCCATTTCGTGGGTGACCTCGTCCTTCAGGGCGTTGATGAGATATGCCTTTGCCTCATCTACGGTGTAGCCCGAGACCTTCTCCAGCATTTCAAGCTGGCTCTTCTTGATAAGCGCTATCTCCTCCTGCTGGGTCTCGATGGCGGCTATCTTCTGGTTAAGAGTCTCGGTCTTGCGCTCTAAGGTATCGGTCTTGCGGTCAAGATTCTCTTCCTTCTGCTGCAGACGTCTTTCCTGCTTCTGCAGCTCACTTCTGCGTGACTTTTCCTCCCGCTCATACTCGGAGCGGTTTTTGTGTATTTCTTCTCTTGCTTCAACGAGAGCTTCTCTTTTTTTGCTCTCGGCACTCTTTGTTGCGTCGTTTATGATACGCAGCTCTTCTTCTCTTGCTTTTCTGATTACTCCTTCCGCACCTTTTTCACTGCGAAAAGCGCTTATAATAAAGCCTGCTGCGAATGCGACAACTATCAGTACAATGGCTAACCATAATTGCATAGAAGTAAACACACCTCCAATCTTTAAAAATATTGTGGTGGTTTGCTGTGCTGTGATAAAGCTTAATCTAAGTCAAGACAGACCATCAAGCGCATCTGTCCGAAAAATTATAAGGATATTCAATCGGTGCTTCCCCCGGCACCGCAAATATAACCCAAACTATTTTAGTCCTCCTTAGACGTTATGTCAAGCTTTTATCCCGCATTCGTGAACAAATAATCTGTTTTTGTACTCCTTTAGGTAGACACATGGGTGGAAATCGGGTATAATTCACCTGAGGTGACTGCAAATTGAGTTATCTGACCTATATCTTCCCTGCGGCATTTCTTCTGCTCATCGTACTGTTTTTTCTGGGAACTCCCTCTTTAAGAGAGGCGGAGCTGTCCGTAAATTACAGAGGCAGGACGCGCAGTGAAGCTCTTATACTGTCCGTGATTATAATTTTATACACCGTCACTGCATTTTATAAGCTGGGCGATACCGAGGCTCCGCAGAGCTTCCGTCATTTCAGCGCCGGTGACAGCGTAACCATTGAGCTGGGCGGTGACACCGTCATTGAAGAAATACTCTTCTACCCGGGTCTGAATACCGGGAAATACCTGCTGGAATGCTCATACGACGGAGAACATTACAGCCCCGTCGGCAGCCTCGACCAGAAATACTCCGCTCTTTTCAAGTGGAGCAAGGCGGAATTCACGGAGGGAGCGGATACTTCCGCAGGCTTTGTCCGCATCACCGCGCAGGCCGATATGTATCTCGGTGAGCTTTCCCTGCGCACTGACAGAGGCGTGATCTCCGGCGAGGGGGAGCTGTTCGACGAGCAGGAGCTTGTTCCCGACTCCATGACCTATCTCAACAGCACCTATTTTGATGAGATATACCACGCCAGAACCGCCTACGAGAATCTGAACGGCGTGTACCCCTACGAAATATCCCATCCGCCGCTGGGCAAGCTCATCATCGCCGTAGGTATAAGGCTCTTCGGTATGACTCCCTTCGGCTGGAGATTCTCCGGCACGCTCTTCGGAGCATTCATGCTGCCGGTGATGTTCGTATTTCTGAAAAAGCTGTTCGGAGGAGGAGCCGTACCCCTCTGCGGTACGGCAATGCTTGCCGCTGACTTCATGCATTTTACCCAGACCCGCATAGCCACCATCGACACCTATGCTGTGTTTTTCATCCTGCTGATGTACCTTTTTATGTATCTTTACATCAGTGGGGGCAGGCTGAGATACCTTGCGTTGTCGGGACTCTTTTTCGGCATCGGAGCCGCCTGCAAGTGGACCTGCCTCTATGCCGGGGCCGGTCTTGCTGTTATATGGCTTCTGTATCAGATACGGCATTTCAGGCTCGGCCGCTTTATCGCAAACTGTCTGTTCTGCCTTGTATTCTTTGTTCTCGTCCCCGCCTGTGTCTACTATGTGAGCTACCTCCCCTACGGCACGGCAAAGGGCATGGAGGGCATAGGCATGCTCTTCACGGGGGATTATGCGAACATCGTTCTGGATAATCAGAGGTTCATGCTCAGCTACCACTCCGCCGTGCATTCCGAGCATCCCTATTCCTCACGCTGGTATCAGTGGATACTGGACATACGTCCCATACTCTACTACCTTCAGTATTACGATGACGGTACCCGCTCCTCCTTCGGTGCATTCCTGAACCCCGTGCTGTGCTGGGGCGGTCTTATTGCCATATTCCTCAACGGGTATCTGGCCCTGTTCCGCAGGGACATTATCTCGGAATTCATCGTCATCGGCTATCTGGCGCAGCTTCTGCCCTGGGTGTTCATCACCCGTACGACCTTTGAGTACCACTATTTCCCCGCCTCGGTGTTTCTGCTGCTTGCCATGTGCAGGATCTTCTCCCTCATGCGGGAAAACAGAAGCGACTGGCGCATCGGGGTCTTCGGTCTGACGGGAATGTCTGCGGCGCTGTTCGTTCTGTTCTACCCCGCCATATCCGGCATGACCGTTGACAGGGAGCTGGGCAGCCTGCTTATGAAGTGGCTGCCCTCCTGGCCCTTTTAATAATACTTGATATATTCATATTTTCGTGAGATAATGAGAAAAATCTATTTCCCGGAGGAAACGTAATGATAGCACTCGGCTCCGACCACGGCGGATATGCATTGAAGCAGGAGGTCATTAAGCACCTCGAAGAAAGAGGTCTTGAATACAAAGACTACGGCACCTATTCCGAGGCAAGCTGTGATTATCCCGTCTACGGCAGGGCGGTAGCGACGGCAGTTGCCGGCGGCGAATGCGAAAGAGGCATCGTCATCTGCGGCACGGGCATCGGCATTTCCATCGCCGCAAACAAGGTCCCCGGCGTGAGAGCGGCTCTCTGCGGCGACTGCTTTTCAGCGGAAATGACCCGTCTGCACAACGACGCAAACGTTCTCGCCATGGGAGCCCGTGTTCTGGGTGCGGGCCTTGCCCTGAAGATAGTGGACACCTTCCTTGACACACCCTTCTCCGGCGACGAGCGCCATGTTCGCCGCATAAATCAAATTGAGGACTGATATTATTGGCTAAACGCAGCTCAGAATTTTATCCCGGAAAAAAGCAGAAGCGCAAGCCCGCCTTCATTCTCTCCATCGTACTTCTGACGCTTCTTGCACTGCTGCTCCTGCTTTTCTACGGTCTGCAGAAGTTCATAGTTATCACGAACGACAAGCTGTATCTTGATATTCCTCTGCTCTCCGACGGCAGCTCTCACATCGAGGTCAACGACGAGGGAAGCAGTGTCAGAGTATTTGACCCCGTCAGCATAGAGCTTGTTATCGGTGAGGCGGATTATACGAACATCAAGGCGTCAGCCGGCGAGAGCATCACCACCGCCGTCAAGGCGGACTATATCTCCGCCGCAAACCTCACCGCCGACAATGTGCGAAACACTCTCGCCGCACAGCAGCACGCAAACGCTCTCGTTCTTGAAGTAAAGCCCGCCTCCGGCATACTGGTGTACGACTCCAAGACCGATTTTGCTCAGGCATACGGTACGGGGGGCAGTCTTGACCTTGCAGCCCTAGTGCAGGAGATAAAGGACGGGGAGCGGGATATTTATCTCGTAGCGGAGCTGTGCTGTCTGAATGACAGTGCCGTTCCCGGACGCTACCCCGGAGTTTCTCTGAAAAAAGCCGACGGCTCCAACTATACCGATGACAGCGGTGGCTGGATAGACCCCTACAGCACGGAGTACCGCAAGTACATCGCCGATCTGAGTAAGGAGCTTGCCGGAATGGGTTTTGACGAGATATGCCTCAACGGCATCAGGCATCCCGTGTCCGATGGCGCCGGCTTCCTGTATCCCGGCAGCAGCAGCCCCAGTTCCACCCCCGTCAGTGCCTGCTCCGGCTTCGCCATCAGCGTCACCAGAAGCCTCAGAAATCTGGATGCCGCCGTATCCGTGCGTCTTAACAGCGACGCTGCCTTCACCGGCGGCGAGGACGCCGCTCAGGGTCAGAACGCCGAGCTTTTCTTCAAGGTCTTCGACCGGGTCTACTACTATGTGGACGCCTCCGCGGCGGTACTCGCCCTTGACTCTGCGGCAAAATATGTGACGCTGGGCGAGGTCAGACTCCGCTTCGTACCCATGTGCTACGGCAGGTCTCCCGAGACCGACTGCTGGGTCTTCCTTACGGGCTGAAAAACAGTATAACGGCATAAAAAAGGCTTCCCGTCGAGAAGAGCCAGGTGTAGAGTGCCTTGCGGTGCTTCCGGATATACCGCAGATGCCGCTGTCCCCATATTCCGGTTGTTCACTTTTGTCATTAATTATTGCACACGGCATTTTTGATGCACTTATTACCGCTTGGGCGTCCATGTTGCTTAAGTAGAATTGAAGTTTTACAGAAGCACAAATCCCAGTTTTTCGAACTAAATAATCGCAAAAAGGCATTACCGACTACATAAGTCAGTAATGCCTTTTCGTTGTATTCAGATACTCTTTACTCGCAAACCGCTTGAAACTCAGAATAAATGCGTTTTGGCGGCTGCTATCATTTTGCTATCAAATCGAGCTTTATAGACTCAAAAACCCAGTAAAATCAAGGGTTTTCAGACTTCACGATTTATTCCCATTCTATAGTGGAGATGGGTTTGGGGCTGAGCTCGTAGAGCACACGGCAAACGCCGGGCACCTCCGACAGAATGCGGTCGGTAATCTTCTTCAGCAGAGCCCAGTCCAGCTCGGGAACGGTGGCGCTGGTGGCGTCCACACTGTTGACCGCGCGGATAATGACGGGCCAGTCGTAGGCACGCTTGCCGTTTACGATGCCGGTGGCACGGAAATCGGGAACGGAGGTGAAATATTGCCACACCTTGCCCTGCAGTCCGGCATTTGCAAACTCCTCACGGAGTATGGCATCGGACTCACGGACAGCCTCCAGGCGGTCACGGGTGATGGCTCCGGTACATCTTACACCCAGACCGGGGCCGGGGAAGGGCTGGCGGAAGACCATGCCGTCGGGCAGACCCAGAGCCTTGCCCACAACACGGACCTCGTCCTTGTAGAGCAGCTTCACGGGCTCCACCAGCTCAAACTGCAGATCCTCGGGCAGACCTCCCACGTTGTGATGTGCCTTTACTCCGTCGCTCTCCAGAATATCGGGGTAGATGGTGCCCTGAGCCAGAAATTCGATACCGTCAAGCTTACGTGCCTCTTCCTCGAACACACGGATGAATTCTGCGCCGATTATCTTGCGCTTTGCCTCAGGATCGGCGACACCCGCCAGCTTGTCCAGAAAACGGTCAACGGCGTCAACGTAAATCAGATTTGCGTCCATCTGATTTCTGAAAACCTCAATCACCTGCTCGGGCTCGCCCTTGCGGAGAAGTCCGTGGTTGACGTGGACGCAGACGAGCTGCTTGCCTACTGCCTTTATAAGCAGAGCTGCAACGACGGAGGAATCAACTCCTCCGGAGAGTGCCAGAAGTACCTTCTTATCGCCTATCTGCTGTCTGAGAAGCTCCATCTGCTCAGAGATAAATGCCTCTGCCAGCTCGGGAGTGCTTATGCGTGCCATGCTTTCGGGGCGTACATTGCTGTCCATATTTTTCCCTCCGATTATTTGTTCTTGAGAATAACGTCGTGGCTGCCGCCCTCAACGATGCTGACAGATGAAACAAGGGTGAGTCTGGCGTTCTTTTTCAGGTCCTCCAGATTTGTCACACCGCAGTTGCACATGGTGGACTTTATCTTGTAAACGCTCATCTCCACGTTGTTGTGGAGGGGGCCTGCGTAGGTAACGTAGGAGTCCACACCCTCCTCGAAGGAGAGCTTGCCGGCACCGCCCATATCGTAGCGCTGCCAGTTACGGGCACGGTTGGAGCCTTCACCCCAGTATTCCTTCACGAAAACGCCGTTTATCATGAGCTTTTCCGTGGGGCTTTCGTCGAAGCGGGCGAAGTAGCGTCCCATCATGAGGAAATCTGCGCCCATAGCCAGGGCCAGAGTCATATGGTAGTCGTGAACCAGACCGCCGTCGGAGCAGACGGGGATGTACACGCCGGTCTTCTCAAAATATTCGTCACGGGCTGCGCAGACCTCAATAAGAGCGGTGGCCTGACCTCTGCCGATGCCCTTGGTCTCACGGGTGATGCAGATGCTGCCTCCGCCGATGCCCACCTTCACGAAATCGGCACCTGCCTCGGCGAGGAAGAGGAAGCCGTCCCGGTCAACCACATTGCCTGCGCCCACCTTCACGGTGTCGCCGTATTTGCCTCGGATGAAGTCGATGGCCTTCTTCTGTCTGTGGGAATACCCGTCGGAGGAGTCGAGACATACCACGTCAACGCCGGCGTCCACAAGTGCGGGAACACGCTGCTCATAGTCACGGGTATTGATACCTGCACCCACGATATAACGCTTGTGCTCGTCCAGGATCTCGTTGGGGTTGAGCTTGTGCTCGGAGTAGTCCTTGCGGAAAACGAAGTACATAAGGCAGCCATTGCCGTCAACGATGGGAAGAGAATTGAGCTTGTGATCCCAGATGATGTCGTTGGCCTCCTTCAGGGAGGTACCCTCGGGAGCAGTGACCAGCTTTTCCAGCGGTGTCATGAATTCGTGCACGGGGGTGTCGGTACTCATGCGGCTTACACGGTAGTCACGGCTGGATACTATGCCCAGCAGTCTGCCGTTGGGGGAGCCGTCCTCGGTGACGGCGACAGTGGAATAGCCGTTCTTGCTCTTGAGCTCAAGAATATCCGCCAGAGTCTGGTCGGGGGTCACATTGGAGGCGCTGGTGACGAAGCCCGCCTTGTAGTTCTTCACACGGGCGACCATAGCCGCCTCGCTCTCGATGCTCTGAGCACCGTAGATAAAGGAGATGCCGCCCTCCTTCGCCAAAGCGATGGCCATGGTATCGTTGGAGACCGACTGCATGATGGCGGAAGCAAAGGGAGTGTTGAGATATATGGCGGATTCCTCCTCACCCTTTCTGAATTTTACCAGAGGGGTACGGAGACTGACATTAGCGGGAGTGCAGTTCTCGTCGGTATAACCGGGAATGAGAAGATATTCGCTGAAAGTTCTTGAGGGCTCATTGTAATAATAGGCCATTTCATTACCTCCGAATTAACGATTTGAATTATTTTCTCACAAATCCGGGGCATAGTCAATTTTTAAATTAAAAACGGAAGTAGAAAAAGTGTGCGGTATTCAGCCGCTTTTTGTGAAACTTCAATACAGAGCGGAAAAAGCAAAAAGCAGGTCGTATATATACGACCCGCAACAATATCATTTTACCTCAAATTAAAGGCATGGTCAAGCAAAAAAGGTAAAATCTGCACTATCAACAATTCAGCACTTTAAAGTTTGTAAGTGCTGTCAATTGAAATGCTCTGCACTGTCTGTTATATTATAATCAGAAAGGGTGATACCCGATGAAAATATAAATGAAATCCGCAGAAAGAGAGGTAACCAATGATGTTAGATAATAAGAATACAGAGAGATGACCCTTGACTGCTGTAGTGGCTATTAAGCGTGCGGTCAAGGGTCGTTTCTTTTTTTATGCTCTCTTGTAATGCGCATTAAAAAATGGTAAAATGGGCGTGGAAAAATACACCCCGGAGGTGCGTTATGAATAAAATCATCACGGTAGGCAGAGAGTTCGGCAGCGGCGGCAGAGAACTTGGCCGCAGGCTTGCCGAGGAGCTGGGCGTACAGTATTACGACAAGGAAATAATCAGTGAAATTGCGAAGAACATGTCTCTGTCGGAGGATTATGTGCGGTCGGTGGTGGAGAGCAAGCCCCACAGGCTGTTCCCAATAACCATCGGGCACAGCTTTTCCGCAGTTCCGGACTATCAGCTCATGCAGATGCAGGGCATATACATGGCTCAGACGGAAATAATACATGAGCTGGCGGATAAGGGAGACTGCGTTATTATAGGCCGCTGCGCAGACTTCATTCTGAAGGATAAGAAGCCCTTCAGGCTCTTTGTTCATGCGGATATGGACAGCCGTATAAAACGGTGCATTGAGCGGCAGCAGGAGGGCGAGGATCTCACCGTGGAGAAGACACGCCGGCAGATCATCGCCATAGATAAGGACAGGGCCAGCTATTACAATGACTTCACCGGTCAGAAATGGGGCGACAAGCGCTATTATGACCTTTGCATAAATACAACGGGCTTTGTTATAAAGGAGATAGTGCCTTATATTGCTAAGCTCTTCTGAGAGTTTTTTCCCACGGCTGATTGCCGTGGCCGCACATAGCGTAAGACAAAAAGGATGCGCCCGCATCCTTTTTGCTTTGCCTGTCTTGCGGTCAAGCCTTTACAAATTACCCATTTACAAAACTGCATTTATTCAGTAAAATGGTTTGACCCTTATGAAGCATCATAAGGCTGCACAACACAGTTGAGGTGAATTATAATGTATGATCTTTGCGTGCCCTGCCTGTTGGGTCTGGAGGGACCCATCGCCGATGAGCTCAGGCGTATGAAGCTCTCGGATGTGCGTTCCGAAAACGGCAGGGTCTATTTCTCAGGCGATGAGCTTGCCGTCGCCAAAGCCAATACCTGTCTGCGCATCGGTGAGCGTGTGCTCATAGAGCTGGGGCGCTTTAAAGCCACCGCCTTTGACGAGCTCTTCGAAAAAACCCGGGCTCTGCCCTGGGAGTGCCTTATCCCCTCGGACGCCGCCTTCCCTGTGAAGGGCTATAGTCTGAACTCCGGACTGTTCTCCGTCTCCGACTGCCAGAAGATAATAAAGAAAGCCGTGGTCGAGCGTCTGAAGAGCGTCTACGGTCTGCAATGGTTTCCCGAAAGCCGTGAGACCTACCAGATACAGTTTTCCATCATGAAGGATGTCGTGTCTCTGTGCGTAGACACCTCCGGGGATGGGCTGCACAAGAGAGGCTACCGTCCCGCCCACAACGCAGCTCCCCTGAAGGAGACCATGGCAGCGGCTATGGTGACCCTGTCCAGATACCGGGGCAGGGAGGATTTCGCCGACCCCTTCTGCGGCAGCGGCACCATCCCCATTGAGGCAGCACTCATCGCCAAAAACAGAGCCCCGGGCCTAAACCGCAGCTTCTCCGCCATGAGCTGGCGCAGCTTCGACCAGAGCGTGTGGAATCAGGTGCGGGAGGAGGCGAGAGCTGCGGAATTTCATGGGGACTACCGCATAGTCGGCTCGGACATCGACCCAAAAGCACTTGATATCGCCCGGGAAAACGCTCTTCGTGCAGGAGTTTCCGACGTCGTCCGCTTTGAGCTTGCCGACGCCGCCTCCTTCTCACGGAAGACCGACAGCGGCATCATCGTGACCAACCCTCCCTACGGCGAGCGCATAATGGAAAAGCAGGATGCGGAGCGGCTGTACCGCCTCTTCGGCGAGGCCTGGCGGAAAACCGATAACTGGAAGCTCTATCTGCTGTCAAGTCACACGGAGTTCGAGCGCAGCTTCGGCAGAAACGCCGACAAAAAACGCAAGCTCTACAACGGCATGATAAAGTGCGATCTGTTCATGTATTTCTGAGCAATCTCCCGTTGTTCCTCTCTCCGGCGCAGCATTTGCAGGCTTCTTACTAAATTCGTATCAAAAAATATATAAATTTTTCACAAATTTTATTACACAAAGCACTTGCAAAAATTCAAAAATGTGCTATTATAGTGTTGTTAGCACTCGCAGGCTTCGAGTGCTAACAAACGAGAATTATATAAGTAATATAAGTATTAAATTATGGAGGTCATATATATGAAGCTCAAGCCCTTGGCAGACAGAGTCGTTCTGGTGCAGCGTGCAGCAGAAGAAAAGACCGAAAGCGGCATCTTCCTCGCCGCTTCCGCACAGGAGAAGCCCGAGGTTTACGAGGTCACCGAGGTGGGTCCCGGCGGCGTTGTGGACGGAAACGAGGTCAAAATGGAAGTAAGCGTCGGCGACAAGGTTCTGGTCGGCAAGTACAGCGGCAGCAAGATAAAGCTTGATGGTGAGGAATACACCATTGTGCGTCAGTCCGACATTCTTGCTATCGTTGAATAAGGAGGATTATTAAAATGGCAAAGCAGATTATTTTCGGCGAGGAAGCTCGCAAGGCAATAGAAAGAGGCGTGAACCAGCTTGCGGATACCGTGAAGATCACCCTCGGTCCCAAGGGACGCAATGTCGTTCTGGATAAGAAGTTCGGCTCCCCCCTGATCACCAATGACGGCGTCACCATCGCCAAGGAAATAGAGCTGGAGGATCCCTTCGAGAATATGGGCGCTCAGCTCATCAAGGAGGTCTCCACCAAGACAAACGACGTGGCGGGCGACGGCACCACCTCCGCAACCGTTCTTGCTCAGGCAATGATCAGCGAGGGTCTCAAGAATCTGGCAGCCGGCGCAAACCCCATGACAATGAAGAAGGGCATCAAGAAGGCAGTGGACGCCGCAGTTGCCGCCATCCGTGAGGATTCCCAGCCCGTTTCCGGCTCCGGAGACATCGCAAGGGTCGGCGCCATCTCCAGCGGTGACGAGCTTATCGGCAATCTCATCGCCGAGGCAATGGAGAAGGTCTCTCAGAACGGCGTTATCACCATTGAAGAGAGCAAGACCGCCGATACCTACAGCGAGGTCGTCGAGGGTATGCAGTTCGACCGCGGTTACCTCTCCCCCTACATGGCAACCGATATGGAGAAGATGGAGGCTGTTCTGGACGACGCTCTCATCCTCGTCACCGATAAGAAGATCACCAACATTCAGGAGATACTGCCCCTGCTGGAGCAGGTGGTAAAGACCGGACGCAAGCTTCTCATAATCTCCGAGGAGGTGGAGGGCGAGGCCCTTGCTACCATCATCCTCAACAAGCTCAGAGGCACCTTCGTCTGTGTCTGCGTCAAGGCTCCCGGCTTCGGCGACCGCCGCAAGGAGATGCTGCAGGATATCGCAGTTCTTACCGGCGCACAGGTGGTTTCCTCCGATCTTGGCATGGAGCTGCAGACCGCGTCTTTGGATATGCTGGGACAGGCACGTCAGGTCAAGGTCACTAAGGAGAACACCGTCATCGTAGACGGCGCAGGCGATTCCGCAGATATCAGAGCCCGCATCGCACAGATAAACTCTCAGATTGAGACCACCACCTCCGATTACGACAGAGAAAAGCTTCAGGAGCGCCTTGCAAAGTTGGCAGGCGGCGTTGCCGTCATCAAGGTTGGCGCAGCCACCGAGACCGAGATGAAGGAGAAGAAGCTCCGCATCGAGGACGCTCTCAACGCTACCCGTGCAGCAGTTGAGGAAGGTATCGTAGCCGGCGGCGGCAGCGCATACGTCATGGCCTCCAAGGCTGTCGAGGCTCTTATCCCCAACTACGACGGCGATGAGAAGACCGGTATCGTTCTCCTTGCCAAGGCTCTCGAGGCTCCGATCAAGCAGATCGCGAAGAATGCAGGTCTCGAAGGCCCTGTCATCCTCGACAAGGTCAAGTCCAACGACAGCGTAAACTTCGGCTTCAACGCAGCCACCGAGGAGTATTGCGACATGATCGCAGCCGGCATCGTAGACCCGACCAAGGTCTGCCGCAGCGCTCTTGAGAACGCTTCCTCTGTTGCTTCCATGGTTCTCACCACCGAGTCCCTCGTTGCTGACATTCCCGAGCCTCCCGCTCCGGCGGCTCCCGCAATGCCTGACGGCGGAATGGGCATGTATTAATAGACACCCAAATCAAATAGTAAGTGGCTGTCGCTTCTGCGGCAGCCACTTTCAGCTTGTCGAAATACTTCGACAAGCTTCAAAAAAGTGCACGCACTTTTTTGAGTTTTTACAGCCCGCTTCCCGCACTCGCTGTGCTCGCACGCTTGCGGTCTGAGAAGTGTTTTTTGCGAGGCGCATGTCC
>JABUSQ010000020.1 GCA_021442665.1 Oscillospiraceae bacterium
ACCGGAGAAAGCGGAAAAACCGTGGACGTGCAGGTGTCCTCTCTGGGCGGCGGCAGAATCAAGGTGACAAAGCTTGACGGCATGGACGTGAGCTTTTCCGGCGCCAGCAACACCCTCATCATTTACAACGAGGACAAGCCCGGTCTTATGGCAGACGTCTCCTCTCTGCTGGCATCGGTGTCCGTGAATATCGGCACCATGCAGCTCTTCCGTGACAGGCGGGGCGGCACCGCCGTCATGGTCTATGAGATAGACCACTCCCTCTCCCCCGCCATCGTGGAGGTTCTGAGCCACTTTAACGGCGTGCTCAAGGCAACCTACATTAACGTAAAGCTCTAAAGGAGGTCAAGCTATGTCATTCCGTTCCATATCCGAGATTCAGCAGCTCTGCAGCAGCCAGTCCAAGCCCTTCTGGCAGGTCGTTCTGGAGACCGATGCAGAGGAGCAGGGCATATCCGTCGAGGCCTCCGTCAGCAAAATGCAGACCGTGTGGCAGGTCATGCGCTCCTCCATCGAGTCCTACGACCCCGACATGGTCTCCGCCAGCGGCTTTGTAGGCCCTGAGGGCGGCATCATGGATGCCTACGCCAAAAAGGGCAACACCCTCTGCGGTCCCTTCGTGTCCAGAATCGTCACCCGCGCCCTGATGATGGGCTGCTCCAACGCCTGTATGCGCCGTATCGTCGCCGCTCCCACGGCAGGCTCCTGCGGCGTTCTTCCGGCACTGCTCTACACCTGTCAGGAGGAGTACGGCTGCTCCGATGAGGAGATGCTCCATGCTCTCTACGTCTCCGCAGGCGTGGGTCAGGTCATTGCCAACCGTGCCAGCATTTCCGGTGCCGAGGGCGGCTGTCAGGCTGAGATCGGCTCCGCCTCCGGCATGGCGGCGTCCGCTCTTGTGGCTCTGCGGGGCGGCAGCCCTCAGCAGATGGCGGATGCCTGCGCAATTGCCCTGAAGAACCTCATGGGTCTTGTCTGCGACCCCGTTGGCGGTCTTGTGGAGATTCCCTGCGTAAAGCGCAACGTGGTGGGTGCTGTTAACGCTCTCACCGCCGCCGATATGGCTCTGGCGGGTATCACCAGCGCAATCCCGGCTGATCAGGTCATCGACGCAATGCGTCAGGTGGGTGACGGCATGAGCACCCAGTTCAAGGAGACCTCCAAGGGCGGCATCGCCGTTACTCCCAGAGGCAAAGAGCTTGCCGACTCCCTGAAATGATAAGCTTCACTTTATTGGGCACCGCCGCCACTATGCCTCTGCCGGACAGAGCCCTCTCCTCGGCATTTCTGCGCTGCGGTGGTGGATCGATACTCTTCGACTGCGGCGAGGGCACGCAGACAGCGGCGAGAAAAGCTCATATCAGCCTTATGAAAACGGATGTGATAGCCCTGTCTCATTACCACGGTGATCACATTTTCGGTCTTCCCGGGCTGCTGCAGACCATGAACTGTCTGGGTCGGACAAAAAGGCTTTTTATCACAGGACCCGGGGATATAAAAACCGAGCTTTCCCCCCTTATGCAGCTTGCGGGCGAGCTCGGCTTTGATATTGCTTTCGTTTCCGGTGAGCTTTCTCTGAATGAATTGGGTCTTAATTTCCCTGTGGGCTGTACCCTCTCACCCTTCCCCACCGCACACAGAGTACCGAGCTGCGGCTATGTTTTTTCTCTGCCGAGACCTCCCGAGTTTCTTCCGGAGAGGGCAAGGAGCCTCAATATACCGCAGTGGCTTTGGGGCAAACTTCAAAACGGCGAAAGCGTCAGCGTGGACGGTGTCACTATTCGGCCCGAGGCCGTATGCGGAGAGCCGCGGCGGGGACTTCGTGTGGTGTTCAGCGGAGATACCGCCCCCTGCGAGGCTCTTGTAAACGCCGCTGCCGGCGCAGACCTTCTGGTCTGCGATGCGACCTACGCAGAGGATGAGCAGGCTCCCCTTGCCGAGCGCTACGGTCACTGCACCTTTACGCAGGCAGCGGAAACAGCAAGAGCTGCCGGAGCACGAAGGCTCTGGCTTACCCATTATTCCCAGACCGTCGGCGATCCCGAAACACAGCTTGAGCGACTGCGTCTGATTTTTCCCGACACTTTATGCGGATATGATAATTTATTCACAGTCATATCTTTTTAATATGCCTGATTTGCCTGGGTTTGCCTGTTTTTTTAATTATCATTGACATTTGGGTTATTGCCATATATTATTTTATTAAACTTACTTAAAGGGGGACAAAATGAAAAAGTTATTTACTGTAGCACTGATTTTAATTCTTCTGCTGTCGGTGGTGCCCGTCGGCGCTTCTGCGGATACGGCAGACAACTGGGTCTGCGCATGGAGCACCAGTCCTGTTGAGGCCGGTCTTAATGACATCGCCGTGCTTGACAAGCTGGGCATTGCGCTTTCCAGCGTCTCTTCCCGTGTCGTGGTGACTCCCACGGCAAGCGGCTCTCAGCTTCGGCTCACCTTCTCCAATGAATTCGGTACTTCCCCTCTGTCTATTGGCGGCTGCACCGTGGCAGCTACCGCCGCCAATCAGAGAGTCCTGTCTATGACTACCATTAAGATCGTGACCTTCGGCGGCAAAAATACCGTCAGCATCCCCGCAGGCGGCGTTGTTGTCTCCGACCCTGTAAAATTCGACGTGACCGCAGGTCAGAGGCTCTCCGTCACCACCTATTTCCCCTGCTTTAACACTCAGCGTACCATCGGCCTCATCGGCGGCAACACCTACGCTGCGGTGGGCAATTACACCCGTGTCGGCTCCATGCTGCTGGGCATTCCTCTGGAGCTGTCCGCCGACTCCGGTGATTATCAGGTCATCCCCTCTCTGAAAAGCATTGACGTGCTTTCCTCCGATCCCGACGCCTGCAGCTGCGTCATCTTCGGTGACTCCACCGTGGCAAACGAGATTCCCCGTATGCTTGAAACCAAGCTTCGGGCGAACGGCGTGACCAATGTAAGCGTAACTCAGCAGGCCATCAAGGGCAACCGTCTTGTGGCCGACGGTATCGGCACGGCCGGCAAGGTTCTGGGCGAGGCAGGTCTCGACCGTTTCCAGCGTGATGTTCTGGATCAGGCCGGCGTGAAGTACGTCATTGTCAAGCTGGGCATCAACGATATCGTCCATCCCCACTGCGCAAGCATGGCTGATAAGCTCACTCCCGTGACCTTCGAGGAGATGGTTGAGGGCTACACTCAGCTTGTTGAGATGGCCCACGCACAGGGCGTTAAGATTTACTTTGCGGAGCTCACTCCCTGGAAGGGCTACACCCGCAATGTGCTGGGCGCAGGTGACGACGTGCAGTGGACACCTGAAATCGACGCACTCCGTCAGCAGCTCAACGCTTGGTTTGCAAGCGATGACTGCCCCGCAGACGGTGCTGTGTTCTTCCCGAGCATGGCAGATCCCGCCGATATCTATGCTCTGAATCCCGCCTTCACTCCCGACGGCATCCACTTCAATGCTGACGGTCAGCAGGCTTTTGTTAACGACTTCCCTGTCGATATATTTGCATAATTTTAATAAATATAGAAAATGCATCGCTGAGGCGATGCATTTTTTATTCCATAATTCCCATTTCACGGAGCTTTCCGAGAAATTCTTTTATGTCCTTTTCGGCGGTGGCTCTGTCCACCTCATAGACCTCCAGCACGGCGTTTACAAGGTCGCTTTCGCTGACGGCATCTGGTATGCGATCCCATATAAAGCCCGCGACCTCCGTCAGAGCAAACAGCCCGTTATAGCTGTGGGCAGCCTCGCCGATGGGCACGAGATAGGTTTCTCCGGCGATATCACGCTTTATCATCTCAAGTTTAAGCTTCATTTTCTCCTCCAATGCCGGAGAGCCTCAGCAGCTCCCGTATTTTTGCTCTCGTCATTGCGCACATGTATTCGGGCTTGCCGTCGAAGCGGCCGGTCTCGCTTTTGCATATGCTGGCGCAGACGCCGCAGTTTTTTCTGTCTCTGCAGACCGAGCATTCGGCGGGTAGCCGGATGCAGCCCGTCTGCTGCATAACTTTGCTCCATGCCTCCTTAAAGCTCAGCTCCCGAAGGCTTGCGCCCTCTGCGTCCATGGTGCCGCAGGGCATCATTTTGCCCTCCCAGGTTATCCAGAAGGAGCTTCTGCCTGCTCTGCAGCTTACACCCTGCCCCTCGGGCTCGGCGCATGAGTTGTCCTCCCAGCTCTGAATGCCCTCAAGCACGGCCTTAGCACGGTTTACAAAGGTCTCCCTGTCGTCACGGAGGCTCTCCCAGCGGGCGATGGTCTGACCTGCCTCCTCCGGGGTGAAGCGTGCGGTGTTCTCTCCCACGCTGCCGCCTGTTCTGACCGGGGGGTACATATACGCAGAGGCTCTGGTGTTCAGCCCCAGCTTATTGGCATTTTCAAGTATCCGCTCCATGTCATTGACATTATACGGCGTCAGAGTGACATTGAGGCTCACCTGAACTCCGTCCTCACGCATGCGGCGGAGATTTGAAAGCACTCGCTCAAAGGAGCGATTGCCGCAGAGCCTTCCGTAGGTGTCCTCACTGCCTCCGTAGAGGGTGACGTTGATTCTGCTGGGGGGATACCTGCGAAACAGCTCACTGAGAGTGTCATTGTACAGCGATGCGTTGGAGTTTATAGAGATCACGAAGCCCATTTTGCTGAGCTCCTCGTAGATATAGGGGAAATCCTCCCTGAGCATGGGCTCGCCGCCTGTTAGCAGCAGGAACAGAAGCCCCATATCCCGAGCCTCACGGGCAATGCTCAGCCAGTTCTCCGCCGTCAGCTCCCGTGCTTTCAGACCGGGTATATCGTTCTGCAGGTGAACATAGCACATTTTGCAGCTGAAATTACAACGTGCGGTGAGCTCGAAGGCGCCGCTGACGGGCAGACCCAGGCGGCAGCCGAGATTATTCAGATGCATGGAGCTCAGCGGCTCTGCGTTTTTTCTTTCAGGCATATCAGTTCTCCGTTATTGCATTCAAAAGCGCATTAACTGCGGTTATATCGGGGGTGCAGTCCAATCTGTAAAAGGGAAGCTCGGTAACTATCCGTCCGCACAGCTCAAGGCAGCTTTCACTCTCCGTTTTGGAGCGAACATTATAGGTCACGCCGGACATCATCGCCTGCAGAGCCTCGCGGACGCCTGCTCTGCGGATTGTGGTCTCCTTTGCCTGACCGAGTATCACCACGGCGGCAATGTCGGCGGCGGCATTATTGCAGATGGAGCTTGTGCCGCAGTAGGGCGAGCCGAAGGCCCTCCATATCCCGTCATGCCTGCGTACAAGTGCTCTGTCGCCGTTTACGATTCGTGCGCCCAGGTGCTTCTCCCACAGGGAAGCCTGAGTGGACTTGCCCACCTGCTTATCCGCAGTGAAGAGTATCGCTCTTCCGTTATATATGACCATGCTGGCGTGGAGGAACAGAGCGTCGTAGCGAAGCATAAGCTCGGGGAGCGCCAAAGCCTTCAGCACCACATGGGCACCGAAATAATCGGGGTGCGCCGCATCGAAAAGCACTTCACTGCGTCTGCCGTCACCGCAGACCTTCATCAGTATTCCGCCCTCGCCGTGAACAACAGTTTCATGGTACGCACCGTCGGAATGATACGAGGTTCCGGCATATTCCCACATTTTCGGAAGCTCCGAGGGCCTGATTCCGTTGGAAAATCGAAAGTCAAACACCGTATCCGGGGCGGTGTCAGCGCAGCGGAAGGGCTTCAGTATCTCCGAGTCCTCATAATATGGCGCACGGACAAGTATCCGCACGCCGCCGATTTCATAGAAGCGTTCTGCCTCATTCATAGGTGGCGAAGAGGAAGCGGCTGGCGCCTGTTCTGTAATGTGCAGTGCTGACCTCTGCGGTGGTGCCGGCTGCCAGCTCGGGGATGACCACACGGTAGGTGATGCCGCCCTGTGCGACATCGTCTGCATAATTTTTATAATAAACGCAGACATTTGTCAAGTCATTGGCACCGCTGTTCATTATCTGAAGCTTGTTGCCCATAACCAGAAAGGCGAGAGTCTCGGCATGGACAGAGGGCTTTTCATCAAAGAGCGCGACATTTTCGGCGGAGAACTCGAAGCTCTCCGGCTCGCCCTTCAGGTCCTTGTACAGCGCGCGGTTCTTCTCCAGCACCACTGTGGTCTCGCCGCTGAGCACGGTGCTTAGGTCGAAGACGAATTCATTGCCCTTGCCGTCGGTGAGGCGGATAAACAGCACCTTGAAGTCACTGCTTCCGGCGTTCTTCACCTTGAGCTGCAGAACACCCTCAACCAAAGCATCGCTGCCGTCCTCGATATAGGGGCCGGAATAGGAGGCTAGCTCCAGTATCTGCACGTCAAGGCCGGGAAGCTCCGCAAGGAGGGGGGTTACCGGCTGCTCGGTGGGGTCAACAACCGCGGGGTCCTTATTATTGTCGTCATTATCCGAATCACCGCCGCTGCCTTCGCCGCCGCAGGCACACAGAGTAAACAGCAGTGCAAGCACAAGGGCAAGCAGGGTGATAATGCGTAATTTTTTCATGGTTCTCCTTTCTCATGAAGGCGATTCGACTATAAAGAACCCCCGCCGAATGGCGGGGGTCCCTTATTTCATGAGCTGAACAGGTTGAGATTGCCTTCGGGAATCTCGTAGCAGACGCCGCCGAAGGAGGAGTCTGAAGGGAGACCCGGCTGGGGGAACTCAGAGCAGGCTGCGATGCTTTCCACGAAGATGTTGAAGCCGGACTCAGGGTCGCTGTACGCGCACTGAGCGACAACAGCATTAGTGATAACGCTGCAGCTTGCGATGCTCTGCGACAGCTCGAAGCTGTCGAAAGCTATCTGAGGCTTGGTGTAGGTTCTTTTCATTATAACCTCCTCACTTTTTTCCAAAGAGCTTATTGAAGAAGTTCTTAATAGCAGTAACAACCTTCTGGATGCCGGTTTCCTCGGGTTCGGGATCGGGATCCACGGGTACTTCCTTTGCCTCAACGGTAACGGAGGCACTTACGGGTGCGGGGGCTGCTTCGTCCTCGGCGCTGTAGGCCACGACCTCAACGGTCATGACGCCCTCTGCCTCTGCATCCAGAGTGCAGGTCCAGACGAAGTCTGCGTCATGCTCCTCGACCTTAACGCCGTTGACGGTGATGTAGGCTACATCGTCGCTGGTGCTGACCTTGACGGTGACCTTATCGCCCACGGTGGCCTTGTCTGCCACATCAACGCTGACGCTGGGCTCGAAGGGAACGACCTCGGGCTCCTCGGGCTCCTCCACACGGACGAAGGCGAACATTGCGCGCATCATCATGGGAGCTGCAACAAGTGCGATGTCGGGCTCGACAGTCAGAGAGGCGGTGCAGTTGTTTGCTGCGAAGGTCACCTTCAGATTGGTGAGAGATACGGGCTCGGAGCCGTTATTGGTGATAACGATGACGCCGTCGGAGTCGATAACATCGGTGATGTTGTAGAACATATCGGTGGCGGACATGGTGCTGATGACCTTGCCGTTCACATCGACGGTTACCTTGTTTCCGTCGCCGGTGAAGGACTTGACGCCGAGCTGTACGGAGGTGGGCTTTGCGCTGGTGGTAAGCTCACAGGCCAGTACATAGCCGGGATTCAGAACGACCTCGTTGTTTGCGCCGTAGGCGAGGTAATCCTTAACGAGTGCGCCGCTGATACCGTCGATGATGACTGCGCCCTCTATCTCGCTCTCAATTGCCTCGGGAGTGTTGACCAGAGCGCCCTTGAGGTCGATGTACTGAGGATAGGCTTCCTTAGCTTCCTTGTAAACATCAAGGCCCATATCGGCTGCGCCGTAGACACGGACGCCGTCGAGGTAGAACTTGTAGCTGCCTGCGCCGGCCTTATCGAAGGCGGAGCTGTAGGTGGGAGTGATGGTTACGGTGTAGTTTGCGTAGTCAAGACCAACGAGCTTGATAACGGGAATCTGGAAACGTGCGTTGCCGTCGGTGGTGACGTTCCAGGTGTAGTTCTTGACGAAGCTTACGAAGCTGTCGCCGTCCTGGGGATTTGCGGGGATGGTGGTGGACTCGCCCTGATCGGGAACGTTGGTTGCGCACTTCACGCCGAAGGTGCCGTCCTCATTTGCCTTTGCGTACCATACGGGAGCGTTCTCGTAGTTACGGAACTCCCAGGTGTACTTGATCCAGGGATTCTGGCTATCCTCGGTGCAGCTGTAGCCCATGTAGCTGTCAACTACGAAGCTCTTGGTGTAGCCGTTGTCGCCGGTGACGGTGACCTTGACCACGCCGCACTCATTGCTGGCGAGGGAGACAACGTCGAAGCCGGTGCCGGTGAAGCTGAACTGTGCGGTGGGCCATGCGCCTGCAACGCCGCTGGTGGTGAAGTTTGCGTTGGGGTTATTCTCCTTGCTGACGGTGACTACATGAGTTGCGCCCATGGAGTACTCGTAGCAGTTTTCATAGAAGGGATCGTAGCCGTAGACCTGATTTGCAAGATCTCCGGTGTCCTTGCCGAGGGAGCCGTAGTCAACATCCCAGAAGCCGGTCTGGCCGCTGACTGCGTCTGCGCCGCTTACCTTGCCGCTGGTGTAGTTGATGCCGCCGATGCTGTCTTCATAGTAGACGGTGGTGGCGGGGATGAAGGAAACGTGGCTGTACTTATAGTCGGTGCCTGTGCTGGTGATGAGTGCCTCGAAGTAGACAGTATCTGCGTTGCCGTCGGTTATTGCCACGGGCCGGAAGTAGAGCACGCCGTCGGTCTTATCGAGATCTGCGGTGTATCTTGCGGTGGTGACGCTGGTGTCGGTCCAGTCCGGAGTGCTGTAGCTCTTGGTTATCTCGACCTTGCCGGCAAGGCTTGCGCTGATGCCCTTGAAGGCAATGGTGTCATCCTTGGAGAGGCTCTTGAGATTGTAGCTGATGGAATCCGCAAAGTCATAAACGACAGTATCGGAGGTGACGCCGAAGCCCACGGAGAAGAGGACAAAGCTTACTGCGGTCTTGGTCTGGCCGTCTGCTACGTAGGTGTAGGTCACAAGTGCAAGTGCGGTGCCCTCGCCTACGACGGTGGCGGTCACGTCCTTGCCGGTGGCGGAGCTGAGGGTGATGACGGAGCTGCTCTCTTCGCCGGTCTCCATGTCATAGACCTTCCAGCTGTAGGAGCCGCTGTAGGTGGTCTCGGTGTAGGGGGTCTCAACAAAGGCGCTGAGTGCAACGGCCTGATTCTCGCTGACCGCATTATTGAAGTAGTAGTCAGTGATTACGTTGTTGACCTTGACGTCGATGGAGAGCTCCTTTGCCACGGTGTTGACGACGACGGAGCTGGTAATCACATGGCCGTTGTAGCTGATGGGATTATTGCTGCTGTCAACGTAGGTCACGGTGACGGTGGTGGAGCCGCTGGCGCCGGTGTAAGCCAGAGTTGCGTACTCGGTGCCGTCCTGCTGAGAAATGCTTGCTACTGCGGAGTTGGAGGAGGTCCATACCCAGTGACCGCCGCTGAGGAACTCAAGGTCAGAGGGGGTGGTGATCTTCATTGCCTCGAGAGAGGAGCTTACGCCGCTGAAAACATCGGTCTTGGTGTAGTTATCAACGGTCTGGTTGTCGATGATGATATCGGTGCTGTAGTCCTCAACATTGATGAGCTGTACGGAGGAGGTGAGCCAGTGGTAGTTGGTCCAGATCCATCTGCCGTTGTAGACCTCTACCCAGTGGTATCCGTCCTCGGTGGTGCTGTTGGGCTTGGAGCCGTCTGCGATGGCTGCGTCCTTCTGTGCTTCGGTGTAGTAGCTGCCGCTGTTGTCGTCCCAGACGTAGCTAATCTGGTCATATTCCTGCCAGAAGTAGTTTGCGGTGAAGGTGGTGACGCCGGTGCTCAGAACGTTAACAAGTCCGCTGTTCTGGATGGTTGCTACGTTGTTGTCGCTGCTCTTGAAGAAGAGCTTCTGGCCGTAGCCGTAGGTGTAGCCGTTAAACTGTCCGTTGCCGTCCGCACGGTTTCCGAGGTTGCTGCCGTTGTTGACATGGTTCTCTCTGCCGCCGGTGGCGTTGGGCATGTTATCGGACAGGATGTAGTAGAGGTTGTAGCTGCCGCTGAGGTTATCGACCTTGTAGGTGTCCTTTGCGACCTCGCTGCCCCAGGCTGCGGGAGCCTGCAGGTCCATGGTTGCCTTCACTTCGCCGTTGGTGTCAACGTAAAGTGTTACGGGAGGTCTCTTGTCGGAGCTGACGTTGTCAGAGTTGACAGCAGACCAGCAGTTATAGCCCTGACTTACTGTCTTGGTGCTGAGGCCGCTGAGATACTGTACCCATCTGTCGTAGTAGGTAAAGACCTTGTTGGCTAAGACTCCGTCATAGTACAGAGTGGTGGAATAGCCGCCTGCGGGAGAAACGTAGGTGAAGGTATACCAGCCTTTGTTGCTCTGGAAGATACCGCTGGAGTTTCTGGGGTCATCAGCAACAACGCCGGTGGTGTATCTGTAGATTGTATAAACGCCTGAAATTGTGTTGGGGTAGTACCATGCGAGGAAGTAGCCGGTGCCCTCATTCTGCCAGTAGTTGGTCCCGTTTACATCAAGGATCTGCCACTTGGTATTGTCGCTTACACCTGCGCCGACAATGTAGGGAGCGGTTGAGGTACCGCGCTGTACCTTTACAGAAGTATCGGTAAGGTCAAGTTTTGCTCCGAATTTGTAATCCCATGTGGTGGGATAACGCATATCCATGTCATAGGTAGCGGGGGAGGAACCGCTTGCGGTGGTGGGAGAAGTGGTAAGAACGCCGTTGGTCTCCTGACTGCCGGAGATGGTGTTGTTTGCGGTGTTGCCTTCGGTGTTGCAGATGTAGTAGTATCTGTTGTCCATCAGCTCATTAGCAACGGAAGCGACATAAATATCGGGTACTACGACTTCCTGACCTGCCTGAGAAACCTCTTTAACTGAGGTGTAGAAGATGCTCAGCGGGGTCTGCTTTGCAACCTGAGACTGACCGGATGCGGTGAAGTGGATGCCGTCGGTGGTGAAGACGGGCTTCAGGGTGTAGTTGTTCTGGTTGAGTGCGGACAGGGAGATGAAGCCGAAGCTGTCAAAGGCGTTGCTGTGGTTGTAGCTCTTGCCCGTGTAGGTATTAGTGGGGCTGTTTCTGTACATATTGTCGCAGCTCTGGGAGAAGGAGCTTGAGCCGTAGTTGTTGCCCAGAGTTACGGTGCTGCTGTACTCGTCTGCGGTGTACTTGTCAATAACGATGTCGTCATAGGCGGTGCCGTACTTTGCCAGCCATGCATTGACCTCGAGACGGACAGCGTCGATGGTGCCGGTGTAGCTGACGGTGCCGTTTCTGGTGTAGCCGTTCCAGGGGGTCAGCTCCATGAAGTAGACCTCGATGCCTCTTGCGTGGGCAAGGTCAACAAACTCCTTGTAGGCTGCGATGATCTCAGCTGCGGTGGTGGTGTGACCGAAGTTGCTGCTGAGGTTGGAGCAGTTGGGATGAACGATGTCGTTGATACCCAGCTTTACGATGACCTTCTTCACGCCGGGCAGATCCAGAGCGTCCTTATAGGCGCGGTTCAGACCGCTTTCGCCCAGGGCGGGGCCGTTCTTGTCGGAGCTGCTGTCCGTGCTGGACTGGCCGTTCAGGATGAACTCGCTGCCCTTGACGGCGGACCATACGAAGGAAACGCCGTTGACACTGTTTGCGAGGAGCTTGCTCTCCAGGAGCAGGGGGATGTTGTTTGCCACGGTGGAGTCACCGAAGACGACGGTTGCGTAGGCATCATCGGGATTTTCAACGCCGACGAGGCTGTTTCTCTGAACGTCGATCTCCTTCAGGAAGGGGACGATGTTGTACTCGCCGGTGTCGTCGGAGTTCCACAGCTCGATGGGAGGTACAACACCGACGCTGTTGAGGTCGCGAATCTCGGTGTGGTTGAAGTTGAAGGTCACGGCGCTGCCGACGCCGCCGATGCCCATGTAAACGGTCTTGCCGCCGATAAGGCCGCCGGTGATGCCGTCGCCGAAGGCGGTCATGTCGCAGACAAAGGTGGATACGGACAGGTAGCCCATGGCGGTGAGGCCGAGGCTTGCGATGTTGATTGCTTCGGTGGTGACGGTCTTGCCGGGCTTGATGCAGACCACGGCATTGCCGTAGTAGTCGGCGCCCATGTAAGCGTCGCCGCTGGCAATTGCGGAGGCAAAGGCCGCTCTCAGGCCAGCCTCGTCCTTGACGGCAACGTAGGCTGCGCTTGCCCATGCGTCGGGGTCAGCGTGCTTGCCCAGTGCAATAGAAATCTCGCCTATCTTGAGGACTGCACTGGTGCTGTACTCATTAGAATAGGTAAGTCTGACGGTATTGCCTGCCATGGGCATCTGAATCAGGGTACGGAAGGTACGCTGACGCAGTGCGGACAGGGTGCCGACTGCGGTGCTGAGGTTAGATGTGGAGTCGCCGTTTAAGTACAGCATACTGGTATGCCATGCGGTTATCCACTCGGATGTGCCTCCGGGATTGGTGTTGCTGGTTTCTGCCAGAGCGTCGCCGCTGACGTCTGCGCCGGGGATGACAACACCCGCAAACAGGGTGAATATCATGGCGAGACAGAGCAGGAAGCTGAGGCCTCTTCTCATTTTACTCATATTCATTACCTCCGGGTTTCAGGCCGCTGCCGGCCAAATTTTACTGGGTTTTGTAACTTATTATTGCGACACTGCCTTAATTTGGCATACAGTGCCACAAATCCACTTTAATTAAGTATTATATACACTTTCTAATAATTTGTCAATGAAATGTAATTGTAATATTTCCTGAATTTTAACGAAATTAGCCTTGTCTAACCGCTTTTTTTCGGTATATTCACCAAGTTTGGGGCTGTTTTTTCCTGATATGCCCTATTACTGCAAATCCGCCAAAAAATAATGAACACTTTTGTTTGTTTTGTATAGCTCAGTTTTTCAGGCTGTGCAGCGGTGCGGGAATCCTGCCGCCACGGGCGATGAATTCCTCCGAGCTTTCCCCGTGCAGCGGCATCACCGGAGCCGCGCCCAAAAGTCCGCCAAAGCTCACGGTATCGCCTACTTTTTTGCCCTTTGCGGGGATTATTCTCACCGCCGTGGTTTTGTTGTTCACCATGCCGATGGCCGCCTCGTCCGCTATTATCGCGGATACGGTGGCTGCCGTGGTGTCACCCGGCACGGCTATCATGTCAAGCCCCACGGAGCACACGCAGGTCATGGCCTCCAGCTTGTCCATGCACAGAACTCCCGCCTCCACGGCGGATATCATGCCCGCATCCTCGGACACGGGAATAAAGGCTCCGGACAGGCCTCCCACATGGCTCGACGCCATGACGCCGCCCTTCTTCACCGCATCGTTCAGCAGCGCCAGAGCCGCCGTTGTGCCATGCGTGCCACATTTTTCCAGACCCATTATCTCCAGGATCTCCGCCACGCTGTCCCCTATTGCCGGGGTCGGCGCCAGCGACAGATCCACCACGCCGAAGGGTACCTTCAGCCGCTTTGACGCCTCCTGCGCCACGAGCTGGCCCATGCGGGTTATCTTGAACGCCGTCTTCTTCACGGTCTCCGCCACCACGTCAAAGGGCTGTCCCGCGCACTCCTTCAGGGCGTGCGCCACTACTCCCGGGCCGGATACGCCCACGTTTATCACGCTCTCCGGCTCGCCCACGCCGTGGAAGGCTCCCGCCATGAAGGGGTTGTCCTCCACCGCATTGGCAAACACCACAAGCTTCGCACAGCCCATGGGGTCACGCTCCGCCGTCTGCTTGATTATCCTGCCCATCAGCGCCACGGCGTCCATGTTGATGCCCGCCCGGGTGGAGGCCACATTCACGCTGGAGCATACCAGCTCCGTCTCCGTCAGCGCCTCGGGTATGGAGTTTATCAGGCGCAGGTCGCTGACGGTGCAGCCCTTGTGCGCCAGAGCCGAGAAGCCGCCGATGAAGTTCACTCCCGTCTCCTTCGCCGCTCTGTCAAGGGTCTTCGCCAGCGGCGTGTAGTTCTCCTCACGGCAGGCGGCGGCCACCAGCGCTATGGGGCTTACGGATATGCGCTTGTTCACTATGGGGATGCCGAACTCCCGCTCTATGCTGCAGCCCACCGATACAAGGCTTCCCGCAGTGCGGCATATCTTGTCGTACAGCTTTGTGCAGCAGCGCTCCATGCTCTCATCCGCACAGTCCAGCACGCTTATGCCCATGGTCACCGTGCGCACGTCAAGGTGCTGCCGGTCTATCATATTTATGGTCTGCAGTATCTCACTGCTGTCAAACATATAGCTCATGCACTCACCTCATATCCTGTGCATGGCTTCGAATATGTCCTGACGCTGAATGTGGATGGCAAGCTCCCTGCCCTCGCCCTGCGTCTTCAGATACTCCGCCAGCTCGTCAAAATTCATGGTGCAGTCCGCAAGATCCACCAGCATTATCATGGCAAAGTAGCCCTGCATCAGAGTCTGGCTGATGTCCAGTATGTTTATCTCCTTCTCCGCAAGCTTTCCCGTCACAAAGGCGGTTATACCCTTGGAGTCCTTTGCAAATACGCTGACTATGGCTTTCATATGCTACCTCCGTGCAACTTATACTTAATTATAATTTGTATGTAACTTTATTATTTTAGCAGATTTTTCGCAGAAAGCAAATACTCCGTGCCGCTTTTCCCGATTTTTTTCGGCGAAGGGGCTTTGACTGTCCCGACATCCGTGCCGGGTTGTCAGGCTGAAAAAAAGCAGGCGTCCGTGGACACCTGCTTTTCCCTTTAGCTTCAGCTTATTACTTCTTCCAGAGGCTGTGGAGATTGCAGTATGCGTAAACTGCCTCCACCTCGTCACCCTCGCAGAGTGCGAACACCGCCTTGGGCTCCTCGCCGGGATTCAGCACCTTGCGCTGATTGCCCTGCTTGGTCTGGACGGATATCCACTCGATGAAATGCTCGGGGAGCATGGGATGGGTCACGGCGCCGACGGTTACAAACACCTTGTTGTCCTTGACCTCGTACTCGGGAACGTGCTTCTCAACGGCAGCATCGGTGGTGCCGGGCACGATCTCGGTCATCTTCTGTCCGCAGCACATTACGGGAACGCCGCTGCTCTTTACCATTGCTACGATATTGCCGCAATGCTCGCAAATATAGAATTTCTGTTCCATTTTCGTTTCTCCTTATCAGATTAAAATGCACGGATTTGACTGCCTTAAAGGTAAAAATATTTTACTTCATGCTTTTTTTAATGTCAACCGTTTTGTACACGCTGTCCTTTAAAATATTAAATTGTGTATGGACATTTCTTCCGGTATGGCGTATAATGAAAAATGGTTAAAATATTAATAGTATTTACAGGAGAATAAAAAATGAAAAGAAAAGCCTTGAGTTTAATTCTCGTGCTGCTTATGCTCTGCTCGCTGCCGGCTACGGCGGCCCTTGCGGACGACTCTGCGGTCACGGGACTTTCGGACGCGGAGTGGCAGGTGCTGCTCCTGACCAACAGGGAGCGCATTAATAACGGTCTCTCGCCCCTGTCCTCCATGCCCTCCCTTCAGGACGCCTGCGACGTCAGAGCAAGGGAGATCGCGGATATCGACAAAGTCGACCACACGAGGCCGAACGGCAAAAAATACTACACGGTTATGGATGAAACGGGCGTTCCCGCCCATAACTCCGTCGCCGAAAATCTCGCCGCCGGGCAGGGAACTCCCGCCAAGGTTATGACCTCATGGATGGGCAGCTCCACTCACAGAACCAACATTTTAAACGCCGATTACACGCATCTCGGCGTGGGTTATCTATACTCCGCGGAAAGCGCCTACTACCATAATTTCTGGTGCCAGCTCTTCTTCGGTCACAGGTCCTGCGCCTACACCTCCGTAAGCGTCCTGGGAGCCGATACCCTCAACATTCCCTACGGCGCCTCAATTGAAGATCTGCACCTCACCGCAAAGCTCACCTGCGCTCACTGCGGAGACTGCTACATCCCCGTCATGAACGAATTCTGCAGCGGCTATGACCCCTATGACACGGGCTTCCAGAGCATCACCGTCACAATCTGCGGCGTGAGCTGCACCATCGGCTCCTCGGTCTATCCCTTTAAGGACGTTAACATCAGCGGCCCCTATGCCGTGGCCATCGCCTGGGCGGTGGACAAGGGCATAACCTCCGGCTACGGCGGCGGGCTGTTCGCTCCCAACGACGGCTGCACCCGCGCTCAGGTGGTGACCTTCCTCTGGCGTGCCGCAGGCTCTCCCGCTCCCGCCTCCGAGGCTAATCCCTTCGTCGATGTCAGCAGACTCCAGTCCAACGGCAAGGCAAACCCCTACTATGACGCCATACTCTGGGCGGTGGAGAACAACATAACCGCCGGCACGGACGCCACCCATTTCAGCCCCAACGTGACCTGCACCCGTGCGCAGTTCGTGACCTTCCTCTGGAGAGCGGAGGGCTGTCCCTCGGCCGCAGGCGCGGAAAACCCCTTTGCCGATGTGGGCAGGACTCTGGCAAGCGGCAGAGCTAACCCCTACTACGACGCAATTCTGTGGGCGGTGGAGGCCGGCGTTACCGCAGGCACGGACAGGACCCACTTCTCCCCCGATATGACCTGCACCCGTGCGCAGGTGGTTACCTTTATATACAGAGCCATGAATTAAG
>JABUSQ010000024.1 GCA_021442665.1 Oscillospiraceae bacterium
ACGTGAAGGCTTCTGACTTCGTAAACAACAACGCAAACTTCACCGACGTAACCTTCATCGTTGAGGAAGGACAGCTCGTAATCACTCCTCTCACCGGAGTGCTGGTCACAGTTCAGGAGAACAGCGGCGAGTTCGTGTATGACGGCACCGAGAAGGTCGTCACCGGCTACACCGTAAAGAGCATCAGCGATTCCGTCTACACCGAGGCAGACTTCAGCTTCAACGGCGTTGCAGAGGCAAAGGGTACTGTTGTAGGCAGCTACGACATGAACGTGCTGGCTTCTGACTTCGTAAACAACAACCCCAATTTCGAGGATGTAAACTTCTTCGTTCTGGACGGACAGCTTGTTATTACTCCCGTTGAGACTGTCATCACCGTAAAGGCAAACGACGACAGCAAGGTCTACGACGGCACCGCTCTGACTAACCCCGGCTTCAGCTACACTCCCGGCATCCTGAAGGAAGGCGACGTTCTCACCGCAGTGGTTGAGGGCAGCCAGACCGACGCAGGCAGCTCCGCCAACGTGGTTACCTCATGGAAGGTTATGAGGGGCGACGTTGATGTTACCTCCTGCTACACCTTCGGACCCGCAGAGAACGGCGTGCTTCAGGTCACCAAGCGTACCGTGGTCCTGACCTCCGGCACCGACAGCAAGACCTACGATGGTACTCCTCTCACCAAGGAAGAGGTAAGCGTATCCGGCGAGGGCTTCGTTGATGGCGAGGGCGCAGGCTACAGCGATTTTGCCTCCATCACCAATGTTGGCAGCGTTGACAATACCTTCAAGTACACTCTCAACGAGGGAACCAAGGCAGATAACTACAATATCAGCACCGAGCTCGGCAAACTCACCGTTGCGGCAATGGGCAGCGTTGTGGTCACCATCACAGAGCACAGCGGAACCTACACCTATGACGGAACCGAGAAGGTCGTCACCGGCTATGACGTAAGCTGCAGCACTCCTCTCTACACCGATGCAGACTTCAGCTTCAGCGGTCTTGCAGAGGTCAAGGGCACTGTCGTCGGCACCTACGATATGGAGCTGAAGGCAGAGGACTTTGCAAACACCAACGCAAACTTCACCGATGTTAAGTTTGTCATCGTTGACGGACAGCTCGTTATCAATCCCATAGCAGCCGAGATCGTTGTATCCACCGAGTCCGCAGAGAAGGTCTACGACGGCACTCCTCTCACCAAGGACAGCTACAGCTACACTGAGGGCGTTCTGGTTGAGGGCGACGAGCTGGTAGTGGTCGTGAGCGGAACTCAGACCGATGCAGGCTCCTCCGCAAATGCAATAAGCTCCTGCAAGGTCATGAGAGGTGACATGGATGTTACCGACTGCTACACCTTCGGCAAGTCCGTGGATGGCACCCTCACCGTAACTCCCAAAGCCGTTACCATCACCACCGGCAGCGCCAGCAAGGAGTATGACGGCACGGCTCTGACCTGCGACAAGATCACCGTGGAAGGCTTCGTGGGCGACGACGGCGCAGATGTAACCGTGACCGGAAGCCGCACCGAGGTTGGTTCCTCCAAGAATACCGCGGAGTACAGCTTCAAGGAAGGCACCAACGCAGACAACTACACCGTAACTCTCATTGAAGGTACCCTCACCGTAACTCCCGAGTCCGCTCCCAAGACAGGCGACGACAGCCACAATGGTCTCTGGGCGGCACTCATGGGCGTTTCCGCTCTGGGTATTGCAGGCATCGCAGTTCTTCGCCGCAAGGAAGAAGACGAGGCCTGAAACTAATAACTAAAACATCATACCGGGGTTTATCCTCGGTATGATGCTATATAAGGCAGTTTATGAAACTATTCAGATTTAAAACGGCAAAGGATAAGCTAATAAGCGTAATACTAATACTGCTTATTCTGGTATTTGCCGTATCCGCCTTTATCTACGGCAAAAACACCATTTCAGGACGCAGCCAGCAGAATGCCTTTGACGAGCTGAAGGAGCTTGTGGAAACAGGCAGCGAGACAGCAGCACCGTCTGAGGATAACGAGACGGGAGAAAGGCAGATGCTTTCGGGCTATTCGGCTCTGTATGAGAGAAACAGCGATTTCGCAGGCTGGATTAAGGCAGAGGGGACAAAAATCGACTATCCTGTTATGTGCACTCCGGAGGATCCGAACTTCTATCTCCGACGTGCCTTTGACGGCAGCAGTGCCTCCGCAGGAACTCCCTTCATCGGAGTGGATTCCGATGCATACAGCGACTGTGTCATTATCCACGGTCACAACATGAATAACAAAACAATGTTCGGGACTCTGGACAGCTACAGGGACAGAAGCTTCTGGGAGAAGCATCCCACCTTTATGTTTGACAGTCTCTACGAGCACAGAGAGTACCGCATCTTTGCAGCAGTACAGTGCGAGGTGATTGAGGCGGGGAAAACAGGCTTCAAATACTACGAAAGCGGCGGTGAGCTTGACAGCGAGCAGTATGAGGAGCTTGCAGACTGGCTGATATCCAACAGCTTCTATGATACGGGAGTGGTACCCGACGGCGCACAGATTGTTATTCTGTCCACCTGCAGTTATCAGAACGACAACGGAAGATTTGTAGTTGCAGGCTACAGAGTGAAATGAAAAATGAGAGCTTCACAGTGAAGCTCTCGTTTTTGGTTCTATGTCAATAGTTGGGGTAGAGAAACCTCATTTTTCGGTTCCGGGAAGACTGACGGTATCAGTGGCATCGGGAGCAACCGGAGCATCGACTGCTCCGGGGATTTTGTGGACTTCCGATGCTCCGGTGGGCTTTGCGGTCTTTTTTGCGTCACTGCTCTTTATGTGGTTACCGAGTATCTC
The DNA here is from genome assembly GCA_021442665.1 of Oscillospiraceae bacterium. Lineage (GTDB taxonomy): Bacteria > Bacillota > Clostridia > Oscillospirales > Oscillospiraceae > F23-B02. Next base: position 2,819 of record JABUSQ010000024.1, read on the forward strand.
GGACACCTCGGAGATGGTGACAAAGGCAGATACGTCTGCCTCATGGATGATGCGCTTGAGCTCATTTACCTCAACCCGGGTGATGACGCAGTACAGTACTGTCTTCGTGCTACCGCTGACAAGTCCCTCGGCGGAGATAAAGGTGCAGGTTCTTCCCAGACGCCTGTATATCTCGTCGGCGAGAAGCTTTGCATTGTCGGTTATTATCATGGCGGCCTTTGCGCTCTCTAGCCCCACCTCCACGATGTCAATGATTTTGAAGGTGATAAAGTAGGTGAGCAGGGAGTACATGGCGCTGGTCCATGTGAAGCAGAAGCCTGCCACGGAGTAGATGACTATGTTTATGGCGAAGATGACGCCGCCGGTGGATAGCCCGATTTTCTTGGACAGCAGCATGGCGGCTATCTCAGTGCCGTCCAGACAGCCTCCGAAGCGGAGCACCAGCCCCACGCCCACGCCCAATACTACGCCGCCGAATACCACGGCAAGGAGCTCGGAATCTGTGACAGGCTCCACGACGGCGAAAACCTCCAGCATGGAGGAGAAGGTCGCGATGGCGATGACGGCGCGTAATAGAAACTGCTTTCCCAGAGCCTTGAAGCCCACAATGAAAAAGGGGATATTAATCACCACGATAAGAACGCTAAGAGGAAGGGAAGTGAGCTTGTTTATTATCATGCTCGTACCCGTGACGCCGCCGTCCAGAATGGTGTTGGGCAGCAGGAAGCACTCAATCGAAAACGCCGCAAGAACCGAGCCTGCAAGAATCATAATTACGGGGAAAATGTGGTTTTTAATTGCATTTTTTATCATGCAGTTTCCTCCTTTATTTTAAAACCAAAGTGTTATTACATAGCTGTCGTCGCTTGTGACATGCCAGACAGAGCGGTGTCCGCTGTATCTCAGGGCGGGGACATTTGCAATGCCGCCGTTACCGAACAGCTCGGCGCAGGCCTTCTCATATTCCGCTTCAGAGCCGAGCTTGACCTCCATGACAGGATTCCTAAGCTGTATTGATATTAAGCGGGAGAATTCCGAAAGACTGTAGCTTTCAAGGTAATAGCCCTCATATCGGTGATAATTGTACTTATCCGAAACACATACGGGTGGCTCTGCATCCTCGTTTATGGTGCGACCACGCAGAAGCTCCTCCTCGCTTATACAGAAATAGCTGTGGGTGACGTGTTCCGAGAATTCACCGGCGGAGGTGCTGGTCTGAAGGTCGTCCCAGGTCAGGTCAACATAGTAGTATTCGCCGTCAAGGCAGATGTAGTTCCACTCGTGGGCAACTGTCTCTCCGCTGCCGAAGGATTCCCCGTCCAAACGCCCGCAGACTATTCCCAGTCTGTTTAAAAGAACCTGATATGCGGCGGAGTAGCCTGAGCAGACGGCGCTGCCGTCAATAAGACAGCCGTAGGCGGTGGTGCCTGAGCGGTCAAAGTCCTCTGATTTTGAGACGATAAGCTCACGGAGCTCGAAATCGTAGCTGCAGTTCTCTGCCAGATAATCGTGAATGAAGAGCGCCCTGTCGTAATCGCTGTCAAGCGTCTCAGCCTCGGCGATGACGCCGTCGGCACGGAGGGTGAATTCAGCATTAAGCTCAGGAACGCTATCGGCGTCAAAGACGAAGCCGGGAGTAAGGGTTACGCAGCCGATGCCGAACAGACCCCGTCTGAAGGTGAAGCTGTAGCTGCCGTCCAGCCAGAAGTATTCGGGATGCTCTGCGGTGAGGGTATTGAAGGCCGTTGTCACGGTTTTGGTATCCACCCTGCGGTACTGAAGCTCTACCTCAAAGGAGGCGAGACGGGAGTTCATGTCCTCCGCAAGCTCCTCTGCGGACATGGAATCGAACAGGCTGCCGATGTCCATGATAAGGTCTGCCGGGGAGGTGGTGATAAGCTCAAAACCGAAGTCTATGAGGATAAGAATTGCGGCGATGATGAGTATTTTCTTAAGGATTTTCAAGATTTGCTCCTAATTTGGTGATTCAATCTGTCGGAAACGAGGTTTGCAAGGGAAATTTTCACCGCATCGGGTATGACGAAGGGTAGGACGCAGACGGAAGCCGCGGCAATAAAGCCCAGGCCCGTGACATGGCAGAACCAAAATGTTCCGCATAGGTAGCACGCCAGAAGGCAGACCGCCTGCAGGGTATAGCGAAGGAGCCTGCCTTTATCCGCCTGTCTCTCGCCGAGGCAGTAGATTACACCGGACAGGAGAAAGCCGGCAATGTATCCGCCCGTGGGCCCCGCAAGGTGACCTAAGCCACCGGAAAAGCCCGAGAATACGGGCAGTCCAACGGCTCCCAGCAGAATATAAAGAGCTATGGATATGCAGCCGTTTTTTCCGCCAAGAAAGCGCAGAGAGAAGAATACAGCGAAGGTCTGCATGGTGAAGGGTACGGTGAAGGGAACGGTTATCAGGGAACATACTGCTGTCAGAGCGGTCATGACAGCTATGCTGGTAAGGTCTTTTGTGGTAAGCTTGCTCATATTACAGGTACTTTGTGTCCTCCGAAGGCAGATACTCATGAACGGGAATGGGATACTCGTGGGGATGCTTGTCGTACTCCTCGATGGCGTCGCGGACAAAGTCCACAAATTCGTGCTCAAGCTCCGAGAGCATACGCCCCCTGAGCCACACGAGAGAGTATTCTATCTGACGCTCCGTGCCGGTGATAACCTTGGAAACCAACAGATCGTTGGGAGTGTAGGTGGTCTGGGGGAATATGCTTATGCCTACGTTTATCTCCGACAGAGCCACGGCATCGATGTAGCTTGACATCTCACAGATTATATTGGGCTCCGTGCCGATCTCCTGGAACCAGCTTCTTATGGACTCGATGCGGCTTTTCCTTGAGGGAACGATGAGAGGCTCATCGGCAAGAGCCTTGAGAGGTATCTTGTCATCCTCGAGCTTTGCCAGCGGATGGTCACGGCTTATGAGAGCCACCCAGGGTTCACGTCCTACGGCAAAGCCGTGGAGATGCTCGCTGTCGTAGGGGGACGCGATGACGGCAACGTCCAGCAGTCCGGAGCGCATCCTGTCCAGTATATCGTCGCTGCTGCCGTTCCATAATCTGTAGCGCACGCCGGGATACTCCTCCCGGAAGCCCTCTATCCAGCGGGCAAGCAGAAACGGTGCTCTGCCCTCAACAACGCCTATGCTGATATTGCCCGAAAGCTCATTGTCAAGGCTCTGTATCTCCTGCTTTGTCTTTTCGGACATATTCAATATCTGTACGGCTCTGCGGTAGAGAAGCGCTCCCGATTCCGTGAGCTGAAGATACCTTTTGCCCCTTATGATGAGCTGAGTTCCCAGCTCGTCCTCCAGGGCCTTTATCTGATTGCTCAGGGGAGGCTGACTCATATTAAGACGCTCGGCGGCTCTGGTGATATTCAGTTCCTCCGCCACAACGGTGAAGTATTTCAGTGTTCTTAAATCCATTTGCACACCCGTCAAGTTTATTTCTGCATTTATCATATCATAAAGATATGATAAATGCAATGATATAGATATTTTTCTTAAACGATTTAGTGTGGTAAAATTCACATCAGTTAGTGAAGTACTCCTTTTTAATCTCTCTATTCTCCTATTAAAAATCGAGACTGCCATTTCAAATGGCAGTTTTCGATTTTTAAATTCAAGTTAATACGGCAAATGCGATGATGAAGAGAAGTACCGCATAAATTCGGTCACAGCGAGTCGGGGACGGTGTAAGCCCGATATCAGAGTATGCGGGAATAACACTTCGGAGCAGCAAACCGAAAGCCTCGGCAAGTAGGGGAGACGCGGACTGCGGCGTTATTGCGGGAGGGCTTGTCAGAGCCTGAAAAAGTGACTGCATTGCAGTAAAATAGGTGGCACCGCGGATTAAGCAGCTATTCGTCCTAAAGTATCAGGATAGCTGCCAAAAAATTCGGAGGTGTTTTTTTATGTGTTCAATCATGGGATTTACGGTGGGGGCATTGACTCCCGAAGAGGCAAGAGAGTATTTTGACAGAACGTCGTCCAGAGGACCCGATATGTCACGCGTCGTATGCAGGAATGACAAGTGCCTGTGGTTTCACAGACTTGCCATTATGGGACTGGATGAGAGCGGCATGCAGCCCTTCTTCCTCGGAGATGATGCGGCGGTATGCAACGGAGAGCTATACGGCTTCCGCTCCGTGCGGGAGGAGCTTTCGGCAAAATATGAGTTTAAGAGCGAATCAGACTGCGAGATAATCCTGCCTATGTACCGTGAGTACGGTCTTGACATGTTCTCCATGCTGGATGCGGAGTTTGCAATGATAATCTACGATGCTGAGCGTGACGAGCTTATTGCAGCCCGTGACCCCATCGGTATCAGACCCCTGTACTACGGCAGACTTTCGGACGGTTCCGTTATCTTTGCCAGCGAGGCGAAGAACCTCGTGGGACTGTGCGGAGAGATAATGCCCTTCCCTCCCGGACATTATTACGCGGGGGGCGAGTTCGTGCGCTATGCGGATCTGACGAGTGTCAGCGAATATTCCCCGGACGGCATCGAGGAGGTCTGCAGAAAAATCCGGCAGAAGCTCATCGCAGGTGTGGAAAAACGTCTTGATGCCGATGCTCCTTTGGGCTTCCTGCTGTCGGGCGGTCTGGACTCCAGCCTTGTCTGTGCAATATCCGCTAAAATACTGGGTGAGAAAATACGCACCTTTGCCATAGGAATGGACATCGACCCCATCGACCTGAAGTACGCAAGGGAGGCTGCGGAATTCATCGGCGCCGAGCATACGGAGGTAATAATGACCCGACAGCAGGTGCTGGATTCTCTTGAGGAGGTCGTCGCCCTGCTGGGCACCTACGATATAACCACCATCCGTGCCAGCATGGGCATGTACCTGTGCTGCAAGGCGATACACGAGCGGAGCGACATTCGTGTGCTGCTCACGGGAGAGATATCCGACGAGCTTTTCGGTTATAAATACACGGACTTTGCACCCTCTCCCGAGGCATTTCAGGCGGAGGCAAAGAAGAGAGTGGACGAGCTCCATATGTACGACGTGCTGAGGGCGGACCGCTGCATATCCGTAAACTCTCTGGAGGCGAGAGTTCCCTTCGGTGACCTTGACTTTGTGCGCTATGTCATGAGCGTCGACCCCAAGCTCAAGGTGAACAGCTACGATATGGGCAAGTATCTTCTGCGAAAAGCCTTCGCGGAGGATCATATCCTGCCTGAGAGCATTTTATGGCGGCAGAAGGCGGCATTCTCCGACGCCGTGGGCCACTCCATGGTGGATGACCTGAAGGAGTACGCGGAGACGGTGTACACAGACGAGGAATTCGAGGCGGGCTGCAGAAAATACGACTTTGCAGTGCCGTTCACGAAGGAAAGCCTGCTGTACCGTGATATTTTTGAAAAGCACTATCCCGGTCAGGCAAGGATGGTGAAGGATTTCTGGATGCCCAATCCCGAATGGGTGGGCGAGGATGTAAAGGACCCGTCGGCACGAGTTCTCTCGAACTACGGAGCCAGCGGACAGTGAGGAGGAAGTAAAATGAGCGAAAAAACCAATATCCCGGAGCTTTTCGGAAGCATGGTGTTCAATGAGGACAGCATGAAGAAGTACCTGTCACCGGAGGCCTTTGCGGAGTGGAGAGACTGCCTTAAAAACGGCAGAGCACTCACTCTGTCGGCGGCAAACGATATTGCCGAGGGCATGAAAAACTGGGCTCTGGAAAAGGGTGCAACACACTTTACCCACTGGTTCCAGCCGCTGACGGGTATTACCGCAGAGAAGCACGACAGCTTTATTTCCCCCATGAGCGGTGGAAGGATAAGCATGGAGTTTTCCGGCAAGGAGCTGGTTCGGGGAGAGCCCGACGCATCCAGCTTTCCGTCCGGCGGTCTGAGAGCCACCTTCGAGGCAAGAGGCTACAGCGCATGGGATCCCACATCCTTTGCTTTCATAAAGGACGGAACCCTGTGCATACCAACGGTGTTCTGCTCCTATGCGGGGGATGCGCTGGATAAGAAAACACCTCTGCTTCGTTCAGGTGAGGCGGTAAACCGTGAGGCACTGAAGATACTTAGACTCTTCGGCGATACCGACACAGGCAGGGTAATATCCCAGCTCGGACCGGAGCAGGAGTATTTCCTCATCGACAAGGAGCTGTTTTTGAAGAGAGAGGACCTGAGGCTCTGCGGCAGAACACTTTTCGGCTCCAAACCCCCCAAGGGACAGGAGTTGGAGGATCACTACTTCGGCACCATCAGACCGAGGGTCGCGGAATACATGAAGGAGCTGGATGAGGAGCTTTGGAGAATGGGTGTGCTGTCAAAAACAAGGCACAACGAGGTGGCCCCCGCCCAGCATGAGATGGCACCTATATACACGGAGGCGAACATCGCCTGCGACCAGAATCAGCTTGCTATGGAGATAATGCAGAAGGTGGCTGACCGCCACGGGCTTGTATGTCTGCTGCATGAGAAGCCCTTTGCGGGAGTTAACGGCTCGGGTAAGCACGTCAACTGGTCGCTGGCGACGGACGGCGGGAAAAATCTGCTGTCGCCGGGAAAGACCCCCAGTCAGAACGCTCAGTTCCTGCTGTTCCTTGCGGCGTTCCTCAGGGGCGTTGACGAGTATCAGGAGCTTCTGCGGTGCAGCGTTGCCTTTGCGGGCAACGACCACCGCCTCGGCGCACAGGAGGCTCCTCCTGCGATAATCTCGGTGTTCCTCGGTCAGGAGCTGGAGGATGTGGTCAATTCCGTCGTGTCGGATACCGACTACACCGACAGGAGCGGCGGTTCTCTCCGTGTGGGAGTTGACGTTCTGCCTCCCATTCCCAAGGACACCACGGACAGAAACCGAACCTCTCCCGTAGCGTTCACCGGCAATAAGTTTGAATTCCGTATGCCGGGCTCCAGCCAGTCCATCGCAGGCTGTGCCACGGTGCTGAACACCATAATGGCGGAGTCCCTGTCGCTGTTTGCACAGGAGCTTGAAAATGTGAGCGCCGAGGATTTCAACAAGGTACTTCACGAGCTTATCAAGAAGTCCTTCACGGAGCACGGAAGAATACTGTTTTCGGGTAACGGCTACGATTCCGCATGGGTAGACGAGGCCGAGAGGAGAGGGCTTAAAAATCTCAGAAGCACCTCTGAGGCATTGCCCTGCTATATCCTGCCCAAGAACGTCAGACTTCTGGTGGGACAGGGCGTGTATACTCCTGCGGAGATTGCCTCAAGGCATGAGATTCACATGGAGCAGTACTGCAAGGTCATAAGCATTGAGGCGGAGACCATGGTGGATATGATACAGCACGGTATACTCAATGCCGTTTCCAACTACGTCTCCCATCTCTGTGAGACTGTGGCAAGAAAGAAATACGTTCTGCCACAGGCATCCTGCCGTGTGGAGGAGGCCATGGCGGAGAGCCTTAGCCAGCTCAATGAGGAGCTTCTGGACGACATGGTGCAGCTTAAATCCTATCTGCAGACGGTGCCCAGGGCTGACAGCGAAACTCTGCTGAAGTATTACCGCGATACGGTATTCATGCAGATGGAGAAGACCCGCAGCGTCATTGATAAAATAGAGAGCCTCACAGCTACGGAGTTCTGGCCCTATCCCAGCTACTGCGATATGCTGTTCTCAGTCTGAGGTGTGAGCATGAAGTATGTGTTTGTTACCGGCGGTGTGGTTTCCGGCCTGGGAAAGGGTATCTGCGCCGCAAGTCTGGGCAGACTGTTAAAGCAGAGAGGGCTCCGTGTGCTCAATCAGAAGTTTGACCCCTATCTCAACGTGGACCCCGGGACGATGAGCCCATACCAGCACGGAGAGGTCTTCGTCACCGATGACGGTGCGGAGACGGACCTCGACCTCGGTCACTACGAACGTTTCGTGGATGAGAGTCTCAGCGGAAAAAGCTCGGTCTCTGCGGGCAGAGTGTTCTGGAACGTGCTCAGCCGTGAAAGGCAGGGAGAGTATCTCGGAGGCACGGTACAGATAATTCCGCACATCACGGACGAGATAAAACGCTGCATCTATGCTATGGAGAGTGAGGGCGCCGATGTTCTCATCTGTGAGATAGGCGGTACCGTGGGCGATATTGAGAGCCAGCCCTTTCTGGAGGCCATACGTCAGGTAGCGGTGGAGCGGGGCAGACAGAACGTGCTGTACATCCATGTGCCCCTTGTGGTCAGCATCCCGGGTACCGGTGAGCTGAAGAGCAAGCCCACTCAGCATTCGGTTAAGGAGCTGCTGTCTGAGGGCATTCAGCCGGATATTCTCGTATGCCGCACCGAAAAGGAGATAAGCGAGGAGATACGTAAAAAAATAGCGCTGTTCTGCAATGTGGAGCCGGAGTGCGTAATTCAGAACGTCACCGCAGAAACTCTCTACGAGGCTCCGCTGCTTCTTGAGAGGGAGGGTCTCTCCGGGGCGGTATGCCGCAAGCTGGGTATATCCTGCCCGACTCCGGATATGAAGGAGTGGCAGACCATGGTGAAGAGGATAAAGACCGCCGAAAAGAGGGTGAGGATAGCCCTTGTGGGCAAATATGTTCAGCTTCACGACGCATATCTGTCCGTGGCGGAGGCTCTGTATCATGCAGGCGGAGCCAACAATGCCGTGGTAGAGATAAAGTGGGTGGATTCAGGGGAGCTGACCCGGGAAAACATTGAAGCGGAGCTGGGAGACAGTCGGGGCATTATTGTTCCGGGAGGCTTCGGAGACAGAGGCGTGGAGGGTATGATACTTGCCGCAGAATATGCCCGAACAAGGGATATACCTTATCTGGGCATATGCCTCGGAATGCAGGTCGCGGTTATAGAATTTGCCCGAAACGTACTGGGACTTTCCGATGCAGACTCTGAGGAATTCTCCGATACCACGGAAAATCCGGTCATTCATCTAATGCCGGAGCAGGAGAAGGTGACCGCCAAGGGAGGTACCATGAGGCTGGGGAAATATCCCTGTGTTCTGAGAGAGGACAGCAAGGCCTTTGAGCTCTACGGTGAGACGCTGATTGAGGAGCGCCACCGCCACAGATATGAGTTCAATAACGCCTACCGTGAGGCTGCCTCGGCGTCGGGACTTGCCCTTGCGGGTGTTTCACCGGACGGAAGTCTTGTGGAGCTTGTGGAGATACCCGCCTGCAGATGGTTTGCGGCGTCTCAGTTTCACCCCGAATTCAAAAGCAGACCAAACAGACCACATCCGCTGTTTTTCGGCTTTATCCGTGCGGCACTGGAATAATATGAGAATAAGAGCGATAAATACCGCTCTTTTTCTCATATTTTATAAAATATTCTTTATTTGACGGCTTCGGCATGGTAAACTTATACCGGGGTTGAAAGGAGCCGAAGAACATGAAAAAAACTCTGCCGATTATTGCTGTACTGATTATACTGCTAACGCTGTGCGCCTGCGGAGAAAGCTCCTCCGACGGGGACGCCGCCATGAATACACCGACTCCCGTCGTATACGAGAAGGAGGACGGACGCCTCATTCAGGAGGTAAACTACAATGCGAACGGGCTGAAGTATCTCACCGTGTTTTACGATTACGACGGACAGAGCAGGGTCACAAAGGAGATGCGCATGGGCGTGAATAATGCTCCTGAGGGCTACTACACCAATGAGTACGACGGGAACGGACGGCTCAGCCTGCGTGTGTCCTATGCGGCGCTGGGGCCTGATGAATATGCCGAGGAGTATCGGGTGAGCTATGAGTACGATGATAAGGGTCTGCTTGTATCCGAGAAGAGAAGCGCCGAAGGAGTTCTGCTCTCTGTCACGGACTACGAATACAATGAGGACTCACTGCTTACGGGAGAAAAGCTGTATCAGGGCGACAGTTTCCTTGCCGCAGAATACAAATACGGCTACGACGGCTCGGGCAGAAGAATAAGCTGCCAGCGCAGCGACTACATGGAAAACGCCACCATGGAAAACCGCTATACCTACGACGGAAATGACCTGCTGGTGACCGACCTTATCTGTGACTCCGAGGGCAATGTCCGTGAAAGGGTGGACTACACCTACGACAACAGCGGTAATGTGCTCAAGCGCAGTGTATTTGGTGACAAGGGTGTACTGCAGAGCTATGTTGAGTACGAATATACCTATGATGAGGCGGGTAATATCGTTAAAAGCGTCTGCTCCGACTCCGAGGGTAACGTGACAATCACCACGGAATACACATGGACCTACAGTAAGGGCTGATTGTTAACAAATTTTTGATTAATTTTCTCCGATATAATGATAATATTAGTTATTACAGATATTATTTTAGCTATGCAAGGTGACACCTGATGAGAGAAAAATTCGCACGCTTCATGGCGGGACGCTACGGAAATGACCAACTGAACAGAGCTATGACAATCCTGTCCTGCGTGCTGCTGCTTCTGGCGCTGCTGATCCGGGGCAGAAGCCTGTCTAATCTGCTTTGGCTTTTCTCCGTGGCAGTGCTTGTGCTTGTCTACCTGCGCATGATGAGCAGAAACCGCTACAAGCGCATCGATGAGAACAACAGATATCTTCGCTTTACCTACGGTATTACAAATTATTTCCGTATGCTCAAGGTACGCTGGACCCAGAGGAGAGAGTATAAATTTTTCAAATGCCCCGGCTGCGGGACGACTCTCCGTGTTCCCAAGGGCAAGGGACAGATAAACGTTGTCTGCAAAAAGTGCGGCTATTCCTTCCGCCGCAAGAGCTGATGTTCGGCTACGTTACGGCGGATAACACAAGGCTGACCAAGGAGCAGAAGGAGAGATACAACGCCTGCTACTGCGGACTGTGTCACAGCCTGCGGACGAGACACGGAGCCTCCGCAAGACTCACTCTGAGCTATGACATGACCTTTCTGGTGCTGGTGCTGGGCTCAATGTATGAGCCGGAGGAGGTATCGGCGACGGAAAAATGCCCTGCCCATCCCGTGAAGCCCCGTGCCTTTTGCAAAAGCGAGATTACGGACTACTGCGCAGACATGAATATTGCCCTTGCCTACCTAAATTGCATGGACGACTGGCGGGACGACCTGAGCATTCTGTCTTTGGCAGAGGCAAAGCTCATGGAGAAAAGCTACGGAGAGATAAAGCTGCGCTATCCGCGGCAGTGCTCTGCCATGGAGCTGTGCATAAGCGAGCTCTCCGAGATAGAAAAAGCCTATAAGCCCCTGCCGGACGAGGCTTCTCAGTGCTTCGGCAGACTCATGGCGGAGCTTTTCGCTTATAAAGAGGATTTCTTCTCCGACACGCTCCGCAAAATGGGCATGGCTCTGGGACAGTTTATCTATGTCATGGACGCCTGCACAGACCTGAAAAGCGATAAGCTCAATTACAGATATAACCCCTTTATCGAGCTGTACAGCCTCCCCGATAAGGAAAAACGCTTCCGCAGTATTCTGGAAATGCTGCTGAACGACTGCGTGGAGTGCTTCGAGCGGCTTCCGCTGGTGCAGGATGCGGATATTATCCGCAATATACTATGCTTCGGCGTATGGACTGAGTTTAACAGACACTATAATATAAAAAATATCGAAGGAGTGCCGAATGGTACAGGATCCTTATAAGGTTTTGGGTGTTTCCCGGGACGCAAGCGACGAGGAGATTAAAAAGGCTTACCGTGAGCTTGTAAAAAAGTATCATCCCGACCGCAACCCGGACGATCCCGGAGCTGCGGCGAAGATGAATGAAATAAATGCCGCATACGAACAGATAAAGAGCGGCAATGCCGGCGGCTACGGAAGCGGTTACGGCAATGGCTACGGTAACGGCTATGGCAACGGCTACGGAGGCTGGGGAAGCTGGACGGGGGCAAGGGAAGAGGCTCAGGAGCGTGTGGAGTGCCGTGCGGCGGTGAACTATATACGCAACGGAAGATACAACGAGGCTCTCACGGCTCTGTCACAGGTTCCGGAGTCTGAGCGTGACGGCAGATGGTACTATCTCCATGCCGTGGCGAATATGTACCTCGGAAATCGCATCGCCGCCATGAACGACGCACAGCGTGCCGTGGATATTGATCCCGGCAATGAGGAGTACCGAAGATTTCTCGAGCGCCTGCAGAGCGGAGGTACCGCTTACAGAGAATACTCGGATAATACGGGCTCCGTGTGCTTCTGCCCCATGGGAGACTGTGCGTCACCCTGCTGCTCCGGCCTGGCTCTGTGGCTTTGCTGCTGCCCTAAGTGCTGAGCTTTTCTATAAGCCTTTCCTTTTCCCGCTCTGCATATTCCGACGGAGCGGGAAAATCCATATAAGTACGGCAGGCTTTTCCATTATAATTATAAGCATGTTCGGAGGAACAGCATGAAGAATTATGTGTTTTTTGATTTTGACGGCACGGTGTTCGATACCGTGGAGGGCATAGTAAAAAGTGTGCAGTACGCTCTGGATAAGCTGGGGATACAGGAGGAGCTTTCGGAGCTAAGATGCTTTGCGGGCCCACCGCTCACGGAGATGTTCGCCAGGAAGTACGGCATGAGCGAGGAGAAGGCAAGGGAGGCCGTGGAGCTTTACCGTGAGCGCTACCGCCCGATTGGCTGGGCGGAGTGCAGACCCTTTGAGGGTATGCACGAGATGATACTGAAGCTCAGGGAACTGGGCGTCACCACCGTGGTCACCACCTCCAAGCCTACCTATTTCACTCAGCGCATACTGGAGAAGTTTGACATGACCGGGGATTTTGATCTTGTCTGCGGCTCGGAATTCGACGGTACACGGGGCAAGAAGTGGGAGGTCATCGACTACGCCCTGAAGCAGCTGGGCATTTCCGCCCGTGAAGCCGTACTGGTGGGAGACAGAATGTACGACATTCAGGGAGCGCGCCGCTGCGGCATGGACTGCGTGGGAGTCGCCTTCGGCTATGCGGAGCCGGGCGAGCTTAGCGAGCACGGCGCTGTCTATATCGCCGAAACCCCCGACGAGCTGTTTGAATATCTGACAAAATGAAAAAACTGACGGCTGATGAGCCGTCAGGTAGCGTGCATAACAATAGTTCAGAGCATATAAGATATAAGGGGGAAATATGAACTTTTTAGATTGCATTTTAACAGTATTAATTGTACTAATATTGGCAGTATCAAAGCCAATATCTAAAAACAGTGAAATATTTGGGCGTGATTCAACTGCATCGCTTCGCGGACTTGCTATGCTGGGTATAATGCTTCATCACATCCAAAATGAACTGGGGCTATGTTCTCCTATATTAATTCAAGTAGGCTATATTGCAACGGGACTTTTCTTTTTTATTTCAGGATACGGGAATACAATTTCGCTAAACAAGAATGGTTCAAGTATCAAGTGGATATGGAATAAGTTCCTAAAAATTTATATTCCGTTTTTTGTGGTTTACTGGTTTTGCTTCATTTGCCTATATGCCATTTATCCCCTTGAATTACCTACGGAAATCGAAACAATAAAAGACATGGTAACAATAAGCTTGCCAAATCAGGCATCTTGGTTTCCGAAAATTATTCTATTATGTTTTGCTGTTCACTGGCTTGCAAACAAGCTGTTTTTAAACAAAAAAATTCAAACCCTTGTTGTCTTTTGCTGCATAGTAATATATATTGCTGTAATGTGGAAAAAAGGGTTTGCAGCTTGTTGGTATAATTCTGTTATATGTTACGCAATTGGCATTTTGGTTTCGGAGATGAGAGAACACATCTCAACAATGCTGCTTGAAAAACGCAGACGC
>JABUSQ010000180.1 GCA_021442665.1 Oscillospiraceae bacterium
GTGCTTCTCAAGTCCGGTGTTATGATGACCCTGAATATGCACGATTTTCAGGATAAGACCATGTCCCAGATGCGTGACGCCATTAATGACAGCATCGCCAGGGCGGAAAACTCCGACCTGAAGAAGGCGCTTATGAGCGTTTCCATGGACAACACCATTAAGGGGCTGATGAGGGGCAAGCTGCTTCAGACTCTGGGCAGACTTCTCGGCATACTTCTTGACAAGTTCAATCCCGCAGCCCCTAAGGAGACAAAGGTCAGACCCGTGGGCTCCTCTCTCGCCGTGCGGGATATGGAGCAGGGCACCATTACCGTTTCAAACGTGGGACCCCTGTACATGAACTGGCCCGGCGAATGCACTCTGCTGGAGATAATCCCTCCCCAGCTCTCTGCTATCTGCATCGGCAACATTCAGAAGCTCCCCTATGTGAACGAGAACGACGAGATCTGCGCCGGACGCTTCATCCCTCTCACCATCGCCTTCGATCACCGCGCGCTGGACTTCGGTGACGTGGTACCCTTCCTGAAGAAGCTGGACGAGATTTTTGACGAGCCCTCCGTGCTCCGTGACTGGCTGTAAAAAGCTAAACCCCTGAATTTTCAGAATTCAGGGGTTTTTTCATCTTCTTCGTAACAAACAGACCGTCTCCGGCAGAGCTCGTAGAGCCCCGCAGCGGCTTCGCAGACAGCGCTCCTGTAGTCGGTATACAGACGGACAAGGCGTTTTCCCTCCTCCGTAAGACAGCTTCTGCCCCCGCCCACACGACCACCCTGTGTCCGGATGACCAGCTTGCAGCCCGCCAGAGCCTCCATGCGCTTTATCATGTTCCAGCCCGTGGAATATGATGTTCCCAGTGCCTCGCAGGCGCTGCGGACGGAGCGTTTCTCCTCCACGAGAGACAGAAATTCCGCCGTGGTCTCGTCTAAAAAGACCTTTTCTCCCGCCAGAGCGATATTTATAACGGGATGAAGAGCATCGTTAATTATATTTCCGGTCATTGACGCACTCTCAGCCTCCTGCAACCGGTGGGAAAAGAGACACTGTGTCACCGTCAGCAACGGCACTCTCCGGCCTGCTGTGAAAACCGTTGATAAGCAGTATAGCAACATCCTTTTCGGGGATGTCCAACTCCTTTAATATCTCGGAGGCAGTGTGAAATTTTTCTGCGGAGAGGGAATATGCCTTCTCTCTTCCCTCCCGGAACGTAGCAAAAAGCTTAACCTCTATCATGGCACACCTCAGTCTGCGGAGAAACCGGGGAGCTTTTGTCTCCCCGGTGATTCCGTTTTATTTCATTTGCCGACACACTCGTCCAGCCCCAGCTTTTTAAGAGTCTCGTCCGTGGGGAAGGCGCCCTCCCAGCCTCGGGCTGCATAGTACAGGGGGAGCATCTCGGGAAGCGCGGACACCATGCCCTTGGAGGGGCCGTTGGTGATGGGCTCCTCCAGCAGGCGCTTGGGCAGCCGGTCGTCCTCGGGCTTCATGCCTGCGGCCTTATTGAACATACGCTCGATGTTGTAGATGCGGTCGCCAATCTCAAGCAGCTGCTCGGTGGTCCAGCTCGTTCCCGTAGCGGCATTGAGCAGGTCTGCGTACTCCTGTGCGCCCATGGCGAAGGAGGTGAACAGGCAGTTGCCCATGGAGTCGATAACGGCTGTGAGGTCCTGGAATATCTTGACCCACTCTGCCTTGCCCTCGGTGGTGGTGCGGTCGAGCTGCTGGGGCAGACCGAGTATCTCGGGGCTGATGGTGTAGCCTCTGACGTGGGCTGCGCCACAGTTTGCGGTGGCGTAGTTCAGACCGATGCCCTGAATGCCGCGGGCATCATAGGCGGGTATTTCCTGCTTCTTAACGCTCATGGATATCTCGGGATGGCCGTATGCCTCGCACAGCCGTGCGGAGCCGGAGCTCATGAGCTTTGCCAGAGGGCTTTTTGGGTCGCCCATTCTCTTCGTCCATTCCACGATTGCCTCTGCGCTGCCCCACTCCAGAGGAACACCGTCGCACTCCTCTTCCTTGATATAGCCCCGCTGATAAAGCTCCATGGCGGCAGCTATGGTCGTGGGGGTGCCGATGGCGTCGAGCCCGTACTCGTTGCACCACATATTACTCTCGTCAACGGCATTCAGGTCGCTGACGCCGCAGTCGGGTCCGTAAGCCCACAGAGGCTCGTATTCGGGACCTCCAACCACCCTGCCGTTGCAGTTGATTATGCGTCCGCAGACAATTGGGCAGTGATAGCAGGCACCGGGCTTTACGAGATACTTTTCGGCAAGAGCCTCGCCGGACACCTGATCTGCGTACTCGGCATAGGATTCCTGCCAGTTTCTTGTGGGCAGAGAGCCCACGGAGTTAATGATGTTGACCAGAACGGCGGTACCCAGTGCTCTAAGTCCGCTGGAGGTTACGGGGTTCTCAGAGATGACCTTCAGGGCTCTCTTGTTTGCCTCCTTGAGCTCGGCAAGGTCATAAATATTGTCAAGCTGCTTGCGGCTTGCCTTGACTACGATGGCCTTGAGCTTCTTGGAGCCCTGAACGGCACCGACGCCGGAGCGTCCTGCGGCTCTGTCCTTATCGTTCATGACGGCTGCCAGCAGAGACTGATTCTCACCCGCAACGCCGATGGACAGGACAGATGCGGAAGCTCCGTACTTCTCCTTTAGTTTTTCGTCCAGCTCCTCGCTCATGAGGCCCATGTATTCCTTTGCGCTGTGGAGCTCGATCCTGTCATCCTCCACGGTGATGTAGGTCCATTCCTCGGCGGCGCCTTCAACTATGAGGGCGTCCCAGCCTGCAAATTTCAGCTTTGCGCCCCAGACGCCGCCGGAGTTTGCGCAGGCAATCATACCTGTGAGAGGGGATTTTGTGACCACCATGTAGCGTCCCGAGGAGGGTGTGCTGGTGCCGGTCATGGGGCCGGTGATGTAAATCAGCTTGTTTTCGGGGGAAAGTGGCTCGCAGACGGCGACGCCCTCGTCGTAGAGCAGCTTGGTGCCGAGACCTCGTCCGCCGATGAACTTACGGGCGGTGTCAAGGTCTAACTTCTCCACCTTGATCTCGCCGGTCGTCAGATTGATTCGTGCTGTTTTTTCGTAATATGCTCCGCTCATTTTATGACCTCCTGATAGTATTTTTCGAATACAAATTACCTTTTTATGATAATTATATGGGTATCCGGGGTCATTTCAACACGCCGGGAGCATTTCCGTGTGAAACCGCGCGAAACAGCACGAACCCGCACGAAGGCGCTTTTCCGTCAATGTGCGAAAACGCACGAAACAGCACGAAATGAGCTGACGCCGCTTTGTCTGCGGTACTTGTGCTTGACACCTTGAAATGATATAATATACTAAGCACTGGAAAAGGAGGTTCACCGATGGCTCAGAATAAATCCCTGTCAACGCAGGAGGTTGCGGACATTCTGCACATCAGCAAGTCAACCGTATATGACCTCATTAAGCGGGGAGAGATAAACTCCTACAAGATAGGCAGAAAGGTTCGCTTCACCCAGGAGGACGTGGACGCATACATCGCCCGCTCCCGTCACGAGCGGAGCACCCGATCCGTGAAGCCCGTGGATACCTCCAGCCGCCTGCTGTCCTCGGAGCGGGACGCAAAGCGAGATCTTGTCATTTCCGGTCAGGACGTGGTACTGGACATTCTGTCAAACCATCTCTGCGACGGCGGCGTGGACGTGGGCAGAGCGTATCTGTCCAGCTTTGAGGGTCTCCTCGCCCTGTACGAGGGCAGGATTGACATTGCCTCCTGTCATCTGTATTCGGCGGAGTTCAACGAATTCAACACACCCTTCGTCCGGGTCATGGTCCCCGGTGTTCCCACAGTGCTGGTGAATATCTCCTACCGCACTCAGGGCTTCTATGTCAGAAAGGGCAACCCCAAAAACATCCGGGGCTGGGAGGACCTGAAGCGTCCCGACATCTCCGTTCTTAACCGAAGAGTGGGCTCCGGCTCGCGTATACTGCTTGACGGTCATCTGAAAAAGCTAGGCGTGGATGCCAAAAACGTCCGTGGCTACGAGCGCATCATGCGCTCCCACCTCACCATGGCGGCGGCCATTGCCGAGGGCGAGGCGGATCTCGGTCTGGGTACGGAGAGGGTTTCCCGCCAGCTTGAGGGTATAGATTTCGTACCGCTTATAGAGGAACGTTACGATATGGTTCTGAAAAAATCCGAGCTTGAAAAGGAAGCGGTGAAGCAGCTCATGCAGGTACTCTCCTCCGCCTCCTTCAGAAAAGAAATCTCCCACTTCTCTGGAAACGACTACCGTGATATGGGAAAAATAACTGCGGAGGTCTGAATATGCTTCAGGTCATGACGCCGGATGAGGTGCTGTCCCTTATAGACGGGCAGTTTCATCCCTTAAACATACAGGAGCGGGTCTCCTTATACGATGCCGTGGGCAGAGTTCTCGCCGAGGATGTCTGCGCCGGGGAATATGTCCCGGACTTTGACCGCTCCACCGTGGACGGCTATGCAGTCCGTGCCTCCGATACCTTCGGCTGCAGCGACGCCATTCCCGCCATACTCCCGGTCAGCGCCGAGGTACTCATGGGTCAGGCTGCGGATTTCACCCTCTCTCCCTTTGAGTGCTGCGCCGTACCCACGGGCGGAGCCGTGCCCGGAGGCGCGGACGCCTGCGTGATGATAGAGTACACGGAGGATTACGGCGACGGCACCGTGGGCATACTGAAGCCTGCGGCTCCGGGTCAGAACATGATATTCCGGGGCGACGATGTATATCCCGGAAAGCCTGTGCTCAGCGCAGGCAGACTCCTGTCCTCGCAGGATGTGGGAGCTCTTGCCGCCATGGGCATAACCGAGGTGAGCGTATCGAAAAGGCTCTCTGTGGGAGTAATCTCCACAGGAGACGAGCTTGTGCCCCCGGAGGATAAGCCGTCGGCAGGTCAGGTGCGGGACGTGAACGCTCCCATGCTCTGCGCCATGCTGAAGGCATACGGAGCTGAGGTCAGAAGCTTCGGCATCGTCCGTGATGACGAGCGGCTGCTGGGAGAGGTCGTACGCCGCGCCGCAGAGGGCTGCGACCTTGTGCTCATATCCGGAGGCAGCAGCGTTGGCGTAAAGGACGCAAGCTGCCGCATTATCGAAAGCATGGGCACGCTTCTCCTCCACGGCATAGCCATGAAGCCGGGAAAACCCACTATCATGGGCAAAACCGGCTCCGGAAAGCCTCTTGTGGGTCTGCCGGGGCATCCCGTGGCGGCATACTTCGTCACAAAGCTCTTTGTACTGCCTCTTCTGGCAAGACTTGAGGGCCGCATCGCCGAAAGGTACACCGTGACGGCGCGTCTCACGGAGAGCGTGGGAGCCAACCACGGCAGGGCCCAGTACGGCTGTGTGCGTCTTGAAAGGCGTGCCGACGGACTTTGGGCTCATCCCATCCGTTCCAAATCCGGGCTCATAACCTCCCTTGCGGGAGCGGACGGGTTTTTCTGCATTGACCGTGACTGCGAGGGTCTGCCCGGGGGAGCGGCGGTCGAGATAACTGTTTGTTCGGGGGATTGAACATGGCTTTTGAATATCTGACAAACGTGCCCCTTGACAGGGCCAGAAAAGAATACACGGAGCAGCTCACGGCTCTGGGCTTCGGCGCAGGAAGAGAGCTCATACCCGTAATGAACGCCTGCGGACGCATAACCTCCGAGGCTGTCTACGCCCGTATCTGCGCACCGCATTATGCCGCCTCCGCCATGGACGGCGTGGCGATAGACGCAAAACTCTCCTTCGGCGCAACGGAGTCCACTCCCGTGACTCTCGGCCCCGACAGCTATGTTACGCTGGACACCGGCGACCCCATTCCCGAGGGCTGCGATGCAGTCATCATGGTGGAGGACATCGTGAAAAACGATGACGGCAGCATCACCATCCACTCCGCCGCAGCGCCATGGCAGCATATCCGCCAGATAGGCGAGGACATCTGCGCGGGCGAGATGATCCTCCCCGCCCACATGGAGGTGACACCCGCTGCCATCGGTGCCATGATAGCCGGCGGCGTACAGGAGCTTGAGGTCATAAAAAAGCCCCTGGTGGGCATCATTCCCTCCGGGGACGAGATAGTTCCGCCCTGCACCGACCCCAGGCCAGGGGATATTCTGGAGTTCAACTCCTCCATATTCTCCGCCATGCTCCGTAACTGGGGAGCGGAATGCGTTACCTATCCCATAGTTCCCGATGTTTTTGAGGATATAAAGGCCGCCCTGCGGAAGGCGGCGGAGGAATGCGACATAGTCATTTTGAACGCAGGCTCCTCTGCGGGACGCGGGGATTTCTCCGCCTCCGCCATTCGCGAACTGGGCGAGGTCATATACCACGGTATCGCCATGAAGCCGGGCAAGCCCGCAATTCTGGGCCGCATCGGCTCAAAGCCGGTTCTGGGCGTTCCGGGCTACCCCGTGTCGGGCATCATCGTCATTGAGGAGCTTCTGCGTCCCCTTATCGAGCTTTGTACGGAAAAAAGCGCCGCAAGGCGGGAATATGCCGAGGCCGTGCTGACAAGACCCGTGGTCTCGGGGCTTAAATATCAGGAATTTGTCCGTGTGCGCATGGGTTATGTGGGTGACAAGCTCACCGCCTCTCCTCTTAACCGGGGCAGCGGCGTTGTATCCTCCTTCATGAAGGCCGACGGCATCATGGAGATACCTCAGGGCCGGGAGGGCTTTGAGGCCGGAGAAACCGTCAGCGTCAGGCTTCTGAACAGCGCCGAGAGGCTCAGAAGCACTCTGGTCATCATCGGCAGCCACGATCCCCTGCTGGATGAGCTGGCAAACATGCTGCACCGGGACGACAGAAGCATATACATGAGCTCCTCTCACGTAGGCTCCATGGGTGGCATTATGGCGCTGCGCCGGGGCGAGGCTCACGCTGCAGGCTGCCATCTGCTGGACACGGAAACCGGAGAATACAACCTGTCCTACATGAGAAAATATTTCCCCAAAAGGGATGTGAAGCTCGTTCGCTGCGTGGGCCGCAGTCAGGGGCTTATGCTGGCCAGGGGAAACCCTCTCGGCATCTCCGCCTTCGGCGATATATGCAGAGACGGCGTGCGGTTTGTGAACCGTCAGCGGGGCTCCGGCACACGCATACTCACGGATTATCTCTGCGCCAAAGAGAATATAAACACATCCCGCATCTACGGCTACGAGCGTGAGGAGCTTACCCACACCTCCGTGGCGGCACAGATCGCCTGCGGCTCTGCGGATGCGGGCATGGGCATATATTCTGCGGCAAAGCTCTACGGGCTGGATTTCCTACCCGTGTGCATGGAGGAATACGACCTGCTGATACCGGATTACGCCTTCGATACCCCTATGGTGAGGCGGCTTCTGGACACTCTCAGGAGCGGGGACTTCAGGGCCCGGCTGGAGAAAATGGGCGGCTACAGCACCGATGGTGCCGGCGAGCTCATCGAATACTGACCACCCGTCGGCATCCCCCCGGCATATTCTGCACGCAGAACCGCGCTGCCGAAGTATGAGGTTAATTTTCATTAACCTTACTTGTCGGAAAACGCAAAAAAGACCGTTCCTTCGAACGGTCTTTTTCTGTTTCGATTAAAATCGGGTAACAAATTACTTGATCTCGACGGTGGCGCCGACTGCCTCGAGCTGTGCCTTGAGAGCCTCTGCGTCTTCCTTGGAAACTGCTTCCTTGACCTTGGTGGGGACACCCTCGACCATGGCCTTTGCCTCTGCGAGGCCCAGACCGGTGATGCCGCGAATCTCCTTGATGACCTTGATCTTCTCAGCGCCGAAGCTGGTCATGACAACGTCAAACTCGGTCTTCTCTTCAACTGCCTCTGCAGCGGCTGCGGGTGCGGCTGCTGCTGCGACTGCGGATACGCCGAAGGTTTCGCAAATGCCGTCTACGAGCTCCTTAAGCTCGAGAACGGAGAGAGCCTTGATCTCCTCGATCATAGCGGTGATTTTTTCGCTCATTTTAATTTTCCTCCAAATTTTACTTTTCTGTGCAGAATTATTCTGCTGCGGGTGCGGCTGCGCCGCCGTTCTTTTCGATGACCTCGCTCAGGCATACTGCCAGACCTGCGATGATGGCGTTCAGAGAACCTGCCAGCTTTGCGTACAGATCGTTCTTGGAAGTCAGGGTGGACAGCTCTGCGATCTCCTGCTCGCTGAGAATCTTGCCCTCCATGAATGCGGCCTTGACATTGAATCTGTCGCCCAGCTTCTTGGAGTAATCGGCAATGATGCGGAAGGGAGCAATGGGGTCGGTAGTGCTGGTTGCCAGAGAGGTGCTGCCGTTGAGCACGGGATCGAGCTCGTCCATTCCGAGCTTCTTAACAGCAATTCTGGTAAGGGTGTTCTTGACGACGGTGTAGTCGACGCTTTCCTTGCGCATTTCTGCACGAAGTGCGGTATCCTCTGCCACGGTGATTCCCTGATAGTCTACGAGGACGCCTGCGCTTGCGTTGCCGAGACGCTCAACAAGAGCCTCTACGACCGCCTGCTTTTCGCTGAGAACTTTTGCGTTAGGCATGTGTGTTTTTCACCTCCACACGATTTATCCGCGCCCGTAAGAAAAAGAAAGCCTCCGTGGCATAAAGACACAGAGGTGTTAAGCAATCAAAATTATGATGCCATCCTCGGCAGGATTTACTCTTTTACAATACCTGCTGTCTTTGGAGCGCCAAAATAATATAACAAAAAAGCCCCTGTATGTCAAGGGCTTTTTGAAATTTACCGGCTTTTCAGCTCATTTATTTTGCCGTAGAGCGTATTTGATGAGGAAAGTGCCGTTATGACGGCGGTCTGCAGCACCAGCATCACCGCAAACTGGGCAAGCCGCAGGGTGAACAGCGGCCAGAAGGGCGGCCCGAAGACAAAGGAAATCATGGCAGTGTTGGCAAAAAGCGTTATCAGCAGGTTGTTGAGGAACGCTGCCAGCAGGCTCCGCAGAAAATTCGGTCTCTGCCTGTACAGAAACAGTCCGAAGATAACGCCGCTCAGCGCCGCAGTGAGCGTGAAGCCGGGAAAATACGCACCTGTGGGGAAGATAAGCGCACCCACGAGATCCGAGAGTCCTGCGGCAACACCCGCCCAGACAGGGCCGTAGAGCATGGCGCAGAGGACGATGGCGACAAAGCCCAGACCTATCTTCATGGTGCTTGTATTAATGGCAGCCACACGGGAGAACACCACGTCGAATGCCACCAGCATGGCGATCATTATAAGCCTGACAGTATGATTTTTACGCATCAGACTCCCCCTAACACTACTGCGACGGCAATGCCGTTTATGACCATGTGGAAGAATATGCCCGCCCATATCGTACCGCTCTTTTCATACAGTCTGCACAGCACGAAGGATGCGGGGATATACTGCAGGGCGTACAGCAGCATCCTCACGTCCTCCAGCAGGGCAAACTGCCACACATGATAAAGCGAGAACGCCGCAATAGACAAAAGGTAGGCGGCGACACGGCTTTTGCGGTAGAGGCCGCAGAAGACGCATCCCCTGAATATGACCTCCTCCACCACGGGAGCCATGAACACCACGGCGGCGATCATGGGCCCCTTCTCCAGCTCCACGAAGTCCGCCACCGCAGACTGATTGGGGTTTCCCTCCTGCAGGAAGGGTATCAGCGACATAAGAGCCGTGACGGCAAAGGTCAGGGCGTAGTACAGCACAAAGCTGAGCAGGATGCATTTCACTGCGGCAGAGATGTTATCCGCCAGACTGTCGAAGCTCCTGCGGAGAAAACGTCCGCCCACAAGGAACGTCAGCGCAAAGCTTATTGAATAGTAGAGGAAGTTTGCCCATGCTCCGGAGGCTGCAAGCCTTGGAGAGAACACGGAAGCAATGCCGATTCCCAGAGGCAGCACGACGGTATGAAGTGCCAGCAGGAGGATAAGGCCGATTGCCTCGCCTCTGCTTAGTCTGTCGTTCATGAGATTATTCATATCAACCCTTCGCTTTCTTCTGCAGCTCGCTGAGGAGATTCAGAGCCTCCAGCGGCGTGAGTGAGTTTATGTCTGTGCTGCGGAGTATGCGTCCCACCTCAACGGCACCCACATCCATTAAGCTGAGCTGATCGGTTTCGGTCTTTTCCCTGACCTTCAGCTCCGCCTTATCCGCCTCCAGCTCTCTGAGATAGGTCTTGGCCTTGCTTATCACTGCATCGGGCACGCCTGCAAGCTTTGCCACCTCGATGCCGTAGCTGTCGTCGGCGGCACCGGGCATTATCTTGCGCAGGAACACAAGCTCTCCGCCCTGCTTTCTTGCGCTGATGGAGTAATTCTTCACGCCGTCAAGAGAGCCCTCCAGTGCCGAAAGCTCGTGATAGTGGGTGGCGAACATGGTCTTCGCGCCCAGCCTCCGTCTATCCGCACAGTATTCCAGCACGGCTCTTGCTATTGCCATGCCGTCATAGGTTGAGGTGCCTCTGCCTATCTCATCAATGATGAGCAGGGAGGAACGGGTGGCGTGCTTAAGGATATTCGCCATCTCGCTCATCTCCAGCATGAAGGTGGACTGGCCTGCGGCAAGGTCGTCGGAGGCTCCGATGCGGGTGAAGACTCTGTCCACCACGCCCACCACCGCACTTTTCGCCGGGACAAAGGAGCCCATCTGCGCCATGAGCGTGATCAGTGCCGTCTGCCGCATATAGGTGCTCTTGCCGGCCATATTGGGGCCCGTGACGATGGCAACACGGTTTCCGTCACGGTTGAGAGCCGTATCGTTGGGGACGAAGGGCACGTCCTTCACCGCCTGCTCCACCACGGGATGGCGGCCCTCGATTATTATGAGCTCGCCGTCGGTATCCACCTCGGGCATGCAGTAGCTGCCGCGGACGGCGACCTCCGCCAGAGAGCAGAACACGTCCAGCTTAGCCACCGCCTCGGAGCTCGCCTGCACTGCGGCGACCTGCTCGGAGATAAAGCCGCAGACCTCCATGAAGAATTTATACTCCAGCTCCTTTATCCTGTCGCCTGCGGTGAGAAGCTCGGTCTCCAGCTCCTTGAGCTCCTGAGTAAAGTAACGCTCGTTGGATACCAGTGTCTGTTTTCTGATGTACTCCCGGGGGATGCTGACCTCGCCTGCGGATTTCGGCACATCTATATAGTAGCCGAAGACTCGGTTGTAGCCCACCTTCAGCTTTTTGATGCCGGTACGCTCCCGCTCCCGCTTTTCAAGCTCCGCCACGGCCTGCGAGCCGTTGTCGCGGATACGCCTCAGGCGGTCCACCTCCTCGGAATAGCCGGCGCGGAGTATGCCGCCCTCACGGACGGAGAAGGGCGGATCGTCACAAATCGCCCAGTCGATGCGGAACAGCACCTTTTCCAGCTCATCCATGGCGGCAATCTCACGCAGAGCGGTGCTTTTAAAGCCGCTCAGAAGCTCCTTCAGCTTAGGCAGAGCTCTTGCGCAGTCGGCAAGAGACACAAGGTCACGTCCGTTTGCCGTACCGTAAACTATCCTGCCGATGAGCCTCTGCATATCGCTGACGCCGCGGAGCACCTCCATTATCTCGCCGCGCTTTACGTTGTCCCTGTACAGCTCATCCACGGCGCAGAGCCTGCGCTTTATTGCCACCGGGGACAGCAGCGGTCTCTCCACCCAAGAGCGCAGGAGGCGTCCTCCCATGGGTGTTTTCGTCTTGTCCAGCACCCAGAGAAGGGAGCCCTTCTTTTCGCCCGTGCGCTGATTTTCCGTGAGCTCGAGAGAGCGTCTGGTCGCCCAGTCCATCTCCATATAGCGTCCGCCGGCAAAGACATCCACGCTGCGGATATAGCTTAGGTCCATCTTCTGCGTCTCGGAGATGTACGCCAGAAGCGCACCGGAGGCGCAGACTGCGGCAGGGGCTTCCCCAAGCCCGCTCTCGTCCACGCTGCCGAAGGAGAACTGCTGACAGAGCCTTGCGGCGCAGGGCATATATTCGAAATCCTTTCCACCCATCTCCGTCATGCAGCCTAAGCGTTTAAGGAGAAATTCGGTTAATTCCGTTTCACCTGCCGCGCCCGCAGACAGCACAGCTTCCCGGGGAGCAAAGCGTCCCAGCTCGTTTAAAATGTGGCTGAGCGCCTCCTCATCGAAGGCGGCGGTGCAGAATTCGCCCGTGGAGATATCGCAGAAGGCAACACCTCCACGGCCCGCCTCGTAAAAGACCGAGCCGAGGTAGTTGCTCCTTCCCTCCTCCAGCATGGAGGCATCGGTGACGGTGCCGGGGCTTATCACACGGATGACGTCACGCTTTACAAGACCCTTTGCCGCTGCGGGATCCTCCACCTGTTCGCAGATCGCCACCTTGTAGCCCCTGGCTATGAGGCGGGCGATGTAGGTCTGGGCGCTGTGATAGGGCACTCCGCACATGGGAGTGCGCAGCTCCGGATCCTCAACCCCCCGGTCTCTGGTGGTGAGGGCAAGGTCAAGCTCCTTTGAAGCTGTCTTTGCGTCCTCGTCGAACATCTCGTAGAAGTCCCCCAGACGGAAAAACAGCAGGCAGTCCGTGTACCGGGATTTTATTTCGTTGTATTGTCTTTTCATGGGTGTGAGCTCTGCCACGGTCGCACACCCTCCTTACATCGGTTTTTTAAGCCCGGACCTCAGTTCCTCGGGGACGAATTTCACAAACTCCTCCCACGCATCCTCCGCGTAGCCGAAGTAGAAAACGCCCTCACGGACATTTTCGGGAAATTCCCGCCTCTCCGAGCCGTCAAGCTCATGGTCTGAGGCATAGACCCAGTACGCCCTGCGGGTCTTCTCCACACCGACGCAGACCACGTCCCTCCAGTGGAGGCGATACTTCTTTTTGCCCGTATCGAAGAGGATATATTCCGCAGTGAAGGATATCTTCGCCAGACCGAAGTTGCCCGTTGACATGAAGCGCACCACCACGTTCCAGATCACGGCCAGCACCATCAGCACTACGCCGAGACCCAGCAGAACGCTCCCGTCTCCGGCAAAGAGGCTGTACAGCGCCATAATGACCGCGGCGGCGCCCATGACATAGGAGCCGTAGTAGAATATCTTCAGGTAAACCGAGGGCAGCCTGAGTGTCCTCGTCACGGGAAAGCTCTTGTTCTTATCCATATTTCCTCCTCAGACAAGCTCTCCGTAAAGAGCCCATGTGTTCGAGCTGACTATCCTCACCTCAGCGAAGCTTCCGATGAGCCCTGTATCGCCCTTGAGGTGTACGAGCCTTCCTCCGTTTGTGCGGGAGGAGAGGTTGTACCCGGGCTTGCCCGTCTCGCCGTCAATAAGCACCCGGAGAGTCCTGCCCTCGTACTCGGCGTGCTTTTCGCCGCTTATCCTGTTCGCCGTGTCAAGGAGCCTGTCAAAGCGCCTCTGCTTCTGCTCTCTGGTGGCAGCGTCGGGCATTTCCGCCGCAGGCGTTCCCACACGCTTTGAGTAGATGAAGGTGAACATCGCATCGAAGCGCACCCTTTCGCAGAGCCTCACCGTGTCCTCGAATTCCTCATCGGTCTCTCCCGGAAAGCCCACGATTATGTCCGTGGTGATTACAAGGTCGGGCATATATTTTCTTGCCAGCTCCGCCTGACGGAGATATTTTTCGCTGTCGTAATGGCGGTTCATGGCCTTAAGCACCCTGTCGTTTCCGCTCTGGACCGGGAGATGGAGCTGGTGTGCGCACTTTTCGCACTCCGCCATGGTTCTGAAGAGCTTCTCCGTGGCGTCCTTGGGATGGCTGGTCATGAAGCGGATGAGGAAATCTCCCTCGATGTCGTTTATCATTCGGAGGAGGTCGGCAAAATCCACGTTTATGCCCAGATCTCTGCCGTAGGAGTTCACATTCTGCCCCAGCAGCGTTATGTCCTTATAGCCCGCCGCCACAAGCTCACGGGCCTCCCGCACTATGTCCTCGGGCCTTCTGCTGCGCTCCCTGCCCCGGACATAGGGAACCACGCAGTAGGTGCAGAAATTGTTGCAGCCGTACATGACTGAGAGCCACGCCTTCACGCTGCCGTCACGCCTGAGGGGTATGCCCTCCGCCACGGAGCCGTCGTCGGGTCCGGTCTCGAACACACGTCTGCGCTTTTTCGCAAACAACACGGATTCCAGAAGCTCCGGGAATCTCCACAGCTCATGGGGTCCGAAGACCAGATCCACGATGGGGTAGGACTTCCTCAGCTTCTCCGCCATATGCTCCTGCTGCACCATACAGCCGCAGACGGCGATGATCTGCCCCGGCTTTTCCTTTTTGGCATGGTTGAGCTGCCCCACGTTTCCCAGCACACGCATCTCCGCATGCTCACGCACGGCACAGGTGTTCACCACGATAACATCGGCTTCGAATTCGTTTGACGTGAAGCCGTAGCCCATCTCCGCAAGATATCCCCGAAGCTTTTCGCTGTCCGCCTCGTTCTGCTGACAGCCGTAGGTGTCCACCATGGCAAGGCGGGGCTTCTCCCCCAGCCTCTCGTTTATCCCGGCGCAGATTCGCTCCTGCGCACGGATGCTCTCTGTGCTTATCTCTTTTCTGACATACGCCATATTACGCTTCCTCATAAGGTGATAAAAATACAGCTTATCTTACCACAAAACAGGTGGAATTTTCAACACAAATAATGTATAATAGCTTGATAAACACATTCGAGGTGCTTCCCATGACAAGGATCAATATACTTTCTCCGCTTCTGGCGGATATGATAGCCGCCGGTGAGGTGGTGGAGCGTCCCGCCTCCGTGATTAAGGAGCTGATGGAAAACAGCTTCGATGCGGGGGCAAAAAAGCTCACCGTGGAGTTTTCCAGAGGGGGCACGCCCTGTATCCGCATCACCGATGACGGCTGCGGAATGAGTCCCGAGGATGCCGGCATCGCCTTTCTCCGCCACGCCACCAGCAAGCTGCACGACGAAAAGGGACTGGAGTCCGTCGGCACCATGGGCTTCCGGGGCGAGGCTCTCGCCGCCATCTCCGCCGTGTCGAAGATAGAGCTCGTGACCCGTGAGCGGGGCGCCGCCGAGGGCGTCCGCATGACCGTTCAGGCGGGCGACATCCTTGAGATGCTGCCCTGCGGCTGTCCGGAGGGTACCTCCATAACCGTGCGGGACATCTTCTTCAACACCCCCGCAAGGCTCAAATTTCTGAAATCCGACCGTGCCGAGGCCTCCGCCTGCATTGCCGCCGCCCTTAACTGCGCTCTGGGCAGACCCGACATCTCGGTAAGGTGCATCCGTGACGGACAGGAGGAATTCTTCACTCCCGGCGACGGCAGAACAGATTCCGCCGTGTACTCCCTGCTGGGCAGGGAGCTCGCCGCCACCCTCCTGCCCTGCAGGGGCGACAGCGAGGGTATATTCGTCCAAGGCTTCGTGTCCTCGCCCGCCTCGGGCAGAGGAAACCGCAGCCGGCAGTATTTCTTCTGCAACGGACGCTGCATCAGATCCCATCTCCTGCAGGCCGCTCTGGAGCAGGCATACAAAAACACCCTGCTGACGGGACGCTTCCCCTCCTGCGTGCTGTACCTCTCCCTGAGCTGCGGAGCCGTGGACGTGAACGTGCATCCCGCCAAGACCGAGGTCAGATTTTCCGACGAGAAGAAGGTGTTCGACCTTGTGTATCAGACCGTGAAGGCAGCCCTTGAGGGCGAATCGGAGCCCATGGAAATAAGTCTTTCCGGCAGCACCGGAAGGGCTGCCGCACAGCCGAGGTCCGATTTCTTCAGAACCATGTCCGCAGGGGAATATTCTGCGGCGGCGGCGAAGGCCGGGGGCAGCTCCTCCTTCCGCTCACCCGCTCCCGCAGCACCCTATACTCACACGCCGCAGGGCCTTCCGAAGACCTTCTCGCCCAAAAGCGGGTCGGTGAAATCCGCCGCAGAGCGTCGGGCTCCGTGGGAAAAAGTCGAAAAACCCCTTGAATTTCCGGAAAAAACTGTTGAAAACCCTGTGGAGAATGTGCAAAACCTTCAGTCCCCTGCCTTCAGGGTAATAGGCGAGGCGCTGAACACCTATATACTGGCGGAAAGCGGCGATACGCTTCTGCTCATCGACAAGCACGCCGCCCACGAGCGCATGATATTTGACCGCCTCAAGACCCGCAGACAGGAGATAATGAGCCAGTCTCTGCTGGAGCCCGTTATAATAAAGCCCGATGCCGAGGACGCGGAGCTCATTGACGCACGGCAGGAGCTTTTCTCCTCGCTGGGCTTCGAGATAGAGCCCTACGGCGTCAGCGACTATGCGGTGAGAGCCGTTCCCGACGATATAGACGCCATAAGGAT
>JABUSQ010000151.1 GCA_021442665.1 Oscillospiraceae bacterium
TTAAATTATTCACCTTTTTATTAAATAAAAATAACCTTTATTTTAAACTGTTTGCAAACAGTTTTCACTAAAAACCATAACAGTTTGAGCTGTTGTAAAACAACCCCCCTCCCCCGGTCAGATTAACTTTAGACGATGTCTCCGCTTCGTTTCGTATTGGGGTAGTACACGAAGGGTGTGCAAAGTCTGTTGTGAGAGAATAAAAGGTATGAATTATTAAGGAGGTATAACAATGGAACACCATGCAGCTTCACCCACCCCGGGTGGACTCGTAGCATTTGCGGTAGCCTGCTACACTTTCGTAGGCGTTTTTTCCGGATTGGTCGGCGCTGAAGGTCTTTTCCTGCTCGGCGCATGGCTTCTGGGCGGTTTCGTAGTGCAGATAGTAGTGTGCAGCAAGGAGATAGACCACGGCGTTCAGCTCGGAGGCAACGTATTTCTTTTCTTCCAGGGCTTCTTCATGCTGACCGGCGCTGTTTCCAGTATGGCAAAATATCTGTGCCTGTTCGTCTGGAACACCGGCTACAGCACCGTAGTTGAGGGCTTTGGCTGGCTGGCCTGCACGCTGGCACTGATTATGTGGACTCCCGGCTACCTCAAGACTTCCAACGCGCAGTTCAGCTCCGCCGTCGTATTCACCGACATCGCGCTCATCGGCGTTGTGCTCAACGACTTCGGTCTGCTGGGCTCTGCGGCAGGCGTTGTAAAGCCCATAATTGCAATCTGCCTTTTCATTGCAGGCACTCTGGGAATCTATGTGGCAAGCGCGATCCAGCTCAACTTCTGCTTCGGTAAAGAGGTGCTCAAGCTGGGCAAGCCCCTGCTCAAATAACGGCCCGTATTCGGAAGGAGCATCGCTTTTACCCCGAAGCAGAGTTTTCTTCCGAATATAAAAAGAACTCATTGCCCCCGGAGAGGGGCTTAAAAACCACTACTTTATAAACTCAGGAGGTAAATAATGATCAAGCTGATTGAAGACAAACTGACCGAGGAGCAGAAAATGCTCCGTGACGTCGCCGCAGAATTTACCAGAAACGAGATCGAGCCCAGAGACAAGTGGATGGACGATAACGGCTTTGACTGGGATCTTGCCAAAAAGATTACCGACGCCGGCTTCATGGCAGCCAATATCCCCGAGGTCTACGGCGGGGGCGGCGGCGGCATCGTTGACAACGCCATCGTAGCATATGAAATGGCACGGGGAAGCGGAAGCATCGCCACCTTCGTGGGCGGACACTGGCTGTCCACCAACCTGATCCTCGAAAACGGCACCGAGGAGCAGCGTGCAAAGTATATGCCCGAGGCCGTGGCGGGCAAGATATTTGCCTTCGGTCTCACCGAATCCAATGCCGGCTCCGACGCCGCAGCGATAAAGTCCGTTGCCACGGAGACGGAGGACGGCTGGATTCTGAACGGCGGCAAGGCATGGATAACCAACTCCGGCGTTGCCGACTATTACATCATCCTCGCCATGACCGACCCCGAGCTCGGCACCAAGGGCATCTCCGCCTTCATCGTTCCCAAGGACGCAGAGGGTCTCGGCATAGGCAAGTTTGAACACAAATTCGGCGTCAGAGGCTCCGCAACCTGCGAGCTGGCCTTCGACAACATAAAGCTTCCCAAGGAGGCTCTGCTGGGCAAGCGCGGCAAGGGCTTCGTAATGGCAATGCAGACACTCGATATCGGCCGCCTCATCGCAGGCGCAGTGGTTGCGGGTATCTGCGAGCACGCCTTCGAGATTTCCAAGGCATACGTCAACGAGCGCAAGGCCTTCGGCAAGCCCATAAAGGCCTTCCAGGATGTTGCCTTCCGCTTTGCGGACATCAGAGCGGAGATAGACGCAATGCTGCTGCTCTCCTACGAGGCAGCCTTCAAGAAGGACGCA
Organism: Oscillospiraceae bacterium; assembly: GCA_021442665.1. Taxonomy (GTDB): domain Bacteria; phylum Bacillota; class Clostridia; order Oscillospirales; family Oscillospiraceae; genus F23-B02. The sequence goes on from JABUSQ010000151.1 coordinate 1,886, forward strand.
GGTCTGCCCTGCAGCATCGAGGCCGCAGAGGCGAAGCTGTTTGCCACCACCAAGGGAACTCAGATCTGCCTGAAGTGTCAGGAGGTCTTCGGCGGCAACGGCATGAGCAACGAGTATGATATCGGCCGCCTCGTCAGAGACGTGACGGTGTGGTCCGTCATGGAGGGCGCCACCGGTATTCTCCGCATGATAGTCAGCGGCGCAGTTCTCAAATAGGATTTCTGCGGTATAAAACCCGCAATATTATAATGGAGGTCAAAAACATGGAACTCAAAAAAATCGTTTATTCCGTAGAAAACGGCGTAGCAGTTGTTGCTATGAACTTCCCCGGAAACCTGAACGCCATCGACGAGCAGATGGCAGACGATCTCATCCTCGCACTGCAGGCCGCAGATAAGGACCCCGAGGTCAAGGTCATTCTCCTCAAGAGTCTGGGCAAGGCCTTCTCCGCAGGCGGCGATATCGGCTACTTCTATCAGCTGGTAAAAGCAGGCGGCGACGTCAACATGGACGGTCTTATCGCAAAGGTGGGCGTTGTTGCCGACCTCATGAAGAAGACCGGCAAGCCCGTGGTCACCGCAGTTAACGGCGCGGCAGCCGGCGCAGGCTTCAGCCTCGCCATAGGCGGCGACTTCATGGTGTGCGCCGATAACGCACAGCTCATTCTCGCCTTCGTAAACCTCGGTCTGGTTCCCGACACGGGCGCTACTTACCTGCTGGCAAAGAGCATCGGTGCCTCCAGAGCTATCCGCTATGCAATGCTGGGTACTCCCATCAAGGCAGACGAGGCTCTTGATCTGGGTCTGGCATACAAGGTCGTTCCCAAGGAGGAGCTGGAGGCAGAGGCAATGAAGCTCTGCGCGAAGCTGGCAAAGGGCCCTCTCACCTCCTACGCAAACAGCAAGAAGCAGGTGTACGATGCGTCCTTCTCCGACTATGCAAAGTGGCTGGCAGAGACCGAGGTTCCCACTCAGGCAGTCTGCTCCGCCACCGAGGACTTCAAGGAAGGCGTCTGCGCATTCATGGAGAAGCGCAAGCCGGTTTGGCAGGGCAAGTAATCGCTCACAAGATCCCGTCTGCGGCGTGATTCCGCTGCGGGAACAACAAGGACGGCATAGCCGTCACGATTAATTGAAAGGTGGATTAATTTGAAAAATAAGGTTGTCACTTTAGAGCAGGCAGTTGCTCCTTTTCAGGACGGACAGACCGTATTGTTCGCAGACTGGCACGGCGAGATTTCCGCCGAGGAAATAATCACCGGCATTATTGAGAAAAATGTCAAGAACATCACTGCCGTTGGCGTTTCCGGCGGCATGCCCGATCAGGGCTGCGGCAGACTGATAGCCAACCATCAGGTCAGCAAGCTCCTCACCACTCATATCGGACTCAACCCCGTGGCAAAGGAGCAGTATGTTGCAGGCGAGCTGGAGATAGAGTTCATTCCCCAGGGCACCTTCACCGAGAGAATCCGCTGCGGAGGCTTCGGACTCGGCGGCTGTCTGACCCCCACCGGCGTGGGCACTGCGGTTGCAGAGGGCAAGCAGGTTCTCAACCTCAACGGCAAGGACTATCTGCTTGAGATGCCCATCCGTGGCGACATCACTCTCATCAAGGCAGCAAAGGGCGACAGCGCAGGCAACATCAAGTTCGACGGTACCAGCGGCGCTATCAGCAACATCATGGCCTTCGCATCCGATCTCTGCATCGTAGAGGTGGAGGAGCTTGTCGAGGTCGGCGAGCTCGGCCCCGAAGAAATCGACGTTCCCGCTCCTGTTGTTGACATGATCTATGTCCGTCAGGGCGAGAAGAAGCCCTTCTGCCCCATGTGGAAGCGCGCAAAGGCAAAGGCCGAAGCGGCAGCTGCCGCAAAGGCATAACTATAGTGAGGAGGATAAAATAATGGCATTAACAGGAAGAGCTCTTATAGCCGCCCGTACCGCTAAGTTCTTTAAGGACGGCGATCTGGTCAATCTCGGTATAGGCGTTCCGACCATGTGTGTTAACTACCTCCCCGAGGGTGTAGACCTTTGGCTTGAGGCAGAGATTGGTATTGTCGGCTGCGGTCCCACCCCCAGCTGGGACAAGGCAGACCCCGACTGCATCGATGCCGGCGGTCAGCCCACCAGCATCGTTAAGGGCGGCAGCATCGTTTCCCATGATGTTTCCTTCGGTCTCATCAGAGGCGGTCACGTTGACGCAACCGTTCTCGGCACCCTGCAGGTGGACGGCGAGGGCAACATCGCAAACTGGATAATTCCCGGCAAGGTCATCCCCGGCATGGGCGGAGCAATGGATCTCTGCGCCGGCGTTAAGAGAATCGTGGTCACCACCGATCATTGCGAGAAGTCCGGTGCCTCCAAGATTCTCAAGAAATGCACCCTGCCCCTCACAGGCGCAAACTGCGTCACCGATATCGTCACAGAGAGAGCCTACTTCAAGGTCGTTGACAGAAAGCTGGTTCTCATGGAGGTAGCCGAGGGCTACACCATTGACGACATCCGGGCCTGCACCGATGCGGACTTCACCTGCGCCGAGGTAGTCGGCGTCATGGAAGCCTGATAAGCGGATAATCCGCAGGGAGATACAGAGAAAGCACAGGCAACAGCCCTTTGCGGCTGTTGCCTGTGTATAAAAAGGAGATAAATCATGCGCTGTGCCATAATCACAGGGAGCTTTGACCCTCCTACCTATGGACATAAGGACATCATCAGCCGAACGTCTGCCATGTTCGGAAGGGTCGTTGTGTGTGTGCTTGTCAACAAGGAGAAGGCGTGCTCCATGTTCAGCGTCAGCGAGCGTATAGCTCTGCTGGAGGAGCTCTGCAGAGAGTTTCCCAACGTATCCGTTGATTTCCACGAGGGGCTGCTTGCCGATTATGTCGGGAAGTATGAGCAGCCCGTAATTGTGAGGGGTCTTCGGGGCGTCTCCGATATGGAGTATGAGTTTCAGATGGCCTCGATAAACAGAAAGCTCGACCCGAGGGCTGAGACCGTATTCCTTCCGTCGGACGACAAGTATTCCCTCCTCAGCTCAAGCGCAGTGAGGCAGCTTTCCCGTTATGAATGCGACTACAGCCATTTCGTGCCCCCTTGCGTGGAAGCGGCGATAAAGGCGAAAAAAGCGCAGCCTTGAGAACGGGCGCAGCGCGGCGTCCGATATGAAATATATACAGAAAAAGCATCCGCAAAAGCGGATGCTTTTTTCCGGTCTGTCTTTTGCTGCTGTCTGTTGCTGTCTTCAGTCTTCACTTGTTCTCTGTTTTCAACAGCTGCAGAAGTACGGCGTATGCCGCATCTTTTTTTGCCTCTTTTTTTGTGTGCGAGGTTTTGCAAGACCGGACCTTCTTTTCTTCAACACAGCATACGCAAGTCCAGATTGGCCGGCCGTTTTCGTCGTGATCCTCGGAGAATTCATAGGTTGGGAGAGAAAAGAAGCCCTTTCTTGCCAGCGTCTCAAGCTGATTAATTGCCTCGTCGCGGACGGGATTCGTAATCTCATCACTCAAAGAGCACAGCATGCCCTTATTTTTCAGGTATTCATACGCTTTGCTCCACGCGTCCTCCTCCGCATCGCTCTTTGTAATTCCGCAGCCGATAAAGCTAACGTTTACGGTCGGAAGGGTCACATCGCATTGATGCTTTATATTGTGGCTCTGAGATTTCAGAATATCCACCATACTTATCGAAAAACCCCATGGAAACGGGTGAAAAATCGGTTCCGGCAGAGCATATCCTCTGCTCAGCGACCATTTGCGGATTACCGCAGCACAGTCAGGTAATTGAGCGTCCGACAAATAATCCTCGGGGCAGAGCATTTTTCGCACCACCTCCGTGACCTTATCCATATTCCAATTGCAGTCGAGGGCCACCGCTCCGATAATTGCTTCAAAGGTATCCTCTTTAACCGATGCTTCGTTCTGAATGCTTTTCATGCAGTCTCCCCTGCCCATGCGCAGATGCCCGATAAGTCCAAGCGCATCCATGCGCCGGGACAGAGTCTTCTTGCTCACCATTCGGCTCCTGAGGCGGCTAAGCGTGGCCTCATCGACTTTGCTGTGAAAATACAGATATTGCTTCGGCTGACTGCCGATATACTTCCAAAGAGTAATTTCATTCTGATTAAGTGTTTCCTCCGAGGCCTCACACAGGGTCATACAGCCGAACCTCTCCTTGAGTATCCTGACAACGGCAAGATTTAACGCACTGTCTCCGGTAAATTCCAACGCCTCGTTGTTTTCTCCTCCGTTTTCCTCCGTGTAGGAACGTCTGGTAAACGCCTGCTGCAGCAAATCCCTGTTTTCAAAGCTATAGCCGATTGTTTTTTCAATTTCTGAAATGGTCATGATAAATCCTCCTGTAAAAATATGGTTGCAGGAGGGCGCAATAACGCCTGACAAATATACCACCCCCGTAAAAAGGCGGTCTTGTCAGGCACAAGGATATAAATATAATACTTTGTTTCTGTTTGTTTGCTCAGGCTCACTTGCATAAGCGGGGACAAACAAAAAGATACAATGCCTCAGATTTACATTCTCACGCCTTCCGCAATATTATTATAACCATTCTCCCCGCTTCTGTCAAGGTTTGTATCAATAATGCATTGAACAGGCGTGCGATATGTAGTATAATTCATTTATTAAGCAGTTTAGTCCGCTCACTAAGACAAAAGGAGTGTTGTAAATGATAAAATTACCGGCATTGCGCACGGCTCTGCCCTTCGCTCTGTCCTTTTCAATCTTCACCGCCTTCCTTGCCGGCCGTGGCAAGGAGGCTCCAAGGCAGATACGCAGGAAGAACATCGGCATAGTCGTTGCCATCGAAATGGATGCGGTGAAGGAAAAATACGGCGATCCCGTGGAGGTCAGAAACGTACACGGCTACAAGGTCTTTGTGTACAAAACCGAAAGCTATAACCTCTTCTTCCTCAACTCCGGCGCTGGAGAGATAAACTCCGCCGGCGGCGCTCAGGTGCTCAGCTCCGATTTCAAGGTCGAGATGATACTCAACTTCGGTGTGGTGGGCTCTCTCACCGAGGATATCAAGACCGCTCAGCTCTGCGTTGTGGAGGAGGTCATCGACATCGACTTCGGCTCCGCGGGCTGGCTCGACCTGCCCGCCGGACAGCACCCCGAGTACGGCAGTGCTGTCATGAAGACCGACGAAAGGCTGCTGAGCCTCGCCCTTGAGGTCAACCCCGACCTTACCCGGGTGCGCTGTGCCTCCACCAACAGCTTCAGAGACACCGAGTCGGACAAGCTCGCCATAAACCAGCGCTTCGGCGCCGATATCTGTGAGATGGAGAGTGCGGGCATAGTCTACACCTGCGCCAGAACGGACGTTCCCTGCCTTCTCATCAAGGCGACCTCCGACAGCCTCACGGGAGGCGGAGCGGAATTCTTCACGGAGTTAAACCGTGTGTCCCTCATCTGCTTCGAAACTCTTGACAAAATACTGAAAAACCTCGGCTGACAGTGCCGAAGCCCGGAAGCGCCTCATGTGCTCCCGGGCTTTTTCTTTTTCAATTTTGGTTAATTTTCATTAACCTTTTCACAGCAGAGCTTCATAGCATTCAAAGCGGTAGGCTATGTTTTCCTTATGATGAGCATCGCTGGCGAGGACGAAGCGTCCTCCCCTGCTGCGGATGTAGTCCATAATCGGTTTTGCGGGATAGGGGCTTGTTCTGTAGCCCCGGCTCATGGCTCCCGTGTTGATCTCAAAGGGTCTGCCGCATTTCAAAAGCTCGTCTGCGGCTCTCCTGCTTGCGGCTATGTAGCGGGGGTCTGACTCGTCAAAGAGCCTGCCGCCCTCGTTGAATTTGGTGACGAGGTCAAAGTGGGCTATGCTGTCGCAGGAGGTAAGCTCGTATATCCTCGCCACACTCTCGTAGTACGCCTCACAGAGAGCTATATAGTCGCCGCCGAACTGCCGTCGGCAGCCCTCGGCAAGCAGCTCCGGTGTGTTATCCACGGGGATGATATCCCCGCCGCAGTCCAGACAGTGTACCGCACCGATGACATAGTCAAAGCCTTCGGTGTTCTCTGTGCAGAGTATGTCCTGCTCGATGCCGCAGAGGACCTCTATCCTGTCCCGGTATTTTTCCTTCAGTCCTGCGACCTCATTCTGAAACACGGAATAATTCTCCCGCTGAATGCAGAATTCCTTATCAAAAGGCAGATAAGCGTGGGTACAGATGCCCACTGCGGAAAGCCCCTTGTCTATGGCGGAGAGCACCATCTCCTCGGGGGTATTCACTCCGTCACAGAAGACGGTGTGCATATGAAGGTCTGTCATCAGGTCATCTTCTCCTGTTTCACCTTGTGGTCTATTATGTGACGTGAGGCAAGCTCCTTGTGTACATCCTCAAGGGAAATGCCCATCTGGAGCATGAGTACCATGACGTGATATGCCAGGTCGGCAATCTCGTACACCGTCTCACGTCTGTCGTCGTTCTTGGCGGCGACGATGACCTCGGTGGCTTCCTCGCCCACCTTTTTGAGTATCTTGTCCAGCCCCTTTTCGAAAAGGTAGCTCGTGTATGAGCCCTCCTTCTTCTGCTCCTGACGGCCCCGAAGCTCCTCCATCAGCATTTCAAGGGAGAATTCGTGTCTGTCATCGCTGTGCCACAGGGGATTTTCAAAGCAGGAGAAGCTGCCCAGATGGCAGGCGGGACCCTCGGGCTCCACGGTGACCACAAGGGCGTCCATGTCACAGTCTGCGGTTATGGACACTATGTGCTGGTAGTTTCCGCTGGTCTCGCCCTTTAGCCACAGCTCCTGTCTGGAGCGGCTCCAGAAGCAGGTGAGTCCCTTTTCCATAGATATCTTCAGGCTCTCCCTGTTCATGTACGCCAGCGTCAGCACCCGTTTTGAAGCGGAGTCCACCACGACGGCGGGGATGAGTCCCTTTTCATCAAATCTGAGTTTTTCTATGTCTATCATGCTTCCACCTCTTAAATACGCACGGGAATGCTCTCGTTTTTCAGCAGGGTCTTCAGCTCGGCGATGCTCACCTCTCCGTAGTGGAGGATGGAGGCGGCAAGCCCCGCATCCACCTTGGGCAGGGTCTTGAAGAGCTTCACGAAATCCTCGGCGCAGCCCGCTCCGCCGGAGGCAATGACGGGCACGGACACGGCATTGCACACCGCGTCCAGCACCTCAAGGTCAAAGCCCTTTTTCACACCGTCGGTGTCGATGGAGTTTACCACAATCTCTCCCGCTCCGTTATCCGTACAGCGCCTTATCCATTCGATGGCCTCCATGCCGGTGTTCTCTCTGCCGCCCTTGGCGAACACACGGAACACGCCGTCCACACGCTTTACATCCACGGAGAGCACCACGCACTGGTCGCCGTAGAGCTTCGCCGCCTGCGATACCAGCCCCGGATTTTTAATGGCTCCGGAATTGACGCTGACCTTGTCGGCTCCGCATTTGAGCACTCTGTCAAAATCGTCCACGGAATTTATTCCGCCGCCCACGGTAAGAGGGATGAAGATGGTGCTTGCCACCCGGCAGAGAATGTCCGTGAACAGTCTGCGCCCCTCCGCGGAGGCGGTGATGTCGTAGAACACCAGCTCGTCCGCTCCGTTGTCGCTGTAGTATTTCGCCAGCTCCACCGGTGAGGATACGTCGCTGAGTCCCATGAAGTTTACGCCCTTGACCACACGTCCGTCCTTGACGTCCAGACAGGGGATTATTCTTTTCGTTATCATAATGCAGCCTCCACAGCTTCTTTTACGGAGATCGCCCCGGTGTAGTATGCCTTGCCGATGATGGCGCCGTGGATGCCCAGCTCACGGAGAGCTCTCACATCCTCAAGGTTCGAAACGCCTCCGGAGGCGATGATATCCATGGAGAGCTCCCGGGACAGAGCTCTGTACAGCTCCCGGTTCGTTCCCTTCATGGCTCCGTCACGGGAAATATCGGTGCATATGACCGTACGGATGCCCATGCTCTGCAGCCGTCTGCAAAAATCAAAGGCCTCAAGGCCCGAATTCTCTGTCCAGCCCTTCACGGCCACACAGCCGTCGCGGATGTCCACGCCCACGGCGATTTTTGAGCCGTATTTCTCCGCCGCAGAGGCAAGGAACTCCGGCTGCTGCACGGCAGCGGTGCCCAGTATCACACGGTCGACGCCGGAGGAGAGATAACGCTCTGCCGTCTCCATGCTGCGGATACCTCCGCCCACCTCGCAGAACAGCCCGGTTCTTTCTTTTATTCTCAGAATGACCTCAAGATTGGGCGTCCCCCCTGATCTTGCGCCTTCAAGGTCAACAAGGTGTATGCGCTCCGCGCCCTGAGAGGCAAAATCCTCCGCAATTGCGGGAGGGTCGTCGCTGTATACGGTCATTCGTTCGTAGTCGCCCTTATACAGGCGCACTGCCTTGCCCTCGTACAGGTCTATGGCGGGATATATTATCATTCTGCCGCCTCGCTTTCGCAGAAGGCGCGCAGGATGCTGAGCCCCACTCCGCCGCTCTTTTCGGGATGGAACTGGCAGCCGAAGACATTGCCGGAGGCAACAGCAGCCGTCAGCTCCGCACCGTACTCGGCGGTGGCGATGACGGCGTCATCACAGTCCGAGGCATAGTAGGAGTGGACGAAATACACGCAGTCGCCGTCGCTTATGTATTTGAACAGGGGGCAGCTCTTTTTAAAGTGCAGAGCGTTCCAGCCTATGTGGGGTATCTTCAGCGAACGTGGTATAACACCCTCCATGGGTACCACCTGACCCTTTATAAGCCCCAGGCCCTCATGCTCACCGTATTCAAAGCTCCTGTCAAAGAGCATCTGCATACCCAGACAGATACCCAGCAGCGGCTTGCCGTCTGCCGCCTCCTCCTTCACGACCTCCGCAAGCCCGGAATCCCGGAGCTTGTTCATGGCGTCCTCAAAGGCCCCCACGCCGGGGAGTATTATCTTGTCGGCGCTGCGGATAAGGGTCTCATCCCTTGTGACGACCGCCTCGGCGCCGATGGCTGCGAGGGAGCTTTTCAGAGAGAAAAGATTTCCCACGCCGTAGTCGATTATCGCTATCATTACAGCACCCCTTTTGTGGACGGTATCTCGCCTGCAGCGGCGGAGTCCATGCTCACGGCCTGACGCAGGCTGCGGGCAACGGATTTGAACATCGCCTCGATGATGTGGTGGGAGTTTGTTCCGTCAAGCTGTCTGATGTGCAGATTGCAGCCCGCCTCACGGCAGAAGGCCTGCCAGAACTCCTCCGTGAGTTCTGTATCAAAGGAGCCCACCCGCTGCGCCGGGATGCTCGCCGAATATCTCAGGCAGCAGCGTCCGGAGAGGTCTGCGGCACTGAGCACCAGAGCCTCGTCCATGGGCAGCAGCATGGAGCCGTAGCGGCAGATACCCCGCTTATCCCCAAGCGCCTCGGAAAACGCCCTGCCGAGGCAGATACCGATGTCCTCTGCGGAGTGGTGGAAGTCCACCTCCGTATCACCCTTGCAGCTCAGGCTTAAATCGAAGCGTCCGTGCTTTGCGAAAAGGGTCAGCATATGGTCAAGGAAGCCGCAGCCGCTTTGAAGCTCGGCTTTTCCGCTGCCGTCAAGGTTCAGGGACAGGACTATATCCGTCTCAGCTGTTTTTCTCACTATCTCCGCTTTTCTCATGATGCTTACCTCTTTCACACGATTTCCTTCAGCGCCTCGACCAGCGCCTGCATCTGCTCTCTTGAGCCCACGGTGATGCGATTATACTCTTTTATACGCTCCTTTGTAAAGTGGCGAATGAGTATGCCACGCTCCTTCAGAGCCTCGTAGATATAGGCTCCGTCCGTCCGGGGATGCTTTGCAAGGATGAAATTTGCTCTGGATTCGAGGCACTCAAAGCCCAGAGCTCTGAGCTCTGCCGCAGCGAACTCTCTGTTTTCCTCAACGGCACGGCAGTTTTCTCTCGTGTATTCCTCGTCTGCCAGAACGCCCAGCCCCGCCGCTGCGGTCATGCGGTTGATGTTATAGGGATTCGTGGAGTATTTGATGGTGTTCAAGTCCCGTATGAGCTCTGCGTTTCCCACGCCGAAGCCCAGCCTCGCTCCCGCCATAGAGCGGCTTTTGGAGAAGGTCTGAGTCACCAGAAGGTTGTCGTAATCGTGTATCAGCCCCACACAGCTCTCTCCGCCGAAATCCACGTACGCCTCGTCGATGACCACCACGTTGTCGGGGTTTGCCCGGAGTATTTTTTCTATCTCCGTTCTCGGCAGAGCCATGCCCGTGGGGGCGTTGGGATTTGCGAGGAACACCGTGGCATTCACTCCGCAGTAATCCCCGGTGCGGACGGAAAAGTCCTCGGCAAGAGGTATCTCCCGGTAGGGCACGCCGTTTAATTCCGCAAAAACGGGATAAAAGCCGTAGGTTATGTCGGGAAACACCGCTCCGCAGTCTTTATCGCAGAACGCCATGAAGGCAAAGTTCAGTATCTCGTCCGAGCCGTTAGTCGGCAGTACCTCCTCCGGCTCCGCACCCAGCCTTGCCGCCAGAGCCTCACGCAGCCGCAGGCATTCGGGGTCGGGGTAGAGCTGCAGGCTCTTTGCCTCCTCAGCAGCCAGCAGCAGTGCCTTTTCCGAGGGCGGAAAGGGTGATTCGTTGGTGTTGAGCTTGATATATTTCCTGTTTCGTGGCTGTTCTCCGGGGGTATAGGGGGTCATATCCGCATATTTCCCGCTTAAAAATCTGCTCACTGCTCTTCCCCCTCAAATCTCACCAGACAGCTTCTTGCGTGACCCTCCAGCTCCTCCTGACGGGCAAAACGGGCAATATCCTCCGCCACACGGGAGAAGGCGTCACGGGTGTAGTAGGTGTACTGATATTTTTTCACAAAATCATCCACGGATAGGGGGCTTGCAAATTTTGCGGTGCCTCCCGTGGGAAGGGTGTGGTTCGTGCCGCCGAAGTAGTCTCCCAAAGGCTCCGGGGCGTATCTGCCCAGAAACACCGAGCCTGCGTTCTTCACCATATCGAGATAATCGAAGGGGTTGTCAAGGCAGAGCTCAAGATGCTCCGGGGCAAGCTCATTTGCTATTTCCACCGCCTGAGCGATGCTGTCCGTGATTATTATCTTGCCGTTTTTCTCCAGAGACGCTGCGGCTATCTCCCTTCTGGGGAGAACCGCAAGCTGCTTCTCCAGCTCCTGAGCCACAGAGCTTGCCAGCGCCTCGGAGTCCGTGAGCAGGACGGCTGTGGACATTTTGTCGTGCTCCGCCTGCGCCAGCATATCCGCTGCGGCATAGCGGGGGTCGGTTCTGCCGTCCGCCACCATGAGTACCTCGCTGGGGCCTGCAAAGCCGTCTATGGCGACGAAGCCGTAGACCTGCTTTTTCGCCTCGGCAACATAGGCGTTGCCGGGTCCCACGATCTTCTCCACTCTGGGGATGCTCTCCGTACCGAAGGCAAGCGCCGCCACGGCCTGCGCTCCGCCCACCTTGAAAATCTTATCCACGCCTGCGATGTAAGCCGCCGCAAGGATTGCGGGGTTCACTCTGCCGTCACGTCCGGGGGGCGTCACCATGACAAGCTCACTGCAGCCCGCTATCTTTGCGGGGATCGCATCCATGAGCACCGTGGAGGGATAGGGAGCGGTGCCGCCGGGGACATAGAGTCCCACCTTCTCGATGGGAGTCACCTTCTGGCCCATGAGTACGCCGCTGACATCGTTTATTATGAAGCCGCTGCGCACCTGCTTTTCGTGGAACTTGCGGATATTCGCCGCCGCCTGCCTGATGACCTCCAGAAGTCCGGGCTCTGTCAGCTCCATGGCCTCGGCTATTTCCGCCTCGCTGACACGAAGCTCCTCCGTGACCGCACCGTCAAATTTCTCGTTGTAGGCAAACAGGGCCCTGTCTCCCTCCCGTCTGACGGTGTCCAGTATCTCCGCAACCACATCCTCCACGCCGTACTGGGGCGTGAAGCGGGTGAAGATATCCTCGTTTGTATCCTTGCCGTATCTGAGTATCCTTATCATTCCGTTACCTCTCTCTGAGCCGCCAGAGCTTCCGTTATCTTTTCGATCAGGCCTCCGCAGAATTTTCCGCTGGACTTGTTGGCTATGAGTCTTGCGCTGATGGGCATCACCTCGTCATAGACCATGAGGTCGTTCTCCTTCAGGGTCTTTCCCGTCTCCACGATATCCACGATGACATCTGAGAGCCCTAAGATGGGAGCTATCTCAATGGAGCCGTTGAGGTGGATGATGTCAATATCCCTGCCCAGCTCCGCGTAGTAGCTTCGGGCGATATTTGCAAACTTGGTGGCAACACGCAGAGTCTTCTGAGTGTCATCTGTGAAGCCTCTGGGAGCCGCTACCGCCATGCGGCATTTACCTATGTTCAGGTCAAGCAGCTCATAAATATCGGGCTCGTACTCCAGCAGTATATCCTTGCCCGCAACACCGATATCCGCAGCGCCTCGCTCAACATAGATGGATATATCCGAAGGCTTGACCCAGAAAAAGCGCACGCCGCATTCGGGATTTTCGAAGATGAGCTTTCTGCCGCCCTCTCTGATGGAGGGACAGCCGAAGCCCGCAGCCTCAAACATATCGTACACTCTCTCGCCGAGCCGCCCCTTGGGAAGAGCGATATTCAGCATCCTCCGGGGCTCGTCGCTATCCTCGCGCTCCTCCATACGCTCCAGAGCGTCCAGATACACGGCAAAGCCTATGGCGGAGGCTTTTCTGCCTATTTTTTTCATGAGCTTGTCGTACTGACCGCCGGAGAGTACACCGGTAGGTATGCCCCGGATAAAGCCCTTGAAAACGATGCCGTTGTAGTAGTTCATGTCGTTGACCACGGAGAAGTCCACGTTTATCATGTCTCCGCAGCCCAGCTCCCGGAGAGCTGCCACGGCTTTTTCAAGCTCGCCCACGCTCTCCTCGGACACAAGACCCGCTCCGCAGGTGCGCAGTACCCTGAAAAGCGTATCGGGCTCTCCCCGTATCACGCAGAGCTTCTCCAGAAGTGCGGAGGCCCGTTCGCCGAAGCCCTCGGCCCTGCATATTGCGGCAAGTTCATGGGCGTTCTTCTCGCCGATGCAGCGAAGGATGCTCCTTCGGGCATCGAAGGAGGCGCCGCTGGCGTCCAGTATCTCGGATATGATGCCCATATGGGAGATGTCCAGCAGGGCCTCGTCAGAGATACACCGCAGGCTCTCCACCGCAAGCATCAGCACCTCCGCGATACAGGTGTCGTCAACCTCGCCGATGCACTCCAGACCCACCTGCATTATCTCCTTGAAGGCATGGGTGCTGTTTGATACACGGTAGACGTTTTCGTTATAGTAAAGCTTCTGCACGCCGGAAGTATCCCGGGTGTTCTTTATAATTGAAAGGGTTACGTCGGGCTTTAAGGCCATGAGCTTACCGTCGGTGTCGGTGAAGGTAATGACACTGTCGGATATGAGAAAATCCTTGTTGCGGACGTAGAAGTCGTACTCCTCGAATTTTCTCATGCGGAACTGGGTATAGCCGTAGCGGCTGTACAGCTCCCTCAGGGCGAAGATTGCCTTTTCGTCGTTTCTGATTATCATGTCGCCGAAATTCATGTACGGGGTTCCTCCGAAGGCTGGGAAAATGCGCATTTTCTAATGCGCTAATATATTACCACGCTAACACGCTAAAGTCAACCTGCGAGTGAATTTTCGCTCATTCCGATAAATCCGCAGGCCTATTCGCCGGGTTTTTTAGCTGTATAGCGCAAATATGCCCGATACAATATAAAATACATTGTAAATAAATGCAAAAATATCTTGCATTGGAGAAAAAGTTAATTTATACTGGTAGGGCTTGCGCATTAAATATGCGGAATAATTCTGACTGATATCTTTGCTTACGGAGGAATATATGGAGATCATCGACACCGAATATTTTGACCTGCCCCGCAAGATTGTTTCAAACATGACCTCGGAGAGCTGGGAGACCATCCCTCACGGCAGCTTCACCTACAGAGCCAAGGCGGAGAAGCTTCTCTCCGTGCTGAAGGAGATAAACTCCGGCATCGCCCCCGAGGAAAAGATAACCCTGAACACCGCCATGCTGAGGATAATCACCGAGGCTCTTGTGGCATGCCCCAAGATGAACGGACACATCCACTTTAACCGCCGCCTGGTCAGAGGTAAGGTGGAGTT
>JABUSQ010000014.1 GCA_021442665.1 Oscillospiraceae bacterium
ATATATAAATATATAATATCTAATATCATATCATCTCGTGTCTTTTTTTTCAAGATCAGTGACAACACTAACTTACAGATTTTACTGCATGTTGACTGTAGATAATAAGGCAATACAAAAGACCGACGGTTTCCCGCCGGTCTTCTGCTTTTGGAGAAATAGAGAGGATGTATAAAAGGAGAATAACAATAGCTTATTAATTGCCGCAGACAATCAACTGGAATAGCCCTGCTTCGCAGTGCCTCTGTCATTGTCGGTATTCGGCTTTGACTCGTCGAAGGTCACGGTGAGGGTGACGGAGTCATTTGAGCGGTAGACCACTATTTCGGCGGTTTCTCCCGCCTTGAACTGCCTGATGGCGGAGCTGAGGTCGCTGTAGCTCTTTACGGTGATTCCGCCCAAAGAGGTTATCACGTCACCGGGGCATAGACCTGCGGTCTCTGCACAGCTTCCGGGCTCAACGCCGTAGATATAAGCACCTTCGGGCATTCCGTAGTATTCGGCATAGACTGAGGTATATCTCACGTCGATGTTGACACCGAGATAGGGCTTTCCGCTGACGTAGCCCTTGGTAATGAGCTCGTTTGCGATTTCGACAGCATCGTTTATGGGGATGGCGAAGCCGAGACCCTCGGTGCCGTCAACTGCGGACTTTGCTGTAACGATGCCGATGACCTGACCGCTTGTGTTGTACACCGGTCCGCCGGAGTTTCCGGAGTTTACGGCGGCATCGAACTGGAACATATTTATTGCCACGTCGGAGACCTCTGTGCTTATGCTCCTGTCAAGAGCACTCACAGAACCGGTGGTCATGGAGAAATCAAGCTCGCCCAGAGGATTTCCGATGGCATATACGGTGTCGCCCACCTTGATGGAGCTGCTGTCGCCAACGGAAGCGGGAACAAGGCCGGAGGCGTCAATCTTCAGCACTGCGATATCGTTATCGGGTTCAACACCCACGATGGCCGCTTCATAAGCCGTGCCGTCCTTGAACATTACGGTGACGGTGGTTTTGCCCTCATAGGCATATTCTATAACGTGGTAGTTCGTAACTATATATCCGTCGGCGGTGACAACAAAGCCGGAGCCGGAGACGGGGACGGAGTAGGTCTGACCGATGAAGTTAGTGTAATTCACCGTGCTGGTGATACCCACCACCTGCTGACAGCCCAGCGCGTAAACGTCGCCTGCCGCAGAGCTTGAAACGCTTGAGCCGGATGCGCCGGTCAGGATAGGTGCTGCGGTGGGGGCTATCGTCTCAACGGGCTCCTCGTTATCTCTGCTCAGAAGGAGTACAGCGCCGCCGCCGATGAAGCCGCCTAAAAGCGCACACACAAGACACAGGCAGGCGATCTTCCGAAAACCGAAGCCGATGGATTTTTCAGGCTTATCGGTCTTTTCCCTGGGCTTCTTCTCCTCGGGAACGTAATACTGGGGTATATCAACGGATTCGCCGGGAATCTCAAACTCTGCGTCCTCGTAGAGCCTGCGCTCGGGTCTGACATAGTGGTATTCGCCGTCGGGCTTGCTTTCGGTGTCCTGAGGAACCGTTTCGGGAGTTATCTCCACGGAATCGGAAGCTTCGGATGAGTTGCCGGTTTCTTTCTCTGTAGGTTCCATTGTGTTTGCCTCCGTTTCAGTTTGCACTGTTATACTACATCAGTATTATGACATAGTAATGAACAAAGGCAGAAGAATTTATGAATTAACAGCGGTGTTTTTGTTAACACCGCTGTTAATGTTTCAATGCTGTTACATTTTGGTTTCAGACAGCTTAAATGGGCTGATTCCGAGATTGTCCTCCAACCAACTTATCATGTTCTCGCAATCGGGGTTTATGGTGATGCAGATATAATCGCGATTGGAGGCGCTGCGCAGCTCTATCTCCAAAGTGCATGGTGTTTCCGAGAAATTATTACCCGTATAGCTGCCGTTCAGGAAATCGGGAGCAAAGGCGTTGCTCCAGAAATCGCCTGCCAGAGCTTTGTCTATTTCCAGACCGGTGAAGCAGTCCTCAGAGGAGTCATAGTAATTGATCCAGAAAAAGTCTATATCCTCAGGCATTATACCGTTTCCGAAGCTGAGGTAGTAATCATACGACTCGTCACAGGTAAGTACCTCCCGGTAGAGCCGATAGTCCTTCGATTCGTTCGAAATGCTGTATAGCCTCGAAGTCGAGCTTCCGTTCTTCAGATTATAGGTAATGGTTATGCTGTGTGCTGAAAAATCATCATAGGGCACATAATCTGTAACCAGTGTACGCAGATGCTCCTGCTTGTTTTCGATAATGCTGCGGTTCAGCTCCAGAACCTGCTGAAGAGAAGCCTCCTGCCTAAGCTCCAGCGGGAAGAAATAGTCGGAGCTGACTTCAACACAGGAAATCTCCTCTGTTTCGGGAAGATCGGAGGCGATACCGAAGAAATCCGCGGTGCAGCTCCAGATAAACACGGCGCACAGTGCGGAGAGTACGATGACTCCGGGCCAGCTGCCTTTGAACACACGGAAGCTTTTTTTCATAAGCATGTCGGAGCCGAAGTAGCCGATGAAGGCACCGATAATGAGGAACACGGCATACAGCGCCGGATAGAGAGAATTATCTGACAGGGGGCTGAAGAAAATACCCAGTATCACGCTGCCCAGCAGAGCGGAGCAGACTGCCACACCGTATTTGAATATGGGACGCAGAGCGGGTATGGCTATGACGTCGCCGCAGTTTTCCATCCTGCGTCTGCGGAAGAGAAGCAGAGAAATTACGATAAGTGCGGCACCGGCAAGGGCATAGCCTGTAAGCATCGGCCAGTTGCTGAAGCTCACTCCCGTTATGACGTTTTCATATGCTATATATTCGTACTGCACATGCAGCTCGCTCCTGTCTAAAAGATAGACGGCGGGGGAGAGGAAGGTGCCCTTATAGACATTGCGGTGAACGGTGTAGCCGAAGATGAACTCGGAAAAGATGCCACGGAGAATCTCCTCGATACCCGAAGAGAGGAAGTTGAAGATGATATACATTACGGGCAGAGCGACGATGTTTCCCGTTATAACGGCAACGACGGTGGCAATGCCGAAGAAGGTGAGATACTGCATGGAGGTAACCGCAAGCCAGATACAGACCGACTCTATCTCAAATGCAGTACCGCCGCCCACAAGCAGAGGGATGAATACGGCGAGTGCCGTCAGAAGGTTGATTGCAAAAACCGGAATGACGCCGGAGAAAACAGCGGAGGCAAATACGGTGCTGCGCTTCAGCGGCAGGGAGGAGATCAGACCGCAGGAACGCTGATTGTACATAAAGCCGTATACCGCCATTGCCATGGCTATTGCCATAAAAAAGGTGATAAAGACGGATGCCGTCTGAATGTGCCCATGGATGGTGTTAATAACGCTGTTGCCCGGTATCGTGGTATATATGGGTAAGGTCAGCAGGAGTACAAGAGCGTAGGCGGCGAAAAGAGGCCAGAAGCGCCTGAGATTGCTCTTAATTAGTCCCGGGTTAAAGAATGATGTCTTTGACTTCATATTCCGTACCTCCTAACTCGTAAATGAATATTTCCTCCAGAGACAGGGGAAGAATGTCCGAAAACAGGGGGCTTGCCGCGGCGAGCCTTACGCTTATTTCCTCCGCCTCGCCCCGTATGATAAGGGTCTTGAGTCTGCCTATGCTGCTTGCGTGGAGGATATCCATACCCTCGGGAAGCTCTCCGCCGTCGGGGAGGGCAAGCTGAACCTTGACAACGCTGCCCTGAAGCTCACTGAGAGAGCGCTCCAGCAGAAGACTGCCCCTGTTCATGATGCCTACATGGTCGCATACATCCTCAAGCTCACGGAGATTGTGTGAGGATACCAGCACCGTGGTGCCGTTTTCCGCCACATCCGACAGGATGAGACTCCATATCTGACGGCGCATCACCGGGTCAAGCCCGTCCACGGGCTCATCGAGAATCAGCACCTCGGGACGAAGAGAAACGGCTATCCAGAACGCCGCCTGCTTCTGCATGCCCTTGGAGAGCCTGCGCATCTGCTGCTTCGGGTCGAGCCTGAAGACCTCTTCGAGTTTTTTGAAGCGGCTGTCGTCGAACACGGGATAGACGCTGCGATAGAAATCAGCTGTCTCCTTCACCGTGGCGTTGGAGAAAAAGAAAATGTCGTCAGGGATGTAGGCGACCCTTGACTTCACCTCAGGGTTATCGAAAACGGGTTTGCCGCCGATGAATATCTCGCCCTCATCGGGGGTGTATATGCCGGTAAGATGGCGTATGAGGGTACTCTTGCCTGCACCGTTGGGACCTACAAGACTGTACACCGAGCCCTGCGGTACCGTCATGGTGAGATTGTCGAGAGCCTTAAAGCCGCTGAATTTCTTCGTTATGTGTCTGACTTCAATCATTCTGTTCCTCTCCTTCCATCCTCTCGATGAGAGCGTTTTTTCCGATGCCCATCAGACTCAGCTCTTTGCACAGCTCGTCAAATTTCTCCAGAAGCTCGGTTTTTCTGGCATTTACTGCGCTTTCGCTGTAGCCCACGAAGCTGCCCTTGCCTGCGACGGAGTAGATATAGCCCTCCGCCTCAAGCTCACGGTAGGCACGCTGTATGGTGCTGGGGTTGATGGCAAGCTCTGCGGACATCTCACGCACGGAGGCAAGCCTGCTGCCCTCCGGGAGAACTCCGCTGATTATCAGCCGCCGCAGAGCGTCCTTCACCTGCCCGTATATGGGTCTCGGGTCACGGTAGTTTATACTGATCAAAATCGAATCACTCCAAACTGTATGGTTTGTAATCACACACTCAATATACACCATGAGGGTGCGCTTGTCAACGAGGAATTTAACGGGGTTTTTTATTGACAAATTTGTGTTGCAAGGCGGAATGATTAATGGTAAAATATTATGTCTAATTATAATCAGGAGAGTATTGCCCGTTATGTACATTTCAGATAAATGGCAGGATTTTGAGCTTTTGGATTGCTCCAAGGGGGAAAAGCTGGAGCGCTGGGGAAGCTATTACCTTGTTCGTCCCGACCCTCAGGCCATATGGGAAACGCCCCGGGAGGATGAACGCTGGAGCTGCCGTGATGCGAGATACCGCCGCAGTGAGACGGGCGGAGGCTCCTGGGATAAGGGCGGTCTGCCCCAGAGCTGGAGGATAAACTACGGAGAGCTTACGTTTAACGTGAAGCCCATGAACTTCAAGCACACGGGACTTTTTCCGGAGCAGGCATGCAACTGGGACTATGCCATGGACAGGATACGCAGGGCGGGCAGACCCATAAGCGTGCTGAATCTGTTTGCATATACGGGAGCCGCCACCGTGGCATGCGCCAAAGCGGGAGCCTCGGTGTGTCATGTGGATGCGGCAAAGGGCATGGTCTCATGGGCGAAGGAGAACGCGGTTTCCTCCGGTCTGCAGTCCGCACCTATTCGATGGATAGTGGACGACTGCGCAAAGTTTGTGGAGCGGGAGATCCGACGGGGCAGAAAATACGATGCCATCATCATGGATCCGCCCTCTTACGGACGGGGACCCGGCGGAGAGATATGGAAGCTGGAGCAGAATCTCTGGCCCTTTGTGTCGCTGTGCGCAGGGGTACTGTCGGACGACCCCCTGTTTGTCATCATAAATTCCTACACCACGGGGCTCTCCGCCTCAGTGCTTTCCTACGTCACCGAAAGCATATTCACAAAGAAATTCGGCGGACGCTCCGATGCACAGGAGCTGGGTCTGCCCGTCACCGACAGCGGACTGGTGCTGCCCTGCGGAGCAACCTGCCGCTGG
The DNA here is from genome assembly GCA_021442665.1 of Oscillospiraceae bacterium. GTDB lineage: Bacteria > Bacillota > Clostridia > Oscillospirales > Oscillospiraceae > F23-B02. Next base: position 5,773 of record JABUSQ010000014.1, read on the forward strand.
GAACGGGACTGAAAGGTTAAAAATGAAGATAATTGAGATAAAAAACCTGCATTTCAGATATCCCGAAGGAGAGCACGAAACTCTCAGGGGTATTGATCTTGATATTGAAAAGGGGAGCTTTGTGGCCGTGCTGGGTCACAACGGCAGCGGAAAGAGCACCCTTGCAAAGCATCTGAACGCAATCCTCGTTCCCACGGAGGGACAGGTGCTGGTCAACGGCACGGACACCGCAGACGAGGAGCGGCTGCTGGATATTCGCCGAACCGTGGGCATGGTGTTCCAGAACCCTGACAATCAGATAGTGGCAAACGTGGTGGAGGAGGACGTGGCATTTGCTCCCGAGAATCTCGGAATCCCCTCCGGGGAGATACGGCAGCGGGTGGATAACGCCCTGAAGCAGGTGGATATGTACGAATTCCGCCTCCACGCTCCCCACCTTCTCTCCGGCGGTCAGAAGCAGCGTGTAGCCATTGCGGGAGTAATCGCCATGGAGCCGCAGGTCATCGTACTTGACGAGCCCACCGCCATGCTGGATCCCCGAGGCAGGAGAGAGGTCATTGAAACCGTGACGAGGCTCTGCCGTGAGAAGGGTATAACCGTGGTGCTTATCACTCACCACATGAACGAATGCATCGGCGCCGACAGACTTGTAGTCATGTCGGAGGGCAGAGTAATTGCCGACGGAGCACCGGAAAAGGTGTTTTCGCAGGTGGAGCTGATGCGCAGCGCGGGGCTGACGGTCCCCGCCACCACGGAGCTCATGTATGAGCTTAACCGCAGGGGCTACGGCTTCGACCTCGAGGCTCTCGGCGTTGAGGATTGCGCGGAAGAAATTGCAAAGAGATTGGGATAAGAACATATGGCAGAGATTAAGGTCAGCGAGCTGACACATACCTACAGCGCAGATACGCCCTTTGAAAAAACGGCAATAGACAATATAAGCATTACCGTCCCCCGGGGTCAGTTCGTGGGGGTCATCGGTCACACCGGCAGCGGAAAGAGCACCTTCATCCAGCATTTAAACGCTCTGCTGAAGCCCTCAAGAGGCAAGGTAGAGATAGACGGAGCGGATATAAACGCCACGAAGCATTCCGCAAAGGAGGCCCGCACCAGAGTGGGGCTTGTGTTCCAGTACCCGGAATATCAGCTCTTTGAGGAGACGGTCTACAAGGACATCGCCTTCGGCCCCACGAATATGAAGCTCTCCGAAGCGGAGGTGGACGAGCGTATCCGTGAGGCGGCGGAGCTTGTGGGCATTTCCGAGGAGCTCTTCGACAGGTCACCTCTGGAGCTTTCCGGAGGACAGAAGCGGAGAGTCGCCATTGCGGGAGTCATCGCCATGCGGCCTGAGGTACTGATAATGGACGAGCCCACGGCAGGTCTTGATCCCGCGGGCTGCGAGCAGATACTCGACACCATCACCGATTACAGAAAACGTACCGGCTCCACCGTCATAATCGTCAGCCACAGCATGGACGATGTTGCACGCCTTGTGGAGAGACTAGTGGTGTTCAGCAAGGGCAGGATAGTCTTTGACGGAACTCCCGAGGAGGTATTCTCCAAGCCCGAGGAGCTGAAAAAAATAGGCCTCAGCGTGCCCGAGCCCACGGAGATAGCTCTGGCTCTGAAAAAGAGGGGAGTGCTCATAGACAGACCTGTGTACACCAATGAACAGCTTATTTCCGCCATCCTCGAAATGGGAAAGGAGGGTGAGTAATGCTGCGTGACATCACATTGGGACAGTATTTTCCCGGCGATACCGTGGTTCACCGCCTTGATCCCCGGACAAAGCTGATTCTGGTCATCGCCTTCATCGTGGGGCTGTTTGCAGCCAAGGGCTGGCCAAGCTACGCCGTAATAATTGCCGTGACTGCGCTGAGCCTGAGAGTGTCAAAAATAAAGCCCGGCTCTGCCTTCAAGGGGCTGAAGCCAATTATCTTCATAATCGTTCTCACGGCGCTGCTGAATATTTTCTACACCGACGGAACGCCCGTCGCAGAGGGCTGGCCCATCACATGGCAGGGCATAGAAAAGGCAATAATGATGAGCCTGCGCATAATCATCCTCATCATCGGAACCTTCACACTCACCTATACCACAAGCCCCATCGCCCTCACCGATGGTATGGAGCTGCTGATGAACCCATTGAAAAAAATAAGAGTCCCCGTACATGAGATGAGCATGATGATGAGCATGGCGCTGAGCTTCATCCCCTCGCTCATAAAGGAGACGGACAAGATAATGTCCGCTCAGAAGGCAAGGGGAGCGGATTTCGAGACAGGAAACCTGCTGCAGAGGGCAAAGGCACTCCTGCCCATACTGGTACCCCTGTTCGTGTCCTCCTTCCGCAGAGCGGATGAGCTGGCGGTGGCAATGGAGAGCCGCTGCTACCACGGAGGAGAGGGCAGAACGAGGATGAAGCAGCTCAAGCTGGAGAAACGTGACCTTGTGGCTCTGCTTTTGGGAGCGGTCTTTCTTGCGGCAATATTTGTTATGAAGCATTTCGGATTATGAGAAATATAGCCATAAAGCTCAGATATGACGGCAGTCGTTATCATGGCTGGCAGGTGCAGAAGGAGGACGTCTCCGTATGTCAGACGGTGCAGGAGGCTCTGACCAAAATCTGCGGCCATACAGTGAAGGTCACGGGCTGCGGAAGAACGGACGCGGGGGTCCACGCAATAAACTACTGCGCGAATTTCCGCACGGACTGCCGTATACCCACGGACAGGATACCGCTTGCGGCAAACTCAAGGCTGCCGGCGGACATCGCCGTGCTGGATGCCTCAGAGGCGGATGACGGCTTCAACGCCATCTCCTCATGCATAAAAAAGGAATATATCTATAAGATACATAATTCAAACATCCGTGATCCCTTCCTTGAAAAGCGAGTCTGCTTCTATCCTCAGGAGCTGGACATGGAGCGTATGCAGAGGGCGGCGAGAGCCTTTGAGGGTACCCACGACTTTGCGGCGGTGCGCTCGCTGGGCACGGAGACAAGGACAACGGTACGCACGGTGCACTGGTGCAGGGCGGAGAAGCAGGGCGACCTGATAACCGTCAGCATTTGTGCCGACGGCTTCCTGTACAATATGTGCAGGGCAATGGTGGGAACAATGGTATATGCGTCATACGGCAAGCTGGAGCCCGAGGATATCCCCGGACTTCTGGAAAAAGGCGACCGAAGGCTGACAGGACCCACCATGCCCCCTCAGGGGCTGTATCTCAACAGAGTATGGTATGACGGACCTGTTGGCGAGATGATGCTGAGGGATTTAAAATAAACATAATATTAAAAATATGATATTATGTAAATCAAAATAAAGGCAGAAGAGATACCGCAGGTGTGGGAGGCTTATTCTCACGGGAAAACGGTACCATGCTTCTGCAAAACCGTAATATTTACACAGTTACGGATAACCCAACGGTAGGAGAGAATTAAAATGAAGCCTAAATTATGTTCAAGATGCGGGAAGGGCATGGCTGTTGTTTTCATCACAAAGCTTGAAAACGGCGAGAGCAAAAACGAGGGGCTGTGCTTCAAATGCGCAAGAGAGCTGCACATAAAGCCTGTGGACGACATTCTGGAGAAGTTCGGAATTTCCGACGAGGATATTGACAGTATTGCCGGAGATATGATGAGTATGCTGGGCGGCGGCGAGGATGTACCCGAGTTCAGCGGCGATGAGGACGGAGGAGAGGATGACGGCAAGACTGCGACCTTCCCCTTCCTTAACCGCCTTTTCGGAGCAAACGGTCAGAACGGAGGCCGCCCTGCGGAGAGCGAGCCCCCTCAGCCCGGAAAGGAAACCAGGGAAGCTCCCAAGGGCGGAAAGCGCAAATTCCTTGACAGCTATTGCATTAATCTCACGGAGCGTGCAAAAGAGGGAAAGCTTGACAACATGATAGGACGCCGTGAGGAGCTGGAGCGTGTCATCCAGATTCTCAACCGACGCCAGAAGAACAATCCCTGCCTCATAGGCGAACCCGGCGTAGGCAAGACCGCCGTGGCCGAGGGACTTGCCCAGCGCATCGCCAACGATGATGTGCCCTACAAGCTTCGGGGCAAGGAGGTATTTCTGCTGGATCTCACCGCTCTTGTGGCGGGAACCCAGTTCAGGGGACAGTTCGAAAGCCGGATGAAGGGCCTTATCGAGGAGATACGCAAGCAGGGCAATGTCATTCTGGTCATTGACGAGGTTCACAATATCGTGGGCGCGGGCGATGCCGAGGGCAGTATGAACGCCGCCAACATCCTCAAGCCCGCCCTGTCGAGAGGCGAGATACAGGTCATAGGCGCAACCACCTTCACGGAATACCGCAAGCACATTGAGAAGGATTCAGCTCTGGAGCGCAGATTCCAGCCTGTAACCATAAACGAACCCTCCGTGGAGGACAGCATTGCCATCCTCCGTGGCATAGCCCATTATTACGAGGACTATCACGGAGTAAGGATAAGCGACGAGATGTGCCGTGAGGCAGTAGTGCTCAGCGAGAGGTATATAACCGACCGCTTCCTGCCGGACAAGGCCATAGACCTCATTGACGAGGCGTGCTCCGACGTAAATCTCAAGGACAGGGACATAACCGCGCGGATGATTGCGGAGCGTGACCTTGAAAATATCCGCTTTGAGCGTGAGGCACTGACGAGCGATGACTCAACGGGGCTCAGCGACGAGGCTCTTGACAGACGCTACGCAAGAATTGCGGAGCTGCGCAGCAAGGAAATGCAGCGAGAGCAGGAGATAGCTGTGATAGATGCCGCAGGCAGACCTGCCCTAACCACGGAAAATCTTGCCCGCATCATCGAGCTGTGGACGAAGATACCTGCCTCCAGCATCTGTGCCGATGAATATGAGCGTCTTGCAAAGCTTGACAGCAGACTCAAAGAGCACATCATAGGTCAGGACGAGGCAGTGGACGCCGTGTGCCGTGCGATAAAGCGGAGCCGTGTGGGGCTCAAGGCAAAGCGCAAGCCCACCAGCTTTATATTCGTGGGGGGCACGGGCGTAGGAAAGACAGAGCTTGTGAAACGCCTTGCAAGTGATTTGTTCGACTCCCCGGAAAGTCTGATTCGCCTTGATATGTCGGAGTTTATGGAGAAGTTCTCCGTATCCCGTATCATCGGATCTCCTCCAGGCTATGTGGGCTATGACGAGGCCGGTCAGCTCACGGAGAAGATACGCCGCAAGCCCTATTCCGTGGTGCTGTTTGACGAGATAGAGAAGGCGCATCCCGATGTGCTGAACATCCTTCTGCAGATACTGGACGACGGACGTATCACAGATGCTCAGGGCAGAGTGGTGAACTTCGAGAATACCGTCATCGTAATGACCACCAACGCAGGCAGCAATACCAAGGTCGGCACCATCGGCTTCGGCGGTACGGTGAGTGATATGAGCCGTGAGCGGGCCATGAAGGCGCTGAAGGAGTTCCTGCGTCCCGAATTTATAAACCGCGTGGATGAGATAATTTGCTTTAACCAGCTCACAGAGGAAAACTTCCGCAGCATTGCCGGACTCATGCTCCGGGAGAGCGGAGACGCAATGGCGGAGCGGGGCATGAAGCTGAGCTGGGATGAAAGCCTCATTGACTACCTCGTGAAGAAGAGCTACAGCGTAAGCTACGGCGCACGCAACCTGCGGCGCACCATACAGAGAGACGTTGAGGATGCGGTTGCGGAGAAGATAATCTCCCGGCGCGGCGAGAATATAAGCCGTGTAAAGCTGTCCTCAGACGGTGAAAAAGTAAAAGTGGAGATAAGAAAATGATACGTTTTGAAAGCGATTACCTTGAGGGAGCCGTGCCGGAGATACTGGCACGCCTTCAGGAGACCAACTACGATCAGACCGCAGGCTACGGCGTTGACCCCTACTGCGAAGCGGCAAGAGAGAAGATAAAGGCTGCCTGCAAGGCGGATAATGCGAATGTGCATTTTCTGGTGGGCGGAACTCAGACCAACACCACGGTGATAACCGCAGTTCTGCGCCCCCATCAGGGCGTGCTGTCGGCAGCCACGGGGCATATCGGTGTACATGAATCCGGAGCCATCGAGGCAACGGGACACAAGGTGCTGCCCCTGCCCACGGAGGACGGAAAGATAAGCGCCGCTCAGGTGAGAGAATATGTGCGTCTGCACTATGCCGACTCCTCCTTTGAGCACACAGTCCAGCCTGCCATGGTGTATATATCCCAGCCAACGGAGACGGGAACGGTCTATTCCCTCTCCGAGCTTAGGGAGATGTCCGAGACCTGCCGTGAGCTTGGGCTCAAGCTCTTCCTTGACGGTGCAAGACTTGCCTGCTCTCTGGTGATGGAGGACACTCCGCGGCTGCCCGAGCTTGCGGAGCTTACGGATGTGTTCTACATAGGGGGCACCAAGCACGGCGCGCTCTTCGGTGAGGCCGTGGTCATCACTGATCCCGAAATAAACCGTGATTTCCGCTACATCATCAAACAGAGAGGCGGTATGCTTGCCAAGGGCAGACTGCTGGGTCTGCAGTTTGATACTCTGTTTACCGACGGGCTCTACTACCGCATCGGCGAGCATGAGCTGCGCCTTGCGGATAAGCTCCGCAGCGCCTTTGCTCGCAAGGGCTTTGAATTTGCCTACCCATCTCCCACAAATCAGGTGTTCCCGCTGCTGAACGACAAGCAGATGGAGATACTGGGAAGAAGCTTCTCCTTCACCGTCATGGACAGAATTCCCGACGGACGCACCGTCACACGCTTCTGCACCTCGTGGGCAAGCAGGGAAGAGGATGTCGATACACTGATAGCTGAGCTGGACAAGCTCTTTGAAGCCGCCTCAAGGATAGAGATTATAAAGGGAGACATCACAAAGCAGAAGGCGGATGCCATCGTCAACGCCGCAAACCGTTCGCTCCTGGGCGGCGGCGGAGTGGACGGTGCGATTCACCGTGCGGCAGGCCCCAAACTTCTGGAGGAATGCCGTAAGCTGAACGGCTGCAACACGGGTGAGGCAAAGATAACTCTGGCATATAAGCTGCCCGCAAAATATGTCATCCATACCCCCGGGCCCGTCTGGCAGGGAGGCGGCAAAAACGAGGAGGCTTTGCTGGCGTCCTGCTACCGTTCCTGCCTTGAGCTGGCAAGCTCCCACGACTGCAGAACCGTGGACTTCCCATCCATCTCCACGGGCGTGTACCACTTCCCTCTGGACAAGGCATCGGAGATAGCAATCAGAACCATCGGAGAGTACCTTGCCAGGCATGAGGAGATAGAGCGGGTGCGTATGGTCTGCTTTGACGACGACACCAAAAAATACTACGACGAGGCTCTGGAGAAACTGAAATGAAAAAGCTGTTCCGACTTCAGTACAATGCGCCGGTTACCCTGACATTTGCGCTGCTGTCGCTGGCGGCTCTGTGGCTCAACGGACTTACCCGGGGCTGGACGAACACCTATCTGTTCAGCGTGTGGCAGTCAGGGCTGGCGGATTTCTTCACCTATCCGAGATTTTTTCTGCACGTTCTCGGCCATACGGACTACAGCCACTACATAACAAACTTCATGATGATACTTATTCTCGGGCCCGGGCTTGAGGAACGCTACGGCAGCAGAAGGATACTCGTCTGCATTGTCATAACCGCCTTCGTATCGGGGCTGGTACACTGGCTGTGCTTCCCCGGTGTTATGCTTCTGGGGGCCTCGGGAATCGTGTTCATGATGATAGTCATGTCCTCCCTTGCGGGTATGAAAAACGGATACATCCCCGTCACGCTGATTCTGGTGCTGGTGCTGTATCTCGGCAGTGAGATAAGAGATGCGGTTGTACTGACGGATAATGTGTCCCAGCTCAGCCATATAATCGGAGGAGCCTGCGGAGCGGTTTTGGGGCTGAAGAAATGAAGAAAAAGGTGCTGATATCCGCCTGCCTGCTGGGTGTGGACTGCAGATACGACGGAAAGAACAACAGACTGCCGGAGGAAAAGCTCCGTATGCTCATGGACAGCTTCGAGCTTATCCCTGTCTGCCCAGAATGTATGGGAGGACTGACCACACCCAGAGTACCCTCCGAAAGACGTGACGGCGGTGTGTATTCGAAAAACGGCAGAAACGTCACCGCAGAATTCGGCAGAGGAGCGGAGGCTGCGCTGCATCTCGCCCGGCTCTTCGGCGCAGATGCGGCGATACTGAAGGAAAACAGCCCCTCCTGCGGAAGCGGCAGGATATACGACGGCAGCTTTACCGGAACTCTCACAGAGGGCGACGGCGTAACCGCGGAGCTGCTGAAACGCAACGGCATCACTGTCACAGGCGAAAAGAGCATATAAAAAATTCCCTATCTCGGACAGTCTGACAGCCCGCAAGCAACCGCTTGCGGGCTGTCTCTTATTAACTAACGGACTACTTTATTCAATTCAGCCCGAGACGATCGGAGATGGTTTCGGCGATGGATTTGACGGAGTCTGCGGAAATTATATCCCCAAGACCGGCCTCGTCCAAAAGCTCAAGGAAGTCGAGATTTTCCGCATCCTCAAGTATCCTGAGATACGCCTCAAGTCCCGCACCCTTTCCATAATACTCGGCGTCGTACAGACTGAATGCCGCAGTATCGGAGACGCAGTAGCTAACAACATAGAAGGGGTAGTCAAAGAAGTGGGACACGTCTATCCACGTCAGACCAACGTCCTCCGCACCGTATTCCGCACCCATGCAGTATAGCTCGGCACACTCCGCGTAAATGCTGTTCACCTTATTCACAGTGAGCTCATTTTCCGGCAGGGAGAAGACACGGTGCTCAAACTCGTTGAAGCAAGCCTGATTCATGTACAGATACAAGGTATCGGTCATCTTAAACCGGATCAGATCCTCCGCAAGCTCTTCGTCCTGCAGATAGCTTAGAACCAGATACTCCATGCCCTGAGAAAGAGTTTCGGAGGTGTCGAGATTATAATTCAGGTCAAAGTTCTCATAGGAATCGCAGAAATGACCGAACTCGTGAGCTATGGTGAGCACATCGCCCTCATAGCCCTGAGGATTCACAAAGAGGAAGGGAGAGTTGTAGTCGTCAATATAAATTACATAAGAGGCGTCAAGCTTCGTGGGGGAATACTCCACGTCGTAAAGACCGTATTTTAGCATAAAGCTCATGGCACTCTCCAGCCTCGGCGACATGTCGGCGACCGCCTGCTTCAGAACATACTGAAGAGCCTCATCGGCATCGATACCGTACAGAGCCTCGTAAGCCTCGTCAAGAACACCGGATTCATATGCAGCCTTGAAAACCGGCACCAGATATTCTCTGATTGCGGCAAGATAGTCTTCCAGATCGTCCGGAGTGTATTCCCGCCCGAACTGATAATATGCCAGCTCCTCATAGGACTCAAAGCCCAATTCCCGGGCAATTGCGTGGCGGTTTTTTACCAGATCAATGTATATTTCCCCTATATCTTCGTTAAAATCTCTGTAGGCGGCGGTCATGTCCCTGCAAGCGGAGAATTCCACCAATAGCGAGCGGTAGCGTGTAAGAAGCTCGCTTTCTTTAAGATACAGCCCGTTCAAGGCTTCAAAACCGCTGTCGTAGCCTCCGCTGTAGTTAGCCGCAAGCATACCGCCGAAGTAGTTTTCGTCCAGCTCCGACGAAAGCGCGGAATCCGCACAGCTGACCATCAGCTCCGTAAAAATAGTGGAAACATCCGCTTCGGCAGTAGCGCAGTATTCGTACTCACCGATATAGAATTCATCCGAGGTGTCAAGATCGCTGCGTATGTCCGCAAGGGTCTTCATGGTATAGAAGCTCCAGTACAGGACGTAGAATTCATCCAGAGCGTCCGCAACGTCATCGTAATCTGATCCCCCGTCCAGCATAGCACATATGCTGTCCGCGCAGGAGCGCAGGTCTTCGGCTTCCGGGCGTACATATTCCATGTCGGAAAAGCTCGTCCCGCCGTTTCTGGAATAATCAATGAATTTGCCGACAAGTCTTTCAACATCCAGAAGACCGCAGCCGCTGAGAGAAAAGACAAGTGCGATGAGCAACAGTACAGCCATCAAGCGTTTTGCTTTTATCATGACACACCTCCTGATTTTATGATGTTTTTCATTATAACAGCAGAATTGAGATATTTCAAGCTCATACATTTTATATAAAATGT
>JABUSQ010000197.1 GCA_021442665.1 Oscillospiraceae bacterium
AGCAAAGCGCGCTTTGCTCCGACCTTTTTCACATAATTTCCCTTTCTGATGCAGGAAGCCCTAAAATACACCGTATTTGAGCGTTTGGCATAAAGCCCTTATCTTATCATGTCTCTCGTTATGTCGCTGAGCTTTCGGGCTCCGCACATATACATTGCATCGGTGAGCTCCGTTCTCACCTTGCTTATGTAGGCTCTTATGCCCTCTTCCCTGCCGCCGTAATAGGCGATGAGTATGGGGCGGCATATCATTGCCGCATCTGCGCCCAGAGCCAGAGCCTTGAAGATGTCGTGTCCCGTGCGGATGCCGCCGTCCACGATTATCTTCATTTTTCCGCCCACAGCATCAACTATCTCTGGCAGAACGTCGGCGGTCGCCGGAGTCTCGCCCTGAGCTCTGCCGCCGTGGTTTGACACGATAATAGCGTCGGCTCCTGCCTCCATGCACTTCAGTGCACCCTTTGCGGTCATGATTCCCTTGAGAATGAAGGGAACCTTGCAGTATTCCTTCAGTTCTCTCAGCTCCTCCACTGTCTTAGTTCCCGCATTGGGGTCGCTCTTTTTCAGCAGAGCCAGACCTGCGCTGTCGATGACCACGCCTGCGGCAAAGGGTCTTGTCTCGTTTACAAGGTCAATCCTGTTCTTTATGGTCTCCATGGATACGGGGTCAATGATGGGTATCAGTATACCGCCGTGACTTTTGCTGAGCTCACAGCCGTGTGGAAACACTCTCGGCACGATGCCGGAGCCGAAGGTGCAGGCAATACCCTCCGCCTCGCAGGCAGCCACTGTGCAGGCATTGTAATCACAAACGTCGTCCGTGGGATTGTACTGGGCGGCTATTGAGCCTATGGGAGCTGTAATAAGAGGCATGGAGAAGCTCTTTCCGAAGAGCTCAAAGCTTGCATCGGCGGGAGTGTTCGGAGCGATCGTATCCATATTGAGTCTGAAGCTTTTCCACGCCTTCCAGTTTTCGTGAGCGCCGTTGCCCGGTGCCTTGGAACCGGGGCCGGGGAGAATATTCCCGCAGGCAAGACCGTTGCACTCGGGGCATACCTTGCACTTGGGGCCTATATTTTTCTTAGCGTTTTCCTTTACTTCTTCGTAAGTCATAATGTCACCGCCTAATTGAGATATGTATATAATATAATACATTTTCCCCGTTTTCAACAGGAAAAGACACCGAAAGCATAACCTTCGGTGTCTTTTTTCTGTCAAAGTCTGTTATCTCTTGGCAGGCTGTCATAGTGACGCATCATGGGCTTTTCCAACAGCTTCACAAGCTTTGTGTCCAGATTGCACCAGTAAATAACCTGCGTTGCAAGAAAGGCAGAGCCTATGGCGATAAGTAGTTTTTTCATAGTACATTACCAGCTTTCGTCGTCGTCAAATTCAATGAGCGTGGGGTCTAAGGGCTCTGCGTTTATGACGGTAGACATGAAGGTATTCACGTCGGCACGCATATCCCTGCGGGAGATGGAGGTTGGCTCCATGAGATCCTGTCTGACCTTGCAGAGCTTAACTCCACGCTTTCTTGCGCTCTCCTCGAAAAGTCCGTTGATAGCTCCCACACCCTTGCAGGATATCTGATCGAAGAGGATGACAAAATCGCAGTTGAATTCATCAAAGCGTCTCCACAGATCACCCACCATGACCTCGTAGCCTCCCTTGGTATGGGCTCGCATGGTGGAGGTCTGAATCATATTCGCAACGCCCAGAAGCATGCTCTCCCGGGTGGAGGTATCGATAAGCTCGGTACCGTGTATATCTATCATCTCTATAACGCTTTCAATGCCCCATGCGTTGAGTATCCAGTTATTGAAGTTTGCATAATTATTTGAGGGAGTGTTCCAGATGACGGCACGGTAGCGTATATCCTTTTTGCAGTTGCCCTTTCTGACCTCCTTCTCCAGTATTTTATTGACCTTTCTGTCGTTGGCAAGAGCCACGGGACTGACGCACACCACCTGATGCTCGAATATCCTGTACATCCACGCAGAGGAACCCGTGTGCGGAGGATACTTGGTGCGGTTGAATTCCCATTTCTCAAATTTGAGCTTCTGCTCCTCGTTCCAGTTTTCGCATGCCTCTCTCAGCTTGTCCCAGTCATAGCTCATGCCCGTCTGCTCCTCAAGGAAGCGGATGGCGGACAGCAGCTCCTCCACGGCGTAGTCCTGAACCTCGTCCTGCAGCCAGCGCAAAGGTACATTCACGGGATGGGTAGGCAGCCCGTGTCTTCTGTCCTGCACAGCGGTGGTCATGATGCTGCCGTCACAGGGCATATTGCAGGTCAGCATACAGCAGCCCACCTTGGGATAGTCATCGTCGATGGCTACGCCCGCTTCAAAGCTGGGCAGCGGGCAGACATCGGCCGGCAGGCCTCTCAGCTCGCTCTCACTGATATAGTGGGTGGTGCTGTGCTGATTGATAAGAGAGGGCAGGTACACGGGTATCATCTGATAAAGCAGACTCTTTGCCTCGGGGAAGCCTGCGGTGAGGATGGCAGGCACCAGCTCATCCATACAGATTATCCGCTTGTTGAGCTCCATGGCCTTTCTGCTGCCCGGATGCAACTCCATATCTGCGGAAAACAGGGTGTCGAGGTAGTCAATGACGCAGTCGGTGAGGCACATGAAATTGTTTCTGCCCGCACGGAGAGCAGCTCCCTTAAAGCCCTCGCAGCAGCGGTCAAAGAAGGAGGGAACGGTCAGATAGGTGAACATCCAGCGGTATCTGAAAAGAGCCTTCACATTCTGCACGGGATGACTCACCGCCCACCTGATGAGCTTATACCAGAGCCTGCACCACATGGCGTAGTCGTAGGCAGAATCCACAAGTCCACGCCATTCACGGAATCTGTATATGCCGGTCTTAGGCAGCATATTCTTGCCCATGTTTTTCATTTTCCCTTACCTCCCTCCTGAATTTTCTTTATCTCCAGACTCTCCACGAAGGCCTGCACACGGGTGGCAAGCTGACCGGAGCCCCGAACCACATATTCACGGTCGATGCCTATGGTGGGAACACCGTACTCCTCCCGCATTATCTGCGTGTTCAGCATACGCTCGTAGCCCCAGAAATCGCAGAACTTCGCCTGCTCGTAAATGATGCCGTCGGCTCTGTATTCCTTCACAAGAGCCATGACATATTCCTTGCGCTCCCTTATCTTCTCCGGGGACATGAATCGGGGACACTGGTTGGTCTCAAGATAGTTCCTGCACACCTGAGTGAAGGCATCCTCTTCATCATTGAGAATTATCCTCTGTCTTCCCGGGAAGGTACCGAAGCAGTAGCGGTCGGCGGCAACATAGCAGCGGTTGTTCTCCAGTATCTCGGAAAAAGCGTAGTCGTCAAGCTCGCTTCCCACCACCACAACTCTTGCACGCCAGGGATTTACGGCATCCGGCTCACGCTCTTTAAGCTCCCTGAGCGTGTCCTTGAGATAGGGCAGAATGAGATAGGTGGGGCATACATAGCTCACGATGGAGATTATGTGGAATTCTCTGGGGCTTATCACGGGATTGTCCGCCTTGCGAAGCTCGCACAGCTCCTCAAACACCCCGCACAGCTCATTGTGCAATGCCACCGCTTCACGGACGGAGGCATCGGAGAAGTCAACGCCGAATTTCTCCTCCAGCGGCTTAATAAAGCGCAGGCGTATCTGTTCCGTGTAGAGCTTCATGCCGTGAGGACTTATCTTCAGCGGCGCATCAATGATGCCGTGGTCAAATCTCGGATTGTCCACCAGCTCCAGCTCGTGCAGGTTCTCCACCACGCGTACCATCTGCTGGCAGGTGTCGGAAGAGGCGTAGAAATCAAGGAAATTGAAGCCGCCCTCAAAGGCTCTTTCAAAAAGAGCCCTAACATAGCCGCATATGAAGCTCGTCATGTAATACTGGCTGATGTCAAGTGAACCCGTGTTGGGTGCGCTGAGACGGACACTGAAGGCATTGCCGCAGTTAAGCAGCACCTCGGGAACGTAATAGCAGGAGTAACCCACTGCTGTCCTTCCCTCCTCCTTCGCCTGCCGGACAAGCTCATTATTGGCGCTTTCCAGCAGCTTTTCAAAGAAGCGTATGTGTTTTAAATCTTTCATCTTTCCCCACCGTTCAAAAATATATTGACTGTATAGTTTTTATTTTAACACAAAAAGCGCCCCGCTTCAACAGTCAAGACGCTTTTCTTTAATTCAAATTACTTAATTTTCAATTTTTCACTTCAGCCCGGAGGAGCCGAAGCCTCCCTCTCCTCTGTCGGAAGTGTCAAGTGCCCTGACCTCAACAAATTCCGTCTCGTATATGGGCTTCACCACGAGCTGGGCGATACGCATGCCCTTCGTAATCAGAAAATCCTCAGATCCGTGGTTAATGAGTATGCACCTCACCTCACCTCTGTAGCCGCTGTCAATGGTGCCGGGGGAATTGAGCAGTGTGATGCCGTGCTTAGCGGCAAGCCCGCTGCGGGGTCGCACCTGGCCCTCGGTGCCCTCGGGAAGCTCAATGCATATCCCCGTACACACCATGCCGAATTCGTGCGCCTTCAGAAGATAATCCTCACTTGCATAGAGGTCAAAGCCCGCATCATCCTCGTGAGCCTTTGTCGGTGTCCGGGCATCCTCGCTTAGCTTAATGAATTTAACGGTAAACATAGTTGTTTCCTCCCTTTTATTCTGAAACCAGTATAACTTTTGCCCTCCTAAACCGCAAGTAGTATATTTATTTTTTCACAGAACTGTGATATATTGGTTGCAGCATTTATCAAGGAGGGTCATATGGAACTATTATATATTCTTGAGTCTGTGAGAACCCCGGTCCTCAACAGCATTATGTACGGCATCACCTGCCTCGGGGACGAGGTGTTGTTCATGGCGTTCGCGCTTACTATATACTGGTGCGTCAGCAAGCGTCAGGGTTATTATATCTTTGCCACAGGTATGCTGGGTACGCTTGTCAATCAGGGAATGAAGCTCTGGTTTCACATACCCCGTCCGTGGCTTCTCGACCCTGACTTCACCATCGTTGAGGCCGCAAGAGCAGGAGCCGAGGGCTTCTCCTTCCCCTCGGGTCATACTCAGAATGCGGTGGGTACCTTTGGTGCCGTGTTCATCTGCAATAAGCAGAAATGGCTCCGCATACTCTGTCTGGCAGCGATAATTCTCGTACCTTTTTCACGGATGTACCTCGGCGTACACACTCCCATGGATGTTGGCGTTGCCTTCGCCATTGCCGTTTTTTTCCTTATACTTCTCTATCCTGTATTCAAAAACGATGAGCGTTCGGAAAAGTACGCGCCCTATGTGCTCGTTTTCCTCATCGTTGCCGCCGTTGTGTACCTTGTCTATGTATTCGGTCACCCCTTTGCGCAGGATGTGTACAACGACCCCGACAGCAATCTTCAGCACGGCATCCATAACGGTTTCTCCATGCTGGGAGCCATGCTGGGCTTCCTCGCTGCGTATTTCTTCGACAGCAGAGTCACGAACTTCGACGTAAAGGCTCCGCTTATCGGTCAGATACTTAAGGTTGCTCTGGGTCTCGGTCTTATTATCGCCGTCAAGGGTGTACTGAAGACCCCCCTGCTGGCACTGTTCAACGGCAGCGAGCTCGCCACCGCCCTGCGCTATTTCCTCATGGTGGTCTTCGGCGGCTGCATCTGGCCTATGACCTTCCCGTTCTTTGCGAAGCTCGGCAGGCGCAGGTCTGAAAAGGTCTGATAAATCAATTACGAAAGGAAGATTCGCTCATGGCAAAGGGCTTCAGCTTTAAGGGCTTCTTCAACAATCTCTACGAGGACGGCACCGAGGGCACCATTATTGACCGCACTCCCACTCCCCCCAGCGGCAAAACCGAGTGGATCTTCGGCAGAAGCACCGACTGTGATTTTGTCTACTCCGTGGACAGGGTATCCCGCAGGCATTTTAAGATACAGCTTATTGACAATCACTTTTACATAACCGATCTGGGCTCCACCAACGGAACCTTTGTCAACGGTATGCCCGTCACCAGAATGGAGCGCATCTTCTCCGGCGATGTCATAAGCATGGGCTCCACGGACATTGTTTTCGATGCCGCCCTGCTGGTGTGATAAATATCAAATTTCAGTTAATTTTCATTAACCTCACATTCAGAAAAAACCGACTGCACTGCAGTCGGTTTTCTGTTACAGCTTGAGTATTCCCATGTGCTCCAGCAGTATTTTGAGACCTATCAGTATCAGCACGGCTCCGCCGAGCAGCTCCGCCTTTGACTTGTACTTCATTCCGAAAACATTGCCCACCACGACTCCCAGTGCCGACAGCGTGAAGGTGGTAATGCCTATGAGCAGCGCAGCCTCGGTAATGTTCACATTGAGGAAGGCGAAGGTTATGCCCACGGCAAGGGCGTCGATGCTGGTGGCGACCGCCAGAGGAAGCATTTCTCTGAAGCCGAAGTCGTCACTGCTCTCCTCCTCGTCCTTGCCCAGAGCCTCCTTTATCATGTTTCCGCCGATGACGGCAAGCAGAAGGAAGGCAATCCAGTGATCAACGCTGACGATGAATCTTTCAAACCGGTAGCCCAACAGAAATCCTACAACGGGCATCAGTGCCTGAAAGCCTCCGAAATAGGCACCGCATATCAGGCTGTACTTCGGCTTCAGTCTCTCTACGGAAAGTCCCTTGCATACGGATACGGCGAAGGCGTCCATACTAAGAGCCACGGCGATTAAAAACAGGTCTGTAAAGCTCATATTCTTCTCCGAATAACATTATTCGGGAGTTATTATACCCGATATGCCGATATTGTCAAGCATCCGACCGCTCGGCACGGTTCTAATGTTTAAATTTTAACTTTGATTGTAAATAAAAATATTACATGATATATTTATATAGTTGCTGAAAAACAGCATAAAATATATTATCTCCACTACAAGCCAGTAGTGGGAAAGGAAGTAATTATGAACAAAGCAGACAAAACAATGGACAAGATCGTTGCCCTGTGCAAGAACCGCGGCTTCGTCTACGCCGGCAGCGAAATCTACGGCGGATTGGCAAACTCCTGGGACTACGGTCCTCTGGGTGTTGAGTTCAAGAACAACGTCAAGAAGGCATGGCTCAAGAAATTCGTGCAGGAGAGCCCCTACAACGTGGGCCTTGACGCCGCCATCATCATGAACCCTCAGACATGGGTCACCACCGGACACGTCTCAAGCTTCTCCGATCCTCTGCTGGACTGCAAGTCCTGCAAGGCGCGGCACCGCGCAGACAAGCTCATCGGCGAGGTTCACGGCGAGGTCAATGTTGATGCCATGAGCTTTGACGAGATGGACGAGTTCATCGCCTCCCACGATGACATTCTCTGCCCTGTTTGCGGCAAACACGATTTCACTCCTATCCGCAAGTTCAATCTCATGTTCAAAACCGCCATCGGCGTTACCGAGGACTCCAGCTCCACCTGCTATCTCCGTCCCGAGACCGCTCAGGGCATTTTCGTAAACTTCGCAAACATCGCCCGCACCACCCGCAAGAAGCTGCCCTTCGGCGTGTGTCAGGTGGGCAAGGCCTTCCGCAACGAGATTACCCCGGGCAACTTCACCTTCCGTACCAGAGAGTTCGAGCAGATGGAGTGCGAATTCTTCTGCAAGCCCGGCACCGACCTTGAGTGGTTCGCCTACTGGAAGGACTACTGCAAGAGCTGGCTTACCTCTCTGGGCATCAGCGAGGAGAATCTCCGCCTGCGCGACCATGAGCCTGCGGAGCTGGCCTTCTACTCCCGTGCCACCACCGACATTGAGTACGCCTTCCCCTTCACCGACTGGGGTGAGCTCTGGGGCATCGCAGACCGTACCGATTATGACCTCGGCCGCCATCAGGAGGCATCCGGCAAGGATCTGACCTACTTCGATCAGGAGACCAACGAGCACTACGTTCCCTACGTCATTGAGCCTTCTCTGGGCTGTGACCGTGTGGCTCTGGCATTCCTCTGCGAGGCATACGACGAGGAGGTCGTGGGTCAGGACAAGAAGGGCAACGACGATGTACGCACCGTTCTGCATCTGCACCCCGCTCTGGCTCCCTTTAAGTGCGCCATTCTGCCTCTCTCCAAGAAGGAGATACTCACAGGACCCGCAATGGAGCTTTACAGAGAGCTGTCCAAGTATTTCATGGTGGACTATGACGAAACCGGCTCCATCGGCAAGCGTTACCGCCGTGAGGACGAGATAGGTACCCCCTTCTGCATCACCTTCGACTTCAACACTGTGGGTACCGACACCGATGAGGCCGACCACTGCGTCACTGTCCGTGAGCGTGACAGCATGCAGCAGGTACGCATCCCCATCTCCGAGGTAAAGGCCTATATCGAAGAGCGCATCATGTTCTGATCCATGGCAGGTCAGGAATTTGTAAAAATGCTCAAGCCTGCGGGCTGTGTTCTGTTCATAATTGTGATGGTGGGCTTTCTCGCCATATGCTTTAAGCCCGCCGCTCAGCCCGTTGAGGGGTACGAAGCGCCTCACGACTCCGAATATTACGCAGGCCGCCCCGAGGAGCTGAAGGCCGAGCTGGAGGATAATCTCTTTCCCCTGCTGGACGGTGTTATCGGCTGCGAGCTTGAGGGCACTCAGCTTAAAATAGTCTTCGAGGAGGACTGTTTTGCCGAAGCCGCAGGCAGCATTGTGTATTATTACGACAGAGAATTATTTATTTTTGAGAAAAGGTGACTTACTGACACTATGAAGGATGGATTTATCAAGGTTGCTGCGGCATCTCCCATGATAAAGGTTGCAGACACCGACTATAACGCAGACCGTGTTATAGAGTGCATTAAGAACGCCTCTGAAAAGGGCGTTAAGATCATTGTTTTTCCCGAGCTGGTGCTTACGGGCTGCTCCTGCTATGACCTTTTCGGTCACAAGGTTCTGCTCAGAGGCGCAGAGAAGGCTCTTATGAAGGTCATGGACGCCACCGAGGGCATGGATATTCTTGCCGTCGTGGGTCTGCCCTTCGCTCCCGCCGGCGGAAGCGTTTACAGCTGTGCCGCCGTATTGCAGAACGGTGACCTTCTCGGTCTTGTCCCCCGCACCGAGGTAAACGGCACCGCCTTTGCTCCCGCCGATTTCGACGGCTCCGAGGTTCTTGTGGGTGGACGGGTATACACCGGATTCGACACCGAACAGCTCTTTACCTGCGAAACTATCCCCGGGCTGAGCCTTGCCGTGGAGCTGGGCGCAGACGCAGACGCCATCGACTCCCCCACCAACCGTCACGCCCTGTCCGGCGCAACGGTCATCGCCTCCCTTGCCTCCTTCCCCGCCACCGTTACCTCCGCAGGTGAGGCCACTGACAGCATGAGATACCGCTCCGGACATCTCAAGGCGGGCATGCTCCTTGCCGCTCCCGGCAAGGGCGAGAGCACCACGGACAACGTTTTCTCGGGTCTGTGCATGATTGCCGAGAACGGTGTTATCCTCGCCTCTGACGAGACCGAGGACTGCTTTGTGGTCTCCGAGCTCGACATAGATTATCTGGAGAACCTCCGTCTCAGGGAGAAGAAGTTCGCATCCTGCCGCTTCCCCCATGAGCGCATTTACTGGAGCTGCGAGATGGCGGAGACAGAGCTGACCCGTGTATATCGCAAGCTGCCCCATCTTCCCGAGCTGGAAAAGGATATGGGCAATTACTGCCGCCGCATGATAGATATTCAGGTCTCCGGACTTGTAAAGCGCATGCAGTACGCAGGACTTGACCACTGTGTAGTGGGCATTTCCGGAGGCGTGGACTCTACCCTCTGCGTTATGATCTGCGCCATGGCGATGAAGAGGCTGGGACTGCCCTCCACCAACGTTGTGGCATGTACTCTCCCCTGCTTCGGTACCTCCTCCCGCACCAAGTCCAACGCCATCATCGTGGCTGAGCAGGTGGGTGCCGAGGTTCGTGTTATTGACATCGGTGAGAGTGTATACAAGCACTTCGACGATATCGGTCACGCCCATGACGACTACTCCATCGCCTTTGAGAACGCTCAGGCCCGTGAACGCACTCAGGTTCTCATGGACATCGCCAACAAGGTAAACGGTCTGGACGTGGGTACCGAGGACCTCTCCGAGTTCGTGGACGGCTGGTGCACCTACAACGGTGACCACACCTCCATGTACGATGTAAACATGGGTCTCACCAAGACTCAGGTGCGTGCAGGCGTGAAATACATCGCTCAGCACACCGAGGACAAGGTTCTGGCAGACGCCCTGTGGGATGTTCTTGACTGCCCTGTTACTCCGGAGCTTTTGCCCATCACCAATGACGAGATAGAGCAGAAGAGTGAGGAAAACGTAGGCTCCTACTCCCTGCAGGACTACTTCACCCATAAGATCGCCATCTGCGGCTTCAGCCCCGCAAAGACTCTGCGCCTGGCAAAGCTCACCTGGCACGACGAGTTCTCCGACGAGGAGCTCGTGAAGTGGCTCACCAGCTATTGCAAGAGATTCTTCAGCCAGCAGTTCAAGCGGAGCTGCCTCATGGACGGGCCCGCAGTTGAGGCCTTCTCCGTTTCCCCCAGAAACGGCTTCCTCATCCCCTCGGATGCGGAAAACAGCCTCTTCCTCAGCAGTCTGGAAGAATAAAGTAATGCGGAAGGTTCTGCCTTCCGCATTTTCAAATCCTTCCCGGCTTTTCCTCCGCGGCAGTCTCTGTTGCTCATAAATGCGGCTATGAAAATTTCGCATTTTTCATGGAATTTTTAGCTGTTTTTCGGTTGACAAGCACCCTTTGTTTCGCTATAATGTTTAGGCGACTATGGAGAGGTGTGCTATGTTGCTTGATTTGAGAGAGATAATTGAAGTACCCGGAAGAGAGGCTCCCTTTGAGTGTGAGCTGTCTGCCGAGGCACTCCGATTCGACTCTGTCGTCGGCTACAAGGCTCCTCCGAAAGCCGTGGGAAGGGTGTTTAATCAAGCCGGTATCCTGACACTCGAGGGTACTTTGTGCGCCGATATGACATGCCTCTGCGACCGATGCGGCACCGAGTTTGACAGCGTTAAGGTTCAGAAGCTCAATGCTTATATCAGCGACGGTGACAGTGACGATCCGGAAGCCTTTGTTCTCGACGGAGACGGGCTGGATCTGGAGGAGACACTCTCTACCCTGTTCATTCTGGACATGGAGACCAAGATTCTCTGTGATCCCGATTGCAAAGGTCTCTGCTCCGGCTGCGGAGCGAATTTAAATCTCGGCCCCTGCGGTTGCAGGAAAGAAATAGATCCAAGACTTGCTGTGCTTGAGCAGCTTTTGGACAAATAAAATGCTGCTCAAACAGCTAATACAGGAGGTGTCACCATGGCAGTCCCCAAGGGAAAAGTATCAAGACAGAGAAGAGACAAGAGACGTTCCTCTCACTGGAAGCTCACCGCTCCCGCACTTGCAAAGTGCCCCAGCTGCGGCGCTTTCAAGATGCCCCACCGTGCTTGCGCTGAGTGCGGCATGTACAACGGTCGTCAGGTCATCAAGGTCGACGAGAAGTAATTAAAATGCTGAGGAGGAAGAAGAGTCCGTCTTTTTCCTCCTTTTGCTATTGCAGGGTTTATTATGCGGAATATAATTTCTAAAATTGAAGACTACAGCCCCCTCCGCCGCAAAGCTCATGCAGGAGATGAGCTGCTGTCCATAAACGGCAATGAGATTGTCGACGTTCTGGATTACAAGTATTTCTCCTACGACCCGGAGCTGAGCATCCTGCTGCGCAGACCCGACGGCTCGGAATACAGCCTCCGTGTGAAAAAATCCGAGGGTGAAGATCTGGGTCTTGACTTTGACACCTATCTCATGGACAAGCCCAGAAGCTGTGCCAACAACTGTGTGTTCTGCTTCATCGATCAGCTCCCCAAGGGCATGCGCAAGACCATGTACTTCAAGGACGATGATGCGCGACTGAGCTTTTTGCTGGGAAACTATATCACCATGACAAACCTCTCCGACAGAGAGATACAGCGCATAATCGACCTTCACATCAGCCCCATAAATATCTCCGTCCACACCGCCGACCCCGAGCTGCGCATAAAAATGCTTCGGAACAGAAATGCCGGCAAATGCATGGATATCATGCGCCGCTTTGCCGCCGGCGGCATACGCATGAACTGTCAGATTGTCTGCTGCCCCGGGCTAAACGACGGTGATGCTCTTCAGAAAACCATGGAGGAGCTTGAGGCGCTGTATCCACACGTCCACAGCGTGTCCGTGGTTCCCGTAGGGCTGACGAAATACCGTGAGGGGTTGTTTGAGCTTACACCCTTCACTCCCGAGCATTCCGCAGAGACTGTTGCGCAGGTCACGTCCTTCGGCGATGCCTGTCTCAGAAAGCACGGCACCAGAATATTCTTCTGTTCGGACGAAATGTACCTCTGTGCAGGTCTGGAGCTTCCCCCCGATGAATTCTACGAGGAGCACACTCAGCTTGAAAACGGCGTAGGTATGATACGGCTTATGGAATCCGAATTTGCCTCGGCGCTGATGCTCTCGGAAAAGCCCGACGGAGTTCCCTTCTCCATCGCCACAGGGAAAGCCGCCGCATGCTGTTTTCAAAATCTTATTTGCAAAGCCGCAGAGAAATATGATAATATTAAAGGTACGGTATACGCCGTTGAAAACGATTTCTTCGGTCACAGCATAAACGTGACAGGTCTTATCACCGGCCGTGACCTGATAAATCAGCTCCGGGGAAAGGAGCTCGGCGAGAGGCTTTTCATATCGCAGAACATGCTCCGCCGTGAGGAGATGGATTTCCTCGATGACGTGACTCTCGAGGAGGCGTCCTCGGCTCTGGGCGTTCCCATATATCCCATAGAACAGGACGGCTTCTGTCTTTGGGACGCCATCAGCGGCGACGCCCTGCCGGAGATAAAGCTCCCGGAGCGTGATCCCCATAGGGATACATTCTACAAATACAATCAGAACGGAGGTTGAGAGGAGTGTCAAAGCCCCTTGTTGCCATCGTCGGACGCCCCAACGTCGGCAAATCAATGCTCTTTAACAAGCTGGTGGGCAAGCGTCTTTCCATCGTGGAGGACACTCCCGGCGTCACACGGGACAGACTCTATGCCGAGTGCGAATGGCTGGGCAGAAGGTTTGATATCGTTGACACCGGCGGTATTGAGCCCACCGCAGACAACGAAATACTGCTTTTCATGCGTGAGCAGGCAAACATCGCCATCAGCTCCGCTGACGTCATAATCCTCGTCACCGATGTGCGCACGGGAGTTACGGCGGCGGACAGAGATGTTGCCAATATGCTTCTGCGCTCAAGAAAGCCCTGCGTGCTGGCGGTGAACAAGATGGACTCAACGGGAGCCGTCGACCCCGCCATATACGAGTTTTACGAGCTTGGCATGGGAGATCCCATCGCCGTATCCGCAGTCCACGGTCACGGCACCGGTGACCTGCTGGACGAGTGTATGAAGTACTTCCCCCCCGAGGCCGGGGAGGAAGAAGAGGATGACCGTATCCGTGTTGCTGTCATCGGCAAGCCCAATGTGGGCAAGTCCTCTCTTGTCAATCACATTCTGGGTGAAAAGCGTGTCATCGTCTCCAACGTGGCAGGAACTACCCGGGACGCAGTTGACTCAGAATACGAAAATGAGCACGGAAAATATGTCTTTATCGACACCGCAGGCATCCGCCGCAAATCCAAGGTCGAGGAGCGTGTTGAGAAGTTCTCCGTCATGCGTGCTCAGCTTGCGATAGAGCGTGCCGACGTGTGCCTCATCATGATTGACGCCAGAGATGGTGTCACAGATCAGGATACCAAAATAGCGGGACTCGCTCACGAGGCGGGCAAGGCGTCCATCATCGTGGTGAATAAGTGGGATCTGGTTGAGAAAGAGACCGGAACCATGGAGAAAATGCGCAAGGATGTCCTGAGAGATCTCAGCTTCATGAGCTATGCTCCCGTGCTGTTCATCTCCGCCAAGACAGGTCAGCGCACCGACAGGATATTCGAGCTAATAAACTTCGTAAACGATCAGAGCCACATGCGCATCACCACCGGCATGCTCAATAATGTCCTATCCGATGCTCAGGCCCGTGTTCAGCCCCCCACGGACAAGGGACGCAGGCTGAAAATCTACTACATGACTCAAACGGGCATCTGTCCTCCCAACTTCGTCATCTTCTGCAATTCAAGGGAACTGTTCCACTTCTCCTATCAGCGTTACATCGAAAACCAGATTCGTGCCGTGTTCGGTCTTGAGGGGACTCCCGTCCGCATAGTCATACGTCAGAAGGGGGACAAGGACTGATGGTCTTATTGATCCTTCTTCTGGTTCTGACGGCGCTTGTATCCTATTATATTGGCTGTTTGAACCTTCTCGTCATCGCCTCGCACCTGATCTACAGGAAAAATCTCATGGCGTACGAATTTTCAAACTCAGGAATAACGAGATTTTTCAAGGACACAAGCCTGAAGCAGCTTGCCCTGTTTGTTCTGCTTGCGCTGTTCAAGTTCGGCTTCCCCGTACTGCTGGGGGGCTGGCTCATGAGCGGCTACGGCATAACCGTTGTCGGCCGTACCTTTGCAATGCTGTGTATGCTGATGGGCTGCCGCTTCCCCCTCATCGGAGGCTACAGGCCTCAGTCAAGCCTTGCAGTCTTCACCGTCTCAGCCTTTTTTGTCAACTTCGAGCTGGGCTTCGGCATGGCGGTAATTCTTGCCATCGTGTATTTCGTGAGCCACTACATAAGCCTCACGGCGGTGTCGGCTGCGTTGTCAGCGTTCGTACTTTCCGTCGTAGTCGTAGAAAACTCCATCG
This sequence comes from Oscillospiraceae bacterium, assembly GCA_021442665.1. Taxonomy (GTDB): domain Bacteria; phylum Bacillota; class Clostridia; order Oscillospirales; family Oscillospiraceae; genus F23-B02. The sequence goes on from JABUSQ010000197.1 coordinate 14,772, forward strand.
TGACCCGGATGATGCTGGTGTGTGCGATTATTGTCATTATCGAGCATCGGAAGAGCATCCCACGCATCATAAAGGGAACGGAGCCCAAGTTCAGATACAGGAAAGACCTGAGCTATATGCTGGACGGGCAGTAAAACAGATAAGCGAAGCATTTCTTACAGCTTCGCTTATCTTTTTATTATCAGCTCATTTTCCGTAACGGCGCAGGGCAGCTTCCATATCTCCACCCCGGACGCCGACGCATTGCAGTACGCCTCGGCGAATTTCGGGTCACGCTCCGCATTGGGCAGCACCTCCGTGACCCCCTCCATGGCAATAACGAAGGCGACCGCACATCGATAGCCAGACTTCAGAGCTTCTCTGAGCTCCTGCAGGTGCCGCACCGCTCTCTCCGATGCGGCGTCGGGAAAATAGCCGAGCCCGTCGATTTCCAGAGTACAGCCCTTGACCTCCAGCAGCCATCGCTCTTCTCCCCGTTCCATATAAAAATCAAGACGTGAGGCTCCGAAGCTGTATTCAGGCTTTATAAGGTCAAATTCCTGCTCCCTCAGCCACTCATACACCGCCTTATTGGGAGCCTGACTGTCAATGTTCACCCAGCCGAGGCCCTCTTTCTTCACGGCAATGAGGTCGTATTCCGTCCTGCGCTTCCTATTCCCGCAGTGCTGCAGAACAATCTCGGCGCCGGGAATCAGCAGTTCACGGCAGCGCCCCGTGTTTTTAACGTGTACGGTCTCGATTTTCCCGTTGATGTCCGCGTGGGCAATAAAGCGGTTCGGACGATCAATAAACCTTCCCTTCAGGGTATTTTCGTATCTCAATTACATCACCTCAGACATTTTAGCATCATTC
>JABUSQ010000065.1 GCA_021442665.1 Oscillospiraceae bacterium
GCAGAGGTCGCCGGTGCAACCACCATCGCCGCCGTCATGTTCGGTAAGGTCAATGCCACCGACAAGAAGACCGTCTGCGTCGTTTCCGGCGGCAACATCGACGTCACCACCATTTCCCGCGTTATCACCAAGGGTCTGAACAAGACCGGCCGTCTCACCGAGATCTCCACCAAGATCGTTGACAAGCCGGGCAACCTCATCAAGCTCCTGCAGGTCATCGCCAAGACCGGCGCCAACATCATCAACATTACTCACAGCCGTGAGGACAAGAATTCCGATGTTGTTTCCTGCATCGTGACCATGGTTCTCGAGACCCTGAATCTCCAGCACGTTGACGATATCGAGCGTGAGCTTATCGCCGGCGGATACGAGATAATCAAAAAGTAATATACGGTGAACAGCCGATATTAATAGAGAAAAGAAGAAAGAATAAGGAGAAAAAACAATGGCAACTGAAACCAAAACCAAGAAAAAGCTTGGCCTTCTGCCTAAGCTGCTCATCGCTATCGCCGCCGGTATAATCGTCGGTGTCATAGCACAGAAGGCAAACCTCCCCATCATCATCCGCATCGGCGCAACCTTCAACAGCATCTTCGGCAACTTCCTGAGTTTCTGCATCCCCCTGATCATCATCGGCTTCGTCGCCCCCGGTATTGCTGACCTCGGTCAGGGCGCAGGCAAGACCCTCGCCATCACCGCAGGCATCGCTTACCTGTCCACCATCATCGCAGGCACCTTCGCAACCCTCGTTGACAAGACCATCTTCCCCTCCTTCCTGGAGATCGGTTCCATCGTCATGGACAACGCCACCAACGCCGAGGAGACCATGCTCCCCACTCTGTTCACCATTGAGATGCCTCCCCTCATGGGCGTTATGACCGCTCTGATCACCGCCTTCATCATGGGTCTCGGCATTGCAGTCACCAGAAACAAGCCCCTCAAGGACATCTTCGACGGCTTCCAGAAAATCGTCGAGAAGGTCGTTGCCAGCATCCTTATCCCCCTGCTCCCCTTCCACGTTTACGGTATCTTCGCAAACATGACCTACGCCGGCACTGTCGTGCAGATCATGAGCGTGTTCATCAAGGTCTTCGCAATCATCATTATCATGCACATCCTCATCATCATCCTCCAGTATGTTGTTGCAGGTGCCTTTGCAAAGAAGAACCCCTTCAGACTCATTAAGAACATGCTTCCCGCATACGCCACCGCCATCGGCACCCAGTCCTCTGCTGCTACCATCCCCGTAACCGTGGGCTGCACCAAGAAGAACGGCGTTCGTGACACCATCGCCGAGTTCGTCTGCCCCCTCTGCGCAACCATCCACCTCTCCGGCTCCACCATAACCCTCACAAGCTGCTCCATCGCCATCATGATGCTCAACGGCTGGGATGTCACCTTCGGCGCAATGCTGCCCTTCGTTCTGATGCTCGGCATCACCATGGTCGCAGCACCCGGCGTGCCCGGCGGCGCTGTTATGGCAGCTCTGGGTATTCTCGAGAGCATGCTGGGCTTCAACGAGCCCATGCTCGCCCTCATGATCGCTCTGTACATTGCTCAGGATAGCTTCGGCACCGCCTGCAATGTCACCGGTGACGGCGCAATCGCTGTCCTCATGGACGCAATCACCCCCAAGGACAAGAAGCAGGAAGAAGTACCTGCTGAGGTATAATTTCCTGAATTGTTCCTGTTTCGGGTAAATATACTACGAAAAGAGGAAAAATCAATGTTTAAAGTAACTTCCACCGAAAACGCACCCGCAGCCATCGGCCCCTACTCTCAGGCTATCGCCGTAAACGGTTTTCTGTTTGCCTCCGGTCAGGTGGCACTGATGCCCGGCACCGGTGAGGTCGTGGGCACCACCATCGAGGAGCAGGCCGAGCGCTGCTGCCTGAACGTCAAGGGCATTCTTGACGCCAACGGTCTCGGCTTTGAGGACGTCGTGAAGACCACCTGCTTCCTTGCGGACATGGGTGACTTCGCAGCCTTCAATGCGGTCTACGGCTCCTACTTCACCGGCAAGCCCGCACGCTCCTGCGTTGCGGTAAAGACCCTCCCCAAGAACGTTCTCTGCGAGGTAGAAGTAATCGCCGCTCTCAAGTAAAATACGGCAACAGCAAAAAAGCATCGGTTTCATAACCGATGCTTTTTTATATTTTATCTGAGTAATATGCCACAAGGAGGTCAACGCAGGCGCCGTAGGAGCGCAGACCGTCAAAGCCGTTGGAGCGGAGATAGCCGTCGTAGGCCCCCTCCGTCACCTTGCTCAGCGGCGATTCATATTTCTGCCAGTAGGCGCGATTGAATGCCAGATCCCTCCGTACATCGTCGCTGAGGCTCTCCGCAACGGCAAGCCATGCGTCATAGTCCGCACCGTACAGAGCGTTTGCGAGATGAGTGTAGGCGAGCAGGGCCCCCGAATAGCAGAAATCCGCATCCCCGCTGCTCATACATGCCGCCACCGCCACGAAATTAGCCTCCGCCTCCGATGCGACCCCTCTCTGGTGCGCCATCTCGTGGGCTATCGTTGCCGCCCTGTGGCTCAGCGGCGAATCCACGTTGACATTCGCCTCACCCGTGAAGGGAAAGAAAACTCCCGTGAAGCCCGTCATGCTCATTATACGGGAGAAGAACATGGGCTTTGTTTTTATGTAAACCGATTGCAGGCACGGAAATTCTTCCGCTATGCTGTCGTAGATATATTCGTTTTTCACGAACAGTTCAGCCTCGCTGCAGGTGAAAAGTCCGTTTCCGTCACGGGAAACCAAAGCCCCGTACTCATTCACCCGAGCGGCAAAAAACTCAGTAACTTCAATGAGCTCCGCCTCCGAAACCGGATTGCCGGCAAGTCCGCTTTTTTCCGAAAAGCTGTCCGCATAGTAGCTGACGCTGAAGGCCCACGACAGCGCCGCAAATATCCCAAGCCCCGTCACCGCAAGAGTTACAGCAGTTATGTAAACTCTTTTCAGCTTGTCGGGCTTGCGGATTATGCCGCAGCTTTGATAAATTATGTAAACCAATCCGCCCAGTATGGCAAGGACGTATATCAGCTCCATAACAGAAAAGGGCAGCCTTGAGCAGAGCCGTGCGGCATGTATCTGATACGGATGCACAAGCCTTTCCCACACAGCGTTCATTACGCTCCGGTTTCCCCGCAGAAGTCTGAACAGGACGATAAGCGCCGTAAATACCGCCAGAAGTACATGACGCTTTGGGCACAGCCCGAGCCACAGGGCTATTCTGTTTTTATTTTCCGTCTTTTCCATGCGGATATAATAGCACATAAACAAAAAAACTTCCACACCGAAAGTGCGGAAGTTTTTGTTGCCGTTAATTACAGAGCTGCCTTTGCCTTCTCGCAGAGAGCGGTGAAAGCGGCGGGATCATGGATTGCGGTCTCGGAGAGCATCTTGCGGTTCATGTCGATGCCGGCGAGCTTGAGTCCGTGCATGAAGCTGGAGTAGTTCATGCCGTTTGCCTTGCAGCCTGCGCTGATACGGGTAATCCAGAGCTGACGGAAATCTCTCTTCTTCTGCTTGCGGCCGACGTATGCGTAGCGGCCGGACTTCATCATCTGCTCGTTGGCCATCTTGTAGTGGCGGGACTTGTTGCCCCAGTAACCCTTTGCCAGGCCAAGGATCTTATTTCTATGCTTACGGGTCATCATTGCGCCCTTAACTCTTGCCATTTGTCATTTCCTCCTATTAGTAACAGTAGCCTTACGATTATTTGTAAGGAATCATCTTTTTGATGGTTGCTTCGTTGGTAACGTCCGCAATTGCGCCGGAACGCAGGCGGCGGCAACGCTTGGTGTCCTTCTTGGTGAGGATATGGCTCTTGTAAGCGTGAGCGCGCTTTACCTTACCGGTCTTGGTGAGATTAAATCTCTTCTTAGCACCGCTGTGGGTCTTAAGTTTAGGCATAATTGTATCTCCTTCCGTATAATGCTGATTTCTCAGCTCCTATTATCAGGTCTTGCCTGTAATATACTTACTGTTTGGCTTCCGCCGCTTTAGCCTCAGCGGCAGCTTTTTCCTCGGCCTGCTTCTTTTCCTTCTGTGCCTTCTTGATGGCGGCGGCAGACTTGGGAGACAGGAACATGGACATGCTTCTTCCCTCGAGCTTGGGCTGTTTGTCAAGCGATGCGATTTCGCTGCACTTATCCGCAAAATCAAGGAGGAGCTGTTCACCGATGTTGGTGTGAGCCATCTCTCTGCCGCGGAAACGCACGGACACCTTTACACGGTCTCCGTCTGCAAGAAACTTGATCGCGTTCTTGAGCTTGGTGTTGAAGTCGTTCTCGTCGATGTTGGGGGACATACGAACTTCCTTGACTTCCATGACATGCTGATTCTTCTTTGCTTCCTTCTCACGCTTGGACTGCTCAAAGCGGAACTTGCCGTAGTCCATTATCTTGCACACGGGAGGCTTTGCCGCCGGTGATATCTTCACCAGATCAAGCTCCTTCTCCTCTGCAATTTTAAGCGCAGCCTCAGCGGACATTATACCGAGCTGTTCTCCGTCCTCTCCGATTACGCGTATTTCCTTGTCAAGGATCTCTTCATTGATCTCATGATTTACGCTTGCTATTTCAAAACACCTCCATGAAATAAAAAACGCCGATGCCATATGAAGCATCCGCGCACAAAAACCCCGCAGCAGCTGCGGCAGCTTTATTGACCGATACGCGCCTTCTGCGGTTCGGTGAGGTCGGACCTACTTCATTTTCAGCTTTATTAGTCTACCATTACGGGCCTGGCTTGTCAAGATTTTTTTGACGATTTAAAATGTTTTTCATCCTCCCGGGCAAAATAAGCCACGGGAGGATGCGCACGGAGCCTCTCAGCTTCTGTCTGTCGGGTTCACTGCTCACCTTTCGGCTGTATATTAATCGGTTTCGGCTGCCATGGCGAGCTTAACTATACGGCTGGTGCCCAGACGGGTGGCTCCCAGATTTATGAAGTCCTCCGCGTCCGCAAGGGAGGATATTCCGCCGGCGGCCTTAACCTGTACATCGGGAGGCGAGTATCTGCGCATGAGCGCTACGCCCTCTCTGGTGGCTCCTGCTTTTGAGAAGCCCGTGGAGGTCTTTATGAAGTCTGCACCGGACTCCGCAACTATTGCGCACATTCTTATTATCTCCTCGTCGGTGAGAAGGCAGGTCTCGATTATGACCTTGAGTATTTTACCCTCGCAGGCTTTTCTCACCGCCTTTATGTCCTCGGTGACCTCTCTCCAGCAGCCGTCCTTCACCATGGAGAGATTGATGACCATATCTATCTCATCGGCGCCGTTTTTCACGGCATCGGCAGTCTCAAAGGCCTTGGCAGCGGTGGTCATATAGCCGTTGGGGAAACCGATGACGGTGCACACGGTCAGCTTATCTCCTGCATAGCGTCTTGCTCCTGCCACATGGCAGGGAGGGATGCAGACAGAGGCGCAGTCGTATTTCATCGCCTGATCGCAAAGCTCTCTTATCTCCTGAGCCGTGCAGTCAACTCTCAGCAGGGTATGGTCGCAGGTCTTGAGAATATCCTTAATATCCATAGGTGTGAATCCTTTCCTTTTATTGTAGCCATTATATTATATCCGTCCGTCATATTCAAGTAGCCGCCCGTAATACGAGCGGAAAAAACCGTATTCGGGTCAAATGCAGTGCGCTTTACTGTCCACGTCTGCTGTGGTATAATAAGGATTACGGAAAAATCGGCCCGCTCATCAGCCGAATTCCGCCGCAGACAGCAGCAAAGGGTGGTTTATTGTACAGTTAATGTGATAACATACCGATAGTGATAATTATCGGAGGAACGGTGCGCTATGACAGTTAAGCAGGCTGAGGCTATCAGAAATGAGTTCGGCAGAAAGGACAATCCCACAGAGGACGAGTTCTTTGAATTTACGGAGGCCATGGGCTTCCTCATTGAAAAAAATAAAAATCCGGGGGATATGATGTATCTCGGCGGTGTATACTATGAGCTGAAGAAGTTTGACCTCGCTCTTAAATATTATGAGCTGGCGGCGACCTATGAGTATGAGGAGGCCTTCAGCTGTCTGGGCTATATCTGGTACTACGGCAGAACCGGAGAGCGGGACTATAAAAAAGCCTTTGAGTGCTTTTCAAGGTCCGCCGCCCTGGGCAACCTTCAGTCCGAATACAAGGTTGCCGACATGTATAAAAACGGCTATTATGTGGAGCGGGATTACGAAAAATACAAGGACATCATCAGAGCCCTCTACCCCAAGGTGAAGAATGCAAGATTTCTCAATGAGCCGCTGCCGGAGATTTATACGCGCATGGCACGGATCTATACCGAGGAGGGGCGTATTGACGAGGCGATTAAGCTCTATTATGTCGCTAAGGATTTTCTCTCCCAGCGGCTGCGCTATAATGCCTTCTTCGGGGATCTGAACATTATGAAGTGGCTCATTGACGACCTGTACCTTCTGACAGAGCTTGACGACACCGTTATTGATTTTTATGACCTGTTCCATTTGCTGAAAAATCCCTGCACCGTAGCCTTCCGCTATAAAAACAGCAGCTACACCGTGAAGGCTCTTGAGGAGGACGGTCAGTGCGTTATCACCTTCGACGGTAAATGGTTCCGCACCCGTGATGATTTTTTCAGCAGGGCCGTCATAGGCAGCCGCCGTATGACCGCCGTATGTCACGACTTCTATATGTTCGAGGTAAGCAGATGAACGAGCTTCAGAAATCCGACCGGGCGTCCTCCCGTGAAAAATATGAGAAGCTTCTCCTTGAAAGGGATGCACTGCGGAAAGAGGCCGCAGGCTGTCTGACCTTGTATATAAGGGAGTTCGGCGAGCTGATCAACAGAGTCTTTGAGAAAAAGATCGACTGTATCTCAAAGAAAAAGAGCATTGCCTTCTGTCAGGCGGCGGTGAACCGCGGCAAGCCGGTAAACGTATCGGAGCTGCAGGAGTATATCGACGTCACCATGAGTGAGTACAACGCCCGGCTTGCAAGGATGATAGAGGACTGTAAATCGGCAAAAAAAGCCGGAGTCTCCTCCGAATATGACTGCGTCAGAAGCAAGACCCTCTATCGGCGCATCGCAAAGCTGATTCATCCGGACATCTGTCCGGAGGCCTGGGCATTTCCCGAAATTGCCGAGCTGTGGGACAGAACTCTCACCGCCTACGGAATGAACGGCACCGAAGAGCTCAGCGAAATTGAGATACTTGTTCACAGGGTTCTGGATGATAACGGCTTCGAACCCGGTGCTTTGGAGATTGACAGCATTGATGAACGTATCGGGCAGGTCGAAGCCGAGATTATGAAAATCATCAGCACAGACCCCTATCTTTACAAGGAGCTGCTCGAGGACCCGTCTGCGGTCGAGGTCAGAAAAAAAGAGCTTGAGGAGGAATACGAAGCATACGCACGGTATGCGGAGGAGCTTGAGAAGACGCTTAAACAGCTTTTAATGAGAGGAGTGGTTATCGAATGTCAGGAGAACTGACCGTTACCGGAGGAAACGAGCTTGCTGCCGCCCTCGGCGGCAAGGGCATCGCGGATATAATAAAGCCTCTGACGCAGGAAATACACCTGTTTGACACCAATGTTGCGGGAACCTCATATCTCAAGGATAAGACCGTACTGGAGGCAATCAGTGTCGGAGACAGGCTGAATCTTCGCCGCGAGGATAACAAGTTTGACAGAAACGCCATTCTCATTCTGACGGAGGACGGCCAAAAGGTGGGTTATGTACCCGAAAAGGACAATCTGATTTTCTCACGTCTGATGGACGCGGGTAAGCTTCTTATTGCCCGCATTTCAAAAATCACACCCCGTTCGGGCTACACGCAGATTGCAATAGGTATTTATCTTGTTGATTTCTGAAGCCTGTCGGACAAAGCACGGCATACAGCCGTAAAGAGACCCCACGGAATGCTCCGTGGGGTCTCTTTTTGTTCTCTTTTCCCTGTCGTGGACTGCAGGCGGTTTCGGTGCGGGCACGACTTACGCTCTCGGGGGTATGATCTCCAGCCAGTAGCCGTCGGGGTCCTCGAGGAAGTATATGCCCATGCCCGGATTCTCATAGCATATGGCACCCAGCTCCTGATGCCTGCGGTGGGCTGCGTCAAAGTCCTCCGCTACAAAGGCAAGGTGATACTCCTGCTCCCCCAGATCATAGGGTTCGGTGCGGTCACGGAGCCACGTCAGCTCAAGGCTGAAATCCGTTTTCCCGTCGCCGAGGTAGACTATTTTAAAGCTGCCGTCGGCGGCATTCTTCTCGCGCAGCGGCTTGAGTCCCAGTGCCTCATCGTAGAAGCGCAGGCTCCGCTCCAGATCAAATACATTAAAATTGAAGTGATTGAATGCAAACATGGCTGTCTCCTCCGTTATTTTTGATTTATTATAAAATATCGCCTGCGGCTTGTCAAAAAAAATATTGGAATTGGTGTTATTTTACTATATAATAATATGAGAATATACTATCGGAGAATGCCATGTACTCTGACCTCATTTCAAAATACATACCCGCTGCGGACGTTTATCTGTTCAACACCGGCAGCGCAAGAAAGGCCTGGCTGCTGTTCGGCTGTAACTATATCAGCGAAATCGGCCGGCACCGCTTCGTACTGTGGGCTCCCAATGCCCGGAGCGTTAGCCTTGTGGGTGATTTTAACGGCTGGGATGAAAAAGCCACCCCCCTGCAGAGGCACGGAAATATCTGGTGTGCCTTTGTCCCCGGTCTTTCCGACGGTGACCTCTACAAATACTGCGTCATCGGCAAAAACGGGAAAAAGGTTCTCAAGTCCGACCCCTTTGCCGCATGGTCGCAGACCGATACGGAGACTGCCTCCCGGGTCTGGACAGGCTCCTACATTCAGCGTCACACCGAAGCCTACGACAGAAGCCTTCAGCGCTTTCCCGACCCCAAAAGCGCCCCCATGAATATTTACGAGGTGCATCTCGGTTCATGGAAAACCGACGGTGCGGGCAGGGTGAACTATGTCACCGCCGGCAGAGAGCTGGCGGAATACTGCAGGGCTATGCACTACACCCATGTGGAATTCCTTCCCCTGACGGAGTACCCCTACCCTCCCTCCTGGGGTTATCAGGTGACGGGCTACTACGCGCCCACAAGCCGCTACGGAAGCCCCGATGAGTTTGCCGAGATGGTTGACATAATGCACGAGAACGGCATTGGCGTCATCATGGACTGGGTTCCCGCCCACTTCCCCAGAGACGCCCACGGTCTGGCGGAGTTTGACGGAACACGGCTTTACGAGTGCAAGGAGGAGCGGATGGCAAGCCATCCCGAGTGGGGCACCCTTATCTTCGACTATGCTCTTCCCGAGGTGCAGAGCTTCCTTATCTCCTCCGCCTGCTCCTTTATAGAACGCTATCACATTGACGGTATAAGAGTTGACGCCGTGTCCTCCATGCTGTATCTCAATTACTGCCGCCGTGACGGCGAGTACACGCCCAACATATACGGTCACAATATAAATCTCGGTGCCGTGGAATTTCTGCGTAAGCTCAACACTGCGGTACACTCCACAGGACGCAGGGTCATCACCGTGGCGGAGGAATCCAGCGCCTATCCCATGATTACCGGAGCCGTGGAGGACGGCGGCCTGGGCTTTGACTTCAAGTGGGACATGGGCTATATGCACGACACATTGGATTATTTCATGACAGATCCCCTCTTCAGACGGGGCTGCCACGATAAAATAAGCTTCTCCATGATGTACGCATTTTCCGAACGCTTCGTCCTCGCCTACTCCCATGACGAGGTAGTACACGGCAAGAAATCCATGCTGGACAAGATGTTCGGCAGCTATGAGCAGAAATTTGCCTCGCTGCGTGTGCTCTACGGTCTGCAGCTCGCCCATCCCGGTAAGAAGCTGGGCTTCATGGGCTCGGAGTTCGCCCAGTTCATCGAGTGGGACTACCGAAAGGGTCTGGACTGGCTGCTGCTGCTCTATCCCATGCACAGGGCAATGCAGGAATACTGCCGTGAGCTCAACAGGCTCTACCTCGAAAATCCGCCGCTGTATCAGAACGACGTTGACTGGGAGGGCTTCCGATGGCTCAACGTCAACGAACGTGACCGCAGCTCTGTGGCCTTCATGCGCAGGGATTTCAGCGGTAACGTACTGGTTTTCGCCTGCAATTTCCTGCCCGTGGAGTTTAAGGACTTCACCGTAGGAATGCCCTGCGAGGGTGAGCTTACGGAGCTGCTCAGCAGCGATGATGCCCGCTTCGGAGGCAGCGGCAGCGTCGGCGGGTCCGTTTCCGCCGTGGGCGTGCCCTTCCTTGAGCATCCCTGTTCGGCGAAGCTCTGCCTGCCTCCCCTGACCTGCAAGCTATACAAATTAATCGAAAAAAGGAGCTGTGATGAAAGCAATGACTAAGGAAAACAAAGCCGACATGACCAAGGTTCTGCTGGTGTCGGCGGAATGCGCTCCCCTGTCCAAGACCGGCGGTCTTGCGGATGTGGTGGGGACTCTGCCCGGTGACCTTAAAAAGCTGAAGCTGGACGCACGCATCATAACCCCCTATCACCGCTGTATTAAGAATAAATACGCAGACCGGGTGGAGCATATGTTTGAGTTTTATGTAAACTTAGGCTGGCGTACTCAGTACTGCGGAATAGAGAGACTGGAGCTGGACGGCATCACCGTTTATCTTGTGGACAACGAGTTCTACTTCGGTGATACCATTTACAAGGGCGGAATGGAGGAGCTGGAGCAGTACGCCTTCTTCTGCCGCGCGGTTATGGACGCTCTGCCGAGGCTGGGCTTCGATCCCGGCATAATTCACTGCAACGACTGGCACACCGCCATGATACCCATGCTGGCTAAAACTCAGTACGGCGGCGCTCACAGCGGCAGAAGGTTCCTAATAACCATCCACAACATCGCATATCAGGGAAAATGCGGCTTCGACTTTGCTCAGGACCTGCTGGGCATCGACAGCAGCTACTACACTCCTGAGTTCATGGAGCTTAACGGCTGCGCAAACTTCCTGAAGGCGGGCTGCGTATTTGCCGACCGCATCAACACGGTAAGCCCCACCTATGCCGAGGAGATCAAAACCGCCTACTTCGGCGAGGGTCTGGAGGGTATACTCAACGCCCGCTCCCACGAGCTCAGCGGCATCATAAACGGCATCGACGTCAAAACCTTTAACCCCCTTTCCGACCCCCTCATCTATAAGAATTACGACAGGGAGCACATAGAGAATAAAAAGTTATGTAAACTTAAATTCCAGGAGGACATGGGTCTTGAGGTGCGGGAGAACGCTCCCCTCTTCGTCATGTGCACCCGCATGACCGAGCAGAAGGGCTTCGACCTTGTGGAGTGCATGCTGGATGAGCTTATGGGCTGCAGCGATATGCAGTTCATGCTTCTGGGCACCGGCGACAGGCGGTACGAGGATTTCATGCGGCAGGCGGAGTACAGATACTCCGGCCGTGTCTGCTCCTACATAGGCTACAACGAGGAGCTGGCGCACAGGGTCTACGCCGCAGGCGATTTCTACCTCATGCCCTCACGCTTTGAGCCCTGCGGACTGTCCCAGATGATTGCCATGCGCTACGGAGCTCTGCCCATAGTCAGAGAGACCGGCGGTCTGAAGGATTCCGTCAGGCCCTACAACAAGTACACCGGCGAGGGAACGGGCTTCTCCTTTGCCGATTTCAATGCCCACGAAATGAAGGACGCCATGCTGCTGGCAATGGATTGCTACCGCAGACCCGAGGTCATGAGCTCTCTTATCCGTCAGGCCATGGATGAGGATTTCAGCTTTGCCCGCTCTGCGGAGGAATATGCGCAGCTTTACCTATGCATGAAATAAGAAGAAAAGTCTGTACCTACGGCGGATACGAGGAGCTATGGTCTGAGGACTATAAGCTCCGCATCCGCTATGAGAGGGAAAGAGAATACGAGCTGGAGCTGAGGGACGGCGTCTGGTGCTCGCCTCTGGAGCTTAATCCGCTGATGCTCGGCTATCTTCGCACCGCCGCCGCCGTGGTCTATGCCGCAGAGAGCTGTGAGCTCTATCATCGTCCGCTGACGGATATCGGGCATTTTCTGCCCAAGCCCGGGGAGCTTCTCCCGGAGGAGCTTCTGCGTTTTCTCATGGACGACAGGGGCTTCGGCATGGAGGAGGCTCTGAGGACGGTGGTGAAGGTTTTCGGCAGAAAGCTCTGCGGCTTGGAGGAAAGGGACTGGCTTTTCGATATGCAGCCCCGGACTGCGGCGCTGAACGCTGTGCTGAGAGACGAGCTGAGCCGGCGGAGCATCGTGCTGCACGAGCCCTTCTGTGAGAGCTTCCGCTCTCCCGCGGGTGCCGTGGAGGAGGGCACGGAGACGGAGTTTTCCGTCTGTACCCCCGGAAATACGACCTGGGTAACCATGCACGTCCGCTGTGAGGCCTTCAGCCGTGACGTTGAGATGGAGCCACGGGAGGGGGGCTTTGTCTGCCGCTTTACTCCTCCCGAGCCCTCGGTTTACTTCTACTCCTTCTTCCACAGCGGCGGAGAGACGGAGTCCTTTCAGCTCACCGCCTGCCGCAGAGGCTTCGATACCCCGGAATGGTTTCGGAACGGCATAATGTATCAGGTCTTTCCCGACCGCTTCGGCATCGGTGAGGATGTCAGCGATGGCATGGAATACCACCGCAGTCTCGGTCAGACACCCCAGCTCCACGGCAGTATCCGGGAGCCCGTCAAATGGCAGCCCCTGCCCGGTCAGCGGGACTATGCTCCCGACGATTTCTACGGGGGCACCCTCCGGGGCATTACTAAGAAGCTGCCCTATCTCAGAACGCTGGGAGTCAGCATTCTGTATCTGAATCCCATCGCGGAGGCTCGCTCCAATCACCGCTACGATACCTCGGATTATGAGCGTGTTGACCCCATACTGGGGACTAATGAAGATTATGTAAACCTATGTCAGGCCGCCTCGGAGCTGGGCATACGCATAATAAACGACGGTGTATTCTCCCATACGGGAGCGGACAGCAGGTATTTTGACCGCTTCGGGAATTACGGCGGCGGAGCCTGCGAGGGCAGAGCCTCGCCCTATTACGAGTGGTACGATTTCAGACGCTTTCCGGAGGAATACCGCTGCTGGTGGGGCTTCAAGGATCTCCCGGAGGTCAACGAGCTGAACCCCGCCTGGCAGGACTATATTGTCAGCGGCAGGAACAGCATAGTGAAGAGCTGGCTGAGGCTGGGAGCCTCCGGCTGGAGGATAGATGTTGCGGACGAGCTTCCCGATGAGGTGCTGAGCCTCATTCGCAGCTCTGCCCGGGAGGAAAAGCCCGATGCCGTCATTATCGGTGAGGTCTGGGAGGATCCCCTGCTCAAGGAGGAGCACGGCCGCAGACGCAGATACGCTCTGGGCGATGCGCTGGACAGCGTCATGAACTACCCCTTCCGTGATGCGGTGCTGAGCTTTGCCGTGGGCAGCAGCGACAGCTACGAGCTCAGGGACTTTCTGCGGCATCAGCAGTACAACTATCCCAAGCCCATGTATGCCGCTCTTATGAATCTGCTGGGCTCACACGATGTGGAGCGTCTCCACACCTATCTCGCCATGGGCAGGGACGCAAAGGATATGAGCCGTGCCCGTCAGGCGGAGTACAGCAGCGGACTTGTGGGCTTTGCCGAGGCAACGAAGCTCCAGAGGCTCTGTGCCGCAATTCAGTATTCCGTGCCGGGCGTGCCCTGTCTGTACTACGGCGATGAGGAATGTCTCGAGGGCTGCCGTGACCCCTTTAACCGCATGCCCTTTGAGCCGAAATGCGAGGGTCTGCACAAATATTACGCAAAGCTTGCCGCCATACGCAATCAGTGTCCCGCCATGCGCAGCGGGAGCATGAGGCTTGAAGCCCCCACGCCGGATATTCTGCTGATAATCCGTGAGAACGGGGAGGAAAGGCTCATCTGCGTGATAAACCGCAGCGGTCAGAGCTACACTGCAGCGGAGGGCTGTCCCCTGCTCTGCGGCTCGGCTGTCGTAGCTCCGAAATCCGCGGAGATACTGAGAATAAGCAAAAAGAAAGCACAGTGAATTTTTCACTGCGCTTTCTTCTTTTGGGGTGTGAAAATAGAAAGGTATAAAAAGAGAGGAATAATGAAAAACAAAAAGCGTCTTAATTCAGCTTATCTCAAGCCGTCTTGCAGCGGGGGTCTCGGGTACCTTGCGGGGCAGGGTGAGCTTCAGCACACCGTCATTATAGGATGCGCTGATGGCGTCGGTGTCGATGCCTCTCACGTTGAAGGTGCGGGTGTAGGAGCCGTAGTAACGCTCCCTGCGGATGAAGTTCTCCTCGCCTGCCGCCTCGCTTTCGCTCTTATGCTCGGCGCTGATGGTGAGGGAGTCCTTCTCAAGGTCAATGCTGATGTCCTCCTTTTTGAAGCCGGGAAGCTCTGCCAGCAGGGTATAAACTCCGTCCTTTTCGCTGATGTCGGTGCGGAAATTCACAGGGCTGTCATTCCAAAGACTGCGGCTGAGCTCCTCCATCTCTCTGAAGGGGTTGTAAGCGGACACACGGCGGAAACCGTAGGGCATAATATCGAACATAATTTTTCCTCCTTAATTTGTCGGCATCAAGTATGTTTCGTTTACTTGATTATAACTTTTGTTTCTTGTTGTATATAAAATACCATGTAAATATGAATAATTATAGCGAATATTATGAACAATTTATGAATTTTAGCACTCTGAGTATTTGAGTGCTAAAACAGCCGGAGACTAAAAAAACCTGCCATAGCAGGTATGGCAGGTTTGGTGCTTGCTTATTCGCCTTTTTTGTTCAGCGCCTTATGCTTTATCAGCACAAAGGCTACCAGAGCCAGAGCCGCAGCGGCGATTGCAACGCTGGTGTAAACGATGGCCCGGTTGAAGGTGGTATTCACAGTGATGGCCTCCTCGGGCCGCTGAGGAACGGGAGTTTCGGCGGGCTCCTCCGTGGGGACCGGCGTAGCCTCCGGCTCCTGCGTGGGAACGGGAATGGGGTCCGGTATCATGGGATGCTCCGGAATCTCGGGAGGTATCTCAAAGGCGGGGGTTCCGTCCGGAAAACGGAGGTCCGTCATAAGTATCCAGCCTCTGAATTCCTTTCTCTCTCCCGTCTCGCTGTCGGTGACCATAACTCCGACGCTGCCCCAGGGGATGGCATCCATGTATTTGACCTGATCGTCCACCAGCACCGAGCTGTTGTTATTCAGCAGGATGTACTTTCCGTCCAGATCGCAGGCAGGGGTCTCCCACACCACGACATAGCCGGCCTCGTTATAGGTCAGGTAGATATTACCGTCTTTAATAAGGTTTTCGGGATTGTTCCACGGGTCATCCACGGGCTTGATGGGCAGATCCGCAAACGCCGTACCGCCGAGACACAGAGTCAGAACGACGGTCAGCGCAAAGGTAAGTACCTTTTTCATATTTCAGCCTCCGAGCTGTTTCACGCATAACGGACGCATTATAGCACATCTGTACATGAAATAAAAGTACAATTTATTAAATTTCAGAGCGCAATCGGTACCGCATCCGGCTCTATGGGGCAGACGTAGCCGGTACGGGAGCGCAGGGCAAATTCAGCCCTTGCCTTTTCCAGAAGCTCCTCATCCTCCAT
>JABUSQ010000076.1 GCA_021442665.1 Oscillospiraceae bacterium
GTTATAGAAATGGTGGGGCTGAAGGACAGGGCGGATAATTTTCCCGCCCAGCTATCGGGAGGTGAGCAGCAGCGTGTCGCCATTGCAAGGGCACTTGCCAAGAACCCCAAGCTCCTGCTGTGCGACGAACCGACCGGCGCTCTTGACTACAACACGGGTAAGGCTGTTTTGAAGCTTCTTCAGGATTGCAGCAGAAGCAGGGGTATGACGGTAGTGATAATAACCCATAATCAGGCGCTGACAGCCATGGCAGACCGTGTCATTTCCGTGAAGAGCGGGGTGATAACATCAATGACGGTAAACGAAAATCCTATACCCATAGAGAATATAGAGTGGTAATTTAATGAACAATTCAACGGTAAAGCTTTGCATAAGGGAGATAAAAGGCAGCCTCGGGCGCTATGTTGCGATATTCGCCATAATAGCTCTGGGTGCAGGTCTTTTCATGGGTCTGCGTATGTCCAGACCCGATTTTATGCGCTCCTTTACAAACTATACTGAGGAATATAATTTTTACGACATACGGCTTAACTCAACCATGGGTCTGACCGACGATGACCTGAAGGCTGTCAGAGCCGTAGACGGCGTGATTGACGCAGAGGGCTGCAGAGCATCGGATTTTCTCTACAATACCGAGGAAGAGGATAACCTCATTATGCTGGTGCAGAGCATACCCGAAAGCGTAAACCGCGTAAACCTAAGGTACGGACGTATGCCCGAAAAGGGTAACGAGTGCCTCGGTGACCCGGAGATGTATACAAAGGACGACATCGGACGAGTCATTAAGCTCTCGGAGGACAACAGCGAGGAGACCTTCAATACCTTCGCATACGATGAATACACAATCGTGGGGCTCTGCGATTCGGTGCTGTATGTGAATTACGAGCGCGGCTCCAGCACACTGGGAAACGGCAGTGTTAAGGGCTACATATATGTTCTTCCGGAGGGCTTCTCTCTGGACTGCTACACGGATATCTATGTTACCGTAGATGCGGAAGGTGAGCTTTATTCGGACGAGTACGAGAAAGCCATAGAAAAATATAAAAAAAGCTTCGAACCGCTTATGGAGGAGCGGGCAGAGCTGCGGTATAAAGAGCTGATAGACTCTGCTCTGCAGCAGCTTGAGGAGGCAAAGGAAAAGTATTCTGACGGCTATGCAAAATATGAACAGGGCAGGGAGGAATACGAAAAGGGCTATGAGGAATTCATGGCTCAGAAAAGGGATGCCGAGAAGAAGCTTGCTGAGGCTGAAGAGCAGCTCAGACAGGCGGAGGCTATGGCAAAGCCCGGTGAACTCAAAAAGAAGCAGACTGAGCTTGACAACGCAAGAAAACAGCTTGACGACGGAATGGCTGAGTATGAGAGAGGCGCGGCGGAGTTTGAAATTCTTAGGGAAGCCGCTTATGCCGCAGTGAATCCCCGCATAAGCTTATATGAAAGTGCCGTTGAGAGCTGTGAATCACGGATAGCAAGTCTGAAAAGTGAGACAGCGGAGCTGAATGAGCAGCTCAAAACAGCAAACGCCGTTGAAAAGAGTGTTATTCAAGGACGCATCAGCCTCAGGGAAGCACAGATAAGAGCCTATCTCGGCGAGCTTGACACAGCAAAAAGCAATCTTGCCGGAGTGCTCGGAGAAAAAGCGAAGATAGACGCCCGCCTTGCTCCCATGGAAAAGGAGCTTGCCGACGGAAAGGCACAGCTTGATGCAGGTTATGCACAGCTTGAGGAGGGGCAGAGACAGCTTAACGAGCTGAAAGCCTTGATTGAAAACGGAGAGCTCCCCGCCATGCGGGAGGAATTTGAAAAGCAGAAGTCGGAGGCTGAGAAGGGCTTTGCTGAAGCCGAGAAGGAGCTCAGAGCAGGCAAGGCGGAGCTTGACAGGGCAAAGGCAGAGCTGGACGATGCCGGAGCCAAACTGAACGACGCTGAAAAGCAAATAAAGAATATGAACAATGCGGACACCTATGTGCTGGGCAGAGACGCAAACATCGGCTATGTCTGCTTTGAGAGCGACACCGAAGTGGTTGCCGCAATTGCGGGCGTATTCCCTGTATTCTTCTTCCTCGTTGCCGCATTGGTATGCCTCACCACCATGACACGCATGATAGATGATCAGCGCACTCAGGTGGGTGTCATGAAGGCTTTGGGCTATTCCTCCTTTGCCATTATGGGAAAATTCCTAATCTACTCCGGCAGCGCAACACTTCTGGGCTGCATTATCGGTATCGGCATCGGCTGCATCGCATTTCCCGCACTGGTCTGGATAGGCTATGGGCTTATATATAACATCAGCGGGCTGAGCTTTCTTATCAACTGGCAGTCGGCCCTGCTTATCACTGCGGTGAACGTGCTCGGTATGCTTGCCGTGACATTGTATTGCTGCGGCAGAGAGCTTCGCTGCGCTCCCAGTGAGCTCATAAGACCCAAGGCTCCCGAAGCGGGAAAACGCACCCTGCTGGAGAAGATAAAGCCTCTGTGGAACAGACTGAGCTTCATGGGCAAGGTCTCCGCAAGAAATATAATGCGCTACAAAAAGCGAATGTTCATGATAGTCGTGGGTGTCGGAGGCTGTACAGCGCTGGTACTGACCGCATTCGGACTTAACGATACCATCAGCCATGTCGTGACGGGTCAGTATGACGAGGTATGCGGCTATGATTATGAGCTGAGCCTTGCATACAACATGACCGAGGAGGAGCAGACCCTGTTCCTTGAGGAGAGCTGTGACTGCGCAGAGAGTGTAAAATTCCTCTACTGCGGTTCAGCCGATGTAAAATTCGGAGGCGTTACGAAAAACATCAGCTTCTCCGCCGCAGACAATCCCGATTTTGAGGGCTTCATCAATTTTAAATACGACAAGAGACAGGTTTCCTTCCCCGAAAAAGGGGAGGCCCTTATAAACTATAATCTTGCCAGACTTCTGGATATCGAGGTCGGCGATGAGATCGAGATTACAAACGCCGATATGGACAGCATGACCGTCACGGTTTCCGGATTTTTCGATAACTATGTCAACCATTGGGTCTTTGTGGATATCGAAACCTGCTCTGAACAGTGGGGATATGCTCCCGAGATGAAATCTGCTTATGTCTGCGCCCCGGAGGGCAGTGACGTTTATGAAAACGGAGAAAAGCTGTCGAAAATAGACGGCGTGCGGAGCGTCAGCATATGCGCAGACACCGAGGACAGGATAAATAATATGCTGGCGGGCCTTGATGTGGTCATTGCCGCCATCGTTGCGTGCGCAGGCTTTCTCGCTTTCATCGTGCTGTACAATCTCACCAATATCAACATCTCCGAGCGAATAAGAGAGATAGCCACCATAAAGGTGCTGGGTTTTTACAAAAGCGAGACCGCAAGCTATGTTTTCCGTGAAAACATGGTGCTTACCGGAATGGGAGCCGCCTTCGGGCTGCTTCTGGGCGTAGTGTTCCACGCTTTTGTAATGAACAGAATAAAGGTTGATATGCTTTACTTCGAACCGTATATCAGTCTGCGTAGCTTCGTTATAGCTGTAGCCGTGACCTTTGGTTTCTCGGTAATCGTTAACAGAATCATGCGCAGAAGGATAGACAGCATTGACATGGCCGGAGCTCTTAAATCCATTGAGTAATTGACAATTCCTGCTTTTTGCACTATATTTAATCCATATTTCTGTTGAAGGTCTGATACAATGGAAAAAACCGAAATGGTGAAGCTCCCGGGCTGGGAGACCGTCCGCATCATCGGCAGCGGAAGCTCCGGCACCGTGTATGAGCTCAGAAAAAAGGATGAATACGGCGGAGATTTCCACACTGCTCTTAAGGTGGTCTCCATCCCCTCAAGCAACAAGGAGTACGAGGAGATGCAGAGCACCATGACGGAGTATGTAATGCGAGCAAAGCTCAGAGACATGGTGGAGGAGATAAGCGGTGAATACCGCCTCATGGGCGTACTGAGAGGGCATCCGAACATCGTAAACTGTGAGGATCAGATGATAATTCCTCACACTGATGACATGGGGTGGGACATTTATATCCGCATGGAGTTGCTTACATCTCTGCCGGACCATGTTCACGAGCACGGAATAACCGGCAGCGAGGTCATGAAGCTGGGCGTAGATATCTGTACGGCTCTTGAGGTCTGTGCGGCGAACGGCATCATCCACAGGGATATAAAGCCGCAGAACATATTCGTCAGCAGATACGGCGATTTTAAATTGGGAGATTTTGGTGTTGCGAAGGCGGCCTCCATGGGCAGCGTCGACAAGGTGGGTACTTATTCCTACATGGCTCCCGAGGTATACAAGGGTAAGGTATACAACGGCAGTGTGGATATCTACTCTCTGGGTATGGTGCTGTACTGGCTTCTTAACGAGCGCAGAGGACCCTTCCTGCCGCTGGGTCAGACTCAGCCCACGGATGAGCAGGTGGCGGACGCATATCTCCGCAGATACCGGGGAGAGCCGGTTCCCGCACCCAAAAACGGCAACGCCGCCATGAAGCAGGTGGTCATGCGTGCCTGCGCTTATAATCCGGAGCAGCGGTTTGCAAGCCCTACGGAGATGAAAAACGCCATCATAATGGCAATGCAGGGCAAAATACTCCAGAGTACCCCCACGGCGGAGGATGAACCCACCGTGCGTGAGGTGGGCCCGGCACTACCTTCGGGCCACAGGGTCTCAGCTCAGCCGGTGAAGGCCCCTGCAAGCCGTCCTGTGCTCCCACAGGATAAACCCACGTTCCCACCGGTATCGAAGCCTGCTCCCCAGACCGTGAGGAGGGAGCCTGTAAGAAGACCGGAGTCAAAGCCGGAACCGGAGGAAAAGAACTCATCCTCCGTGCTGCTTGTACTGTTGGCACTGCTGCTTACGGCAGTACTGCTCTTCGGCGTGTACTACTTTTTCGGTGACTCCCTATTCGGAGATAAGGACGCGGAGCCCACAAGACCCCCGGTGGAATCCGCAGAGCCCACATATAAGGTATCGTCCGTTATTCTCAGCTCGCCTTCAATAGCCTTAAAGGAGGGAATGGAGGATAAGCTGGACGTGAGCTTCATACCCGACCTTCCCCGTGATACGGAATTAAAGCTTGTGTGGAAAAGCAGCAACAGCGGTATAGCCTCCGTGGACAACGAGGGCAATATCACCGGTGTTTCCGCCGGAACCGCTACCATACGGGTGTATGTGGAGTCTCAGGTTGAGGTGTTTGACGAGTGTACGGTCACCGTTGAGAAACCTAAGATAACGAGCTTCACCATTGAACAGAGGCCCGACAAGACACGGTACTCAGTGGGCGAGGAGCTTGATCTCACGGGACTCATTGTTCGTGTTTCCTATGACAACGACAGGGAAAAGCGTATAACAGACCCGCAGGAGCTGAAGGTGGAGGCAGACCTTAACGGTCTCGGAAACCGTACCGTAAAGCTCATATATGAAGATGCAACCTGCGAATTCACCGTCTGGGTAGGACTTTTCTGATAAAAAAACTCCGATGCGATTTCTGCATCGGAGTTTTTCGTTCTAATGTATCTTATCAGGCCTCATCGATAATGCGGCGGATGACCTTGGTGCAGCGCTCTGCATTGTAGATAACGGGAACAGGGTAGATGGGGTTGGCTTCCTTGAGTGCCCATTTGACCATCTGAGGAATATCCTCCTCCTTTATGTGGCTGAAGCCGGTGGGGATATTCATGCGTTGATTCATTGCACGAATCTCCGCAATAAATGCCTTTGCCTTATCCTCCTCCGTACCCACGGTCATAACGCCTGTGAGCTCGGCAAGGTGAGCCAGCTTGGGATACACGGCAGCGCCGTAGTCCTCAAGAACTATGGGGAGAATGACTGCGTTTGCAAGACCGTGGGGAGTGTTGTAAAGACCGCCGAGAGTGTGAGCGATGGCGTGCACATTGCCGACACCTGCACGGGTAAACGCAAAGCCTGCCTTGTAGGCGGCAATGAGCATCTCCTGACGTGCCTCCATGTCATTACCGTCGTTGTAGGCACGCTCAAGGAACTTGAAAATGGCCACGGTTGCCTCTTCGGCAAGACGCAGGGATTCCTTGGTATTATAGGTCCAGCAGATGTATGCCTCCACGGCGTGGGTCAGAGCGTCCATTCCGGTGGTGGAGGTGGTCTTCTGGGGGAGATTTCTGGTCATTTCGGGATCAAGCACGGCATATCTGGGAACAAGGCAAAGATCCATGATGGCGTACTTGTGATGGGTCTCCTGATCGGTGATAACTGCGGCGATAGTGGTCTCGGAGCCGGTGCCTGCGGTGGTGGGAACTGCCACAAAGGTGGGAATTCTGTGAAGCACTTTCAGCAGACCGCCCATCTTGTTGACAGGAGTGTTGGGATGTACGACTCTTGCAGCAGCGCCCTTTGCGGCGTCCATTGGAGAGCCTCCTCCGATAGCGAGGAAGCAGTCGCAGCCCTCATCGAGATAGAGCTTCTGTATCTCGTTAACAACCTTGACAGTGGGATTTGCCTCGACCTCGGAGTAATGCACGTAGCAGATTCCGTTATCATCCAGCAGCTGCTTTATCTGAGGAGCAATGGTCTTGCCAACGGTGCGCCCGGTTACTATCATGACCTTTTTGTTGCCGTGCTTTTTGAACAGCCCGGGTATATCATTGACGCTGGTGGAGGTAATGGGCTTGCGCCAGGGCAGAAGACGCGCCCCGATATTGAATACTGCCTGAAATGTGCGATAATAGGCTGATTTAAGTCCGTCCATGTTCTCTTCTCCTTATAAAAACAATATATTACATCACTATTGTAAAACATATTATTCATTTGTCAAGAGTATACACCGTATATAGTTCATAAACTATACAGAATGTATAAAATCTTGGCTGAAGCGGACGGATAATGCCTGCTGTTTGTATAGTATGCCGATTGACTTTTACGATTTTTTGTAATAAAAATTTAGATAACGAAATTTTGCAAGTTTAACGGAGAAAAAGACATGAAAAAAATGACAAGAGTTGCCCTTGTTACCTCCGGAGGAGACTGCCCGGGGCTTAATGCGGCAATGCGCGGAATAGGCAAGGCGCTGTACAATAAGATTGAAAACCTTGAAATATTCGGTATGTACGACGGCTACAGAGGACTTATAGACGGCGATTATAAGTTCATGCAGCCCGGGGATTTCGGAGGGATCCTTACACAGGGAGGAACTATCCTCGGTACCTCCCGGCAGAGATATGTTCCCGGCAGGGACATCGTTGACGATGAGGGAAACAGCCTCATCCCCGCCATGAAGGATACCTACAACAGACTGAATCTTGATTGTCTTGTGGTCATGGGCGGAAACGGAACGCAGAAGAGCGCGAAGTTGCTCATGGATGCGGGTATGAACGTTGTGACCCTGCCAAAGACCATAGACAATGATATCTGGGGCACGGACACTACCTTCGGCTTTCAGAGCGCGGTGGATATTGCAACAAATGTAATTGATTACATACACTCCACGGCAAGCTCTCACAGCAGAGTATTCCTTGTGGAGCTTATGGGACGCGACGCAGGCTGGCTGACGCTGAACGCAGGCATAGGCAGCGGCGCAGACATCATACTTATACCCGAGATACCCTATGACATCAGCAAGGTGCTGGAGGCAATTGAAAACCGAAGAAAGAATGGAAAGGGCTTTACAATCCTTGCCGTAGCCGAGGGTGCAAAGAGCGTTAACGATCAGGTACACAGCGAGGAGGAGAGCCGCAGAAGGCGTGAGGAGTCAAAGCACTCAACCATTTCCTACGAGATAGCAGCTCAGATAGAGGCTGCGACAAGCCAGGAGGCTCGTGTGACCGTGCCCGGGCATTATCAGCGGGGAGGGCCTCCATGTCCCTACGACAGAGTGCTGGCAACTCAGTTCGGTACAGCCGCAGCAGAGCTTATTATTAATAAGCAGTACGGCAGAATGGTGGCCATTCAGGAGGGCGAGATAGTGTCAATACCTCTTGAAGAGGCTGCCAGCAAAACCAAATTCCTTCCCACCGACCATCCGCTCATCAAGGTAGCCCGAGACATAGGCATATCCTTCGGTGATTAAGCATAAGAGCAGGTACTGTAAGGTACCTGCTCTTATTACGTCTTTAATTATTAGATAAAGCTCTGATATCATTAATTCCGCCCAACAGCAGCTTTTTTGCGCATTGGGCAAACTCCTCGGGACTTACGGGACAGTCTCTCTGTATCCACATATTGAAGGCGTGGGTCACACCACCGGAAATAATGTCGGCATAGACCTTGGCGGTCTCATAGCCTCCGAATTCCCCAACAATCTTCTCATCGTCCAGAATGAATTTTGCGATCCAGTCCTTAAGCGTAACTCCCAAATCGTAGACGGTGACGAACTTGAGATAACGTTTGGAGGGGTTACGGCTTGCGTACATAAGCTCAGCGGCCATTATGAGGATGGGGTAGGGGTCGTCAGCAAGCACGCTGGCCTTATAATCGGCAAAGAGCATATCTGCATGACTGTAGAGGTCATGTATAAGCTGCTGCTTAACGTCCTCAAGGTTTTTGAAATGAGCATAGAAGGTGCCACGGCTGATGTTGGCTTTTTTAAGTAATTCTCCTACAGTGATATCCTTGAAATCCTTGTCGTACATGATTTCAAGAAGCGCATCCTTGATTGCTTTAATTGATTTTTCTACCATTCTATTGCTTCCGGGCATTTTCATTCTCCTATACAAAGTGTACTATTCTATTCTTTTTGTACAATATTATACTTTCATATTAAAATTTGCAAGTACAAAATTGGTAAAAATTGAAGTTTGTATATTATGACAAAAATTTTATTTAAATTAATTGAAATTAAGGGTGAATATTTATGAAATTTGTAATAATAGCCAAAATTAGTCAATCAAATACATATACACAAAATTGTATATTGACAAAAATTAATGTAAATATATATAATTATACACAATTTGGTGGAATAGTCTACTCAAATGGAGGTGCTGTATGAATTCAAAGAAACCGCTGCCTTCAAAAGAAAAGCCATGGCTTAAATACTACAGCGAGCAAGCCAGAAATGCGGTTTTACCAAGGAAGACAATTTACAGTTATATCAGAGAAAACAATGAAGGATATGAGCAGAACACTGCTATTAATTACTTCAACAGAAAAATAAGCTACGGAGAGCTTCTGGAGACCGCCGACAACTGCGCGGCGTCCTTTGCGGAGCTTGGAGTGAAAAAGGGCGATATAGTGGCATGCTGCAGCGCAACCGTTCCGGAGATGGCAATGACCCTGTACGGACTGAATAAGCTGGGAGCCGCCATGCTGACCCTTGACCCGAGAAGAAGTCCTTCAGAGATAAAGGAGTTTGTCGAGGACTCCGGAGCAAATATCTTGATTCTCCTTGATATTGCCTACAGCCGTTTTGAAAAGATGCTGGATACTCTGAAGGTGGACAGGATAATAATCATTAACCTTTCTAATTATGCACCCTTCTTTGCGCGGCTTGTTATGAAACGGAAAATTCCTGTAGGCGACATACCCTTCTGCGATAGGATAATCGACTGGAAACGATTTCTGGAGCTGGGAGCAGGGAAGGAGACTGAGACCGCTGCCTACGATGAAACGGAGCTTGCCGCCATCGCCCTTACAGGAGGAACGACAGGTGCGCCTAAGGGCGTGATGCTGTCAAATGACGGCTTTAATGCCATCGCCCTTGATTTTCTCCACTGCGGAGTGGAATATACCCGAAACCAGCGCTTTATGGACATCATCCCCGCCTTCACATCCTACGGCATTGTTGCAAGTCTGCATATGCCGTTGTCGCTGGGGCTTGAGATAGTGATGTTCCCGAAATTCGATCCGGAAAAGGTAGGCTACTACATAAAGAAGTACCGGCCTGAGCATACTCTTCTGGTGCCTGCTCATTACGAAAAACTCATGAACAGCAGGGAAATGAGAAACGGCTTTGACCTCAGCTTCTTCAGAACGGCAGGAAGCGGAGGCGACACCATGAATGCAGGCCTCGAGGCAAAGCTGAATGCCTTCCTTGCCGACCACGGCTGTAAGTATCCGCTTTCTCAGGGCTACGGTATGAGCGAGGTATCCTCAGCGGCCTGTTGCTGCTGTGGCGGTAACTTCAAGAGTCTCAGCGTAGGCTATCCTCTTCTTACCACTACTATCGGCATCTTCAAGCCCGGCACCTGTGAGGAGCTAAGCTACGGCGAGGAAGGGGAGATATGCATCACCGGACCCTCCGTAATGATGGGCTACCTGAACAATGAGCAGGAGAGCAGAAACGTCCTCAGAACACATCCCGACGGCATGGTGTGGGTACATTCCGGCGACCTCGGTGTAATTGACGAGGACGGCTTTGTGTTTATAAAGGGACGCATTAAGCGCATGATAACCCGATTTGATGGCCATAAGGTTTTTCCCGTACAGCTTGAGGGAATGCTGGGTGGCGTCAGAAACGTGGAGAGCTGCGCTGTTGTGGGCGTTCGTGACAGGAGCCGAGCAATGGGAGAGCTTCCGTTGGCGGTGATTGAGCTTGAAAACAAAGCTATGCAGAATGAGACCCGTAAGGAGCTGAATGCTTTTATCGAAAGCGAGGTGGAGGAGCGTGGACGTCCCTGCGATATAGTGTTTGTGGACGGAATGCCCTACACCGGCATGGGCAAGGTAGACTATAAGAAGCTTGCCGAGGACTATGAGAAAAGAATTGACCGCATGACAGCGGCCGTATAAAGGAGAATTATTATGAAAAAGCTGAAAAAATTAATGGCGATGGTACTCTGCATCCTGATGATGCTGAACATAGCCGCACCCGCTTTTGCCGAAACTGAGAGCAAGTCATATAACTATGACACCTATCTCTGTATAGGCGACAGCATTGCGGCGGGCTGCGGACTGACCTGGGACGGCAGCGAGACCGTGTTTGAGCCCACTCCGGAGGGCTTAGCAAAGGTATGGGGCAAGGGCTATATCACTCATGGCTACGACTTCAAAGCCATCCCCACGGCATACCACTCCATAGTTGCAGAGGCAATTGACGCAGAACTCTGGCAGCTTGCCGTCAGCGGTCTGCGCTCTGTTGAGCTCAGATACTTCCTTGACGGCGTTTTCAACGACTATGATGACACCTTCTCCTGGGATAACACCTATTTTGACTGGGATGCCAACGGCTTCACCATCAGCGATCTTGACTATGTAAAGAGCCTTATTCCTTATGCCGAATGCATAAAGAATACCGATCTCATGACCCTCAATATCGGCTCCAACGACGTCTTCTCCTTCAGTTTCGGCGTTGTAATGGCAGAGCTGTACAAGGAGGACGCAAATCCCGAGCTCACCGCCATCAAGGAATACTTTGAGAGCACCGGCAATATCGGTGCCGCCTTCGGCAAGCTTATTGAGCTCTATCAGAGCATGGGCAAGATTACCGAGCTGCTGAACGTTATTGTCAGCACCTTCAGCACAACCGTAGACCAGTTCTTCACCAACTACGACATCATCATGGATGAGATATACAAGCTCAATCCCGATATTACCCTTGTAAATGTCGGTGTATACAATCCCCTGAAGTATATGCATGTCTCCGACAGTCTGGATGCAAGCGTGCTTCTCAGCGGCGTAGTAAACAAAATAAACAGACACCTTTCAGATTACTGCAAGACCTACGACAACTGCTACTATGCGGATGTTGTAGGAACCGAGACCTATGAGACCACTCTCGGAGACCCCTACTTCTGGGAATACTTCAGCATCACCGTTCACCCCAATCTCGCAGGCCATCAGTTCATGGCACAGCAGATACTCAGTGTTATACCCGAGAATCTGCCCTTCAAGGATGTGCAGCCCTCCGACTGGTGCTTTGACGATGTGCTTTACTGCTACAAGAACGACCTCATGAAGGGAGTAAGCGAAACCGCCTTCGACCCCGACGGAGTTATGACCAGAGGCATGGTTGCCACTGTCCTGTACCGTATGAACGGATCCCCCGATGTAAGCGGCATGAGCCATCCCTTTAATGATGTTTCCGAGGGCAGATACTGTGCCGATGCGGTCATCTGGGCATATAACAACGGCATCATAGCAGGCTATGCCGACGGCAGCTTCAAGCCCGATCAGTTTATAAGCCGTGAGCAGCTTGCTGCCATGCTGTACAGATACGCCTGTGAGTTCGGCTACGCAGACCCCGCAGAGAAGAATTCCTTTGCACTGGTGAAGTACACCGACAGCGATCAGGTCTCCGCATATGCGGTACCCGCCATGCGCTGGACTGTAGCCCACGGCATCATCTACGGAAAGACCTTCAGCACTCTGCAGCCTCAGGGCGATGCAACCCGTGCCCAGTGTGCCGCAATGCTCACCCGCTTCGATAAAATGATAAATGAAGGTTAACTGAAATTAACGCAAAAGTCTCCGCCGAATTTTCGGCGGAGACTTTTTTAGCTCAGCTTATTTTTCTTGCGACTAATATAAAGCGACCCTGATCTGTGTGGTATGCGCAGGTTGAGAGAGTCAGTATGCTGTCGCCTTCCTGAAGCTCAACTCCCGTGTCGTAGAGCCGGTTTTCCTCGATGAAGCTGACGTACTGAGAAAACATCTCCGCATCATCCTCACCGACATACTCGTAGTATCTGAAAACGTCTGCGTCCGCCGGGGGGATAGCGGTCTTTATTGCCGCTACCACCTCGTAGGTCTGCTTTTCGTAGATCGTATCGAAGGTGAAGGTCTTGTGCTCCTCGTAAAAGCTTTCCTTGACGAAATTCATGAGAGTACCAAACATGGAGCCGTCACTCATGTTGTGACCGTAGATAATGAGATTGTCGGACTTGAATATATCGCAGTTTTCCGCAATATAAAGACAGCCTCTGGTGTTGTGCTCACCGTAAAAATCCGTGCGCAGGTACTTTTCGTAAATGTGGGGAGCGTACATTACCACGTTGTCAATGTTCGTGCCCTCTATCTTCAGCCAGCCGATGGTATCGTAGTTTTCGTTGTACAGGGCTGCATATTCGCTGAGCACATCGGGTATCTCCACGTCCTGCATTCCGCGCAGTGCATCTATCTCTGCCTGATGCCTGTCATCAATGTAGTCCTGCACATAGTAGTATGCAAGTCCTGCGCAGCTTACGATAAAAACCACAAGCGCAGCTATTCGTATAAAGCTTTTCATTTATCTCTGCACTCCAGTAATCCGTATTCCACGAGCTTGTCGTAGTTCTCGTAGTACAGGTAGTAACCGCCGACGCTGTGCTGAACGTCGTCTATGCGCACACGATAGCCGTCATGACGAACCATAAAGGTATTGAGTATACGCTGGGGGTTCTGCATATACATGGCGTATTCAGGGAAGAAATAGCCGTCAAGAAGCCTGTCTGCTCGTGCGTATATGGTTTTAAGGAAGAAATTAAGGTCGAAGTTCTTGGCGTATTCAACCTCGATACCACGATCAACCATTCTGTCGTAAACCTCAAAGGTAGCCATCAGAAGCTCAAAATAGGTGTGGTAGGTGGTGTCACGGTTGTAAATGGTATCAAGATTTACCTGAGCATTACGCAGTGCAAAGGCGTAGTATTCCTCTTTATCCACATACTTTGTAAGCTCGTTCATGGTGTAGGCTATCCAGTGATCCTTGTAGATGGTGTAGTCGGCCTCGATGAAGTGGTTTACTGCAGTCTCCACCGCATCCAGCCACTTCTGATCTCTCGTCAGTCCGTAGAGCTTACAGAGAGCAAAGCTTGCCTCACCGTCGTAGTAGACGACACGGAATGCCTCCTTGCGGGAGAAATCACCGTTTAAAACGTGGTAATACTCCCCTGTGTTTTCATCCATCATGTTGAGGATGCCGTTACCCAAGGCAACACATAGTTCCTTGTACTTGGTGCTCTTTAGAGCGTCCATATATTCTGTCAGAGCAACAACGGCAACACCGCAGCCGCCGAGCTTTATCTCGTTGGACTTCTGTTCCAGCAGATAGGCGGTATTATCATCGGAATAGACAATGTAATTGTTCACCATATAATCCACGGCACGGTCAATGACGGGTATGAGCTCGGGGTTATCTGTCATTTTGAACTGGCACACAAGACTCCAGAGGGTACTTGCGTGGCGGACTATGTTGTAGTTGTCGATATCACGGTCAAAGCGGGGATAGATACCGTATACGAAGCTGCCGTTGGCCTGCACCTGATCTACAAGGAAGCCCGAGGCGGTGGTTACCACTTCGGAGGCAAAATCGCTGTCAATAAGCTCTATATCACGGCGCCCGTATTCGTAGCCGCTGTTGTTGAGCTCGAAAACGGTGCTGTCGTCATCGCAGAACCAGCTATCGCAGGAGAATACAACGTACTCATCGGGTAGCTTGGTCAGGGGAGAGCGGTCGGCTTTCTTGAGGTAGGTGTTGAGGTAGTTGAAATCAACACACTCCTCTTCATACTCAAGAATCTTTGCGCCGTTTAGCTCGGATTCCAGCAGAGCGGTGCGGAAATTCATATCGAAAGAAATGCCTCGGCGGAAGAATTCGTGCCTCCAGTGCTTCAGCTCCACAGAAAATTCCTCGGTGCTGAGAATCTGAGAGCTGTTGACTATGTCCGCCTTAAGCCACAGAGGATTATACTGATAGGTCTCAACGAAGGCTCTGGCAAGGTTGTTGGCATTATTGAATGCGGCAAGACTGTCGGTGCCCGTTCCGGTGAATACCTTAGCCCGTTCAAGACCGTTGCATACGGAGATAAAAACGACTCTGGCAGGCGTGCCGGAGGCCATTTTATCCCCATCGATAGGGTCGGTGGAGACCTCAGTACGCAGAAGATCCGCCTTCTCGTCGTATAGATCAATCAATGTTGCACGTTCATGCTCGTCCGTCATAAAGAAAATAACAACGGCGGCGACAATTAGAAGCACGGCGACAAGAGCAATGATAAGAACTATCCTGCCCTCTTTCTTGCGTTTGGCGTTGCTTTTCTTTTTCTTATTAATATACTTTTTACGGTTCTGGCTTCTGCCCATAGTTTTCGCCTCTATAAAAAATAAAATAGGAATGACCAAGGCCATTCCTATTTTATATTCAAATTGCTAAGAAGTCAACCAATCTCTGCAAATGATCAGTTTTCTCTTTTGCGATACGTTGCTGCCATTACGAGCAGACTGCTGATAGCAACCACGCTGAGGAAAGCGATGGGACGATTGTCACCCGTCTTTGCAGGGGCGGGGGGGTCCTTGTCGTCATCGGCAGGATCATCAGGTGTATCGCTGTCGGCATCTGCGTCAGCATCAGCATCAGCATCTGCATCTGCATCGGCGTCTGCATCTGCATCTGCATCTGCATCGGCGTCTGCATCTGCATCGGCGTCTGCATCGGCATCGGCGTCTGCATCGGCGTCGGCGTCTGCATCGGCATCGGCGTCTGCATCGGCGTCGGC
>JABUSQ010000205.1 GCA_021442665.1 Oscillospiraceae bacterium
CCTGAAGAATACCTGCCCCGTGAAGGACGAATACACCTTCGTTGACGTCTCTCAGGCGGAGCTTTTCGGCATCGGCTCTCTGGATACGGGGGCTGAGACTGCCGATGCGGCAAGCACCATCTTCTCCGCGGTCAAGATGGTTCACCCCACCGCGGCGGGCCATGCCTACATTGCCCAGAGAATAATCGACACCCTGATAGCCGAGCTCAGCGCACCCGTGGTGACAGCCGACTACTCCAGAATACTCAAGAGAACGGCTCTCCGCTGGAGCGGAGTTGAGGGCGCGGTCAGCTACCGCATCTACCGCTCAACCTCCGCAGACGGCAGCTACAGCTACATCGGCAGCTCCTCAAACGGACTTTTCTTTGACCTGTTCTGCCAGAAGGGAACCACGTATTATTATAAGGTGTGCGCGGTCATGAACTACAGAGACTCCGTGGTCTCTCCCATGAGCATGCCCGTGAGCATAACCGCAAAATAAACAGGAGATTTTCAATACATGAAAGCAACCGAAGCAAAACCCTGGCTGAAGCACTACGATCCCGAGGTCCTCTCCCGTGAGATGCCGGAGCTGTCCGTGGTGGACTATCTGCTGCAGCGAAACGAGAAGAGGATGCACATCCCCGCTCTGAACTACTTTGACAGGATATTCGACCACACGGAGGTGTACGAGAATACCTGCAGGGCCGCAAACGCCTACGCCTCCATCGGCGTGAAGAGGGGTGACATAGTCGTCTGCTGTGCGCCTACCACGCCGGAGACCGTCTACACCTTCTACGGACTCAGTATGCTGGGAGCCGTGTCTAATATGATAGACCCACGCTACAGCGCCGAGGGCATGCGTGAGCATATTCTGGAGACGGACAGCAGATACGTCATGGTCATCGACGTGGCGTATGAAAAGATGCTGGAGGCCGTGAAGGGCACGAGAGTGGAGAAGGTCATCGTAGTCTCCCCGGCGGAATCTCTGCCGAAGCTAAAGAGATTTGCCTACTGCCTGAAAAACCCCATGAAGAAGAATATGCCCGAGGGCTTCGTGGGCTGGGGAGAGTTTATCGAAAAGGGCGGAAGCTTCGAAACGGAGTACCTCCACGACCAGCACGGCGACTGCTGTGTCATCGTGCATACAGGAGGCACCACCGGAAGAGCCAAGAGCACCATGCTCAGCCACGACAATATAAACGCCGTGTCCTTCCAGTACACCAAGAGCCTCATGAGACTCAGCCGTGAGGAGGGCAAGGACAAGTTCCTGAATATCATGCCTCCCT
Organism: Oscillospiraceae bacterium; assembly: GCA_021442665.1. GTDB lineage: Bacteria > Bacillota > Clostridia > Oscillospirales > Oscillospiraceae > F23-B02. The sequence continues at coordinate 1,269 of JABUSQ010000205.1, forward strand.
TCGTGGCATACGGTCTGGGCTACGGCGTGCATATACCTCTGGCGTCGGGCATCTGCTCGGTGCTTATACCTCAGTTCAAGCCCGAGGAATTCGCAAAGCTGGTGCTGCACCACAGACCTCAGGACGTGGCAGGCACGCCCGCTCATTTCCTGACGCTGATGAAGGATCCCCGCATGAAGAATGCGGACCTGAGCTGCTTTAAGAATGCCTGCGCAGGCGGCGACGGCATTTCCCTGCAGAACGAGGAGCTGGTAAGCGAGTTTCTCATGTCCAGAGGCTGCGAATATCCGCTCACAAAGGGCTACGGCATGACGGAGCTGGCGGCGGTATCCACGGCCTGTATGCTGCAGCTCAACCGTCACGGCTCCGTGGGCATCCCACATGCCGACTTCCTCATCGCCGCCTTCGACCCCGACACCGGGGAGGAGCTGGAGATAGGTCAGGTGGGCGAGATATGCATCAACGGCCCCACCATGATGATGGGCTACTACAACAATCAGGCGGAGACGGAGCACATCATGCGCACCCATGCCGACGGACGCAAATGGATCCACACCGGCGATCTGGGCTATATGGACGAGGACGGCTTCCTTTACATTCAGGGGCGTATCAAGAGGGTTATAATCCGTGTGGACGGCTTTAAGGTATATCCCCACGGTATAGAGGACGTAATCTGCTCCTGCCCGGAGGTTCATACGGCCACGGTGGTGGGAACACCCGCCGCAGGCGAGGTTCAGGGTCAGGTACCCCACGCCTTCTTTACACTCCGTGCCGGCTGCGCAAAAAGCGAGGAGGAGGTCATCGGCGAGCTGAAGGAGCTGTGCCGCAGAAAGCTTGCAGAGTATGCGCAGCCCGTATACTTCACCTGCATCCCCGAGATGCCCATGACCTCCATCGGCAAGATTGACTATAAGCAGCTTGAGGGCATTTCTCCCGAGCATACGGGAAACGCCTGATATAAATAAATACAATGGGGGAAGCGGTATGAAAACCAAAGCATCAAGGCTGACGGCGGTAATTCTTGTTATTACCCTGCTGGCGGCATTGGGAGTGCCTGCCCTTGCGCAGGAGAGCGAGAGCGGAGAGGTGTTCCGCTATGTCTCGCTGGGCGCGTCCAACTCCAACGGCTACGCTCTGCACGGATATCTGACCGAGGAGATGTACGCAAACCCGATACTCAGCGGCGCTCAGACGGGTACGCCCGGGGATATTTCGGGCTACAGGAGAACACCTCCCTACTCGTATCCGGCGCTGGTGAAGGAGTATTTTGAGAATCTGGGCTATACTGTGGAGCATGCCCAGCTTGCGCAGAGCTCCATGCGTGTGGAGGAGCTGCGCTTCCTGCTGGACGAGAGCTTCACCACGGACGAGTATATGCGCTGGAGATTCTACGCCCCCGACAACTCCTGGACGTGGTGGCACTCAAACCTTGATGCGCTTCGGGAGGATTACAGGCAGAGCATCACGGAGGCGGATTTCATCACCTACGATATGGGGCTGAACAATTTCGGCGTGTATCTGACCAATAATCTCATGAGCCACAGCTACGGCAACGACCTGCACTATGTCATCGATGACGGGTACGCCGACCTGTTCTACTCCCTCCGGGGCAGGCTGGAGAGCGCCGTTACCGCTCTGGGCATAGTGGATCAGGGCACTCTGGACACCGTGGACGATCTCATGGACACCATGGCGTATGCCCTTCTGGGCTACTGCACGAGCTTTGACGCCACCATCGGCATTATCCGTGAGTGGAATCCCGACGCAAGTCTGGTGGTGCTGAACGTTCAGAATATCATGGCGGGGCTTGAGCTGTCCGTGGAGGGCATATCCATCCCGCTGGGTGATATAGTGGGTGCGGTCACGACGGTGGCAAACACCTATACCTCCCTGCTGTCGCCCTACGCAGGGGAGTACCTTTACGCAGATGTCACGGAAAACGGACGTGTGACCTGCTTCATCGACCAGCTTGCGGAGTATAACGGCGACCCCGATACGCTGGACAGGGATATGAGGGACTGCCTTGACGTGTACGATACCGCGCTGCCCATGTATCTGAAGTTCCGTGTGGCGGCACGCATCGCAGCCTTCATGGGCGATGAGACGGCAATAGCCGCCGAGACCGATAAAAAAGTATTCAGGAGCAATCTGCCGTATTTTGCGGAGTTCTGCGAGGAAAACTGCCCGGAGCTGTATGAAAAGACTCTGAGCAACGCCTACGATGTGATTATGAGCATCCTGCAGGCGGGCATTGCCGTGAACCCCGTACCCGCCGGCGGACTGCTGGGCGGAGCCGATACCGGCAGACTGGAGGATGAGCTTGTTGACAAGCTCTTCGAGACGATAAACAATGTCACCGACGCAAATCTCGCCGGCGGCAGCTTCAGCGACGAGGATATAAAGAACGCTGTGGACTATGTTCTGTACTGTGACGATGCCAAGGCGGTGGCTGCCATCGGCATCCGTGCCAGCATCGGAAACACCTTCTTCAGCCATCCGAACCGTCAGGGCTGCAGAGAGCTGTTCGAGGCCGTCATAAACGCCTATGAGAAGGATATTGACGGCTCCGCCGCCTTCACGGATATGATGAAGGAGGCGTCGGAGAATGCGGTCAGAGGCACCGTGGGCTTCGGCGTCAGCGCAGCCTATGCCCTCATTGACTCCGTGGCCTCCGCTCTCGGACTTGATGAGTCCGTGGTCTCGGCTCTGAAGCAGATGGCTCCCGACGCAGACAACATTGCGGAGCTTATCATCAGAGAGCTGGGCATAAGAGATATCAAGGACCTGAGCCTTATACTGGACTGTATTGAAGAGGTCGCAGAGAAAATGCGTGAGCCCGGACACAGTCTTGTGCGGGTGGAGGCAAGGAAGGCGACGGTGTTCGCCCCCGGCAATGTTGAATATTATGTCTGTGCCGATTGCGGAAGGCTCTTTGCCGATCCGCAGGGACTGACGGAGACGGACGCCTCCTCGGTGACCGTACCCAGACTGAGTGTGACGGCTCTGATAAAAGCACTGTTCAGAAGATAGAAAAACCCCCTGTTTTCATTACGAAAACAGGGGGTTTTCAATGCGGCAGTATCAGTCCGCTTCGCCCAGAGCGCCGAGACCCTTGACGTTGTCGAGCTTCTGTGCCTTTATGTTTTTAACAAGACCGGTGAATACTGCAAAGCTGAGAAGAATCAGCACCACGGCGTATACGGGCAGAGCCCTCCACGCGCCGGTGACGTTGAATACCAGACCCAGCAGCACGGGGGTCACGGTCTGAGCGGACATACTGGCGGCGTAGTAGTAGCCGGTGAACTTGCCTATCTTCTTGGAGGAGCACAGCTCCACCACCATGGGGAAGGAGCAGTTATGCACCAGAGCCATGCCGAAGCCCTTCACGGCCCACACGGCGTAGAGCAGGACGGGGAAGGAGTACTCGCCGTTTACGCCGGTGACCTTTCCCGTGGGGGACACAAAGCACATGACCGTGAGAGCCAGCACCGTTATGCCCAGACCGGTGGAGATCGTCCACTTGCGGCCTATCTTATCCGCAATGGCACCGCCGAAGGCAAAGCCGATGACGGAGGTCAGACCGCCTGCGATGGTCAGCACCATGGTGGCGCTGGAGACGGAGTTTAAGTAGTAGATGGTGTAGTTTCCGATGTAGGTGCCGATGGCGTTGTCGGACATGAACCACAGAAATTCCGCACCGAGGATGGCAAGGAGCATGCGCTTGTTTGCCTTGGACATGGGTTTGTCGTCATCCACGGGAGTTTCCACGGCGGCCATCAGCTCTCCCAGCCTCATCTCCTCCTCCATCTCGACGGCGACCTCCTTCTCCCTGACGGTGAAGAACAGCACCAGGGCGGAGATTACCATGAGCACGGAGGCGACCAGGAAGGGTATCTCGATGGTCCAGACCTTCCTCGCCTCATCTGCGGAGTTGATGTAGTCGCTGAGCTTAAGGAATATGCCCAGCACCGTGGCGAAGGCGCCGCCGATATAGCCCATGATGTTGATGATGCCGTTTGCCTTGGCGCGCAGGGGCTTGGGGGTGATGTCCGGCATGAGGGACACCGCAGGGTTGCGGTACATCATCATGAATATGAGCACGATGGCCATCATGATGACCATGCCCACCACGTTGTTTCTGTGGAAAAACAGCGGCACGAAGGGAAATGCAACGGCGGCAACAAAGGTACCCGTGAGGATGTAGGGCATACGCTTTCCTATGGGCGTCTGAGTCCTGTCGGAGAGATTGCCGAAGATGGGCAGCAGTATCAGAGCCGCAAGGTTGTCGCAGGCCATGATGATGCCCACTATCCACTGCACATTGAGAATCTTCTCCGGATCGCCCGCCTTGAGCTGCGCCGAGGAGATGCCGTACATGCGTCTGGCGAAGATATCCGTAAGGAAGGTGGGGCACCAGGAATCGTAGACCTGCCACAGCAGCAGAATGCCGAAGAAGGCAAAGCCTATCAGAAAGGTGCGCCTGTAGTTGAGCTTCAGAACGGTTTGCTGTTCTGTCATTTGTGTTATCCCCCTGAATATTATAGTCAACGATGCCAGTATATAACAAAGCTCCGCTTTTTACAACCTGCTTTTATGAGGACTGCCTGCAGGGGCAGAGCAAAACCGGGTGCGCAGTACTGAAGACCACGCACCCGGTATTCACGTTGAGCTTGGATTTTACCGCCTTATTCGACGGTCACGCTCTTAGCCAGATTTCTGGGCTTATCAATATCGCAGCCGCGGAGCAGAGCGACATAGTAAGAGAAAAGCTGCAGGGGCACAACGCCCAGAGAGGGCTGCAGCACCGTATGGGTCTCGGGCACCACCATGACGTTCTCCACGGTCTTTTTCATCTCGGCGAGGTTTTTCTCCGTGGCGAGAGCCAGAACATCGGCGCCTCTTGCCTTAACCTCCACCACATTGCTCATGGCCTTGTCGAAGAGGGGAGCGTAGGTTCCAAGAGCCACCACCAGCGTACCGTTCTCGATAAGGGAGATGGTGCCGTGCTTGAGCTCGCCGGAGGCGTAGGCCTCGGAGTGGATGTAGCTTATCTCCTTGAGCTTGAGAGAGCCCTCAAGACCCATGGCATAGTCAAGGTTGCGTCCGATGAAGAAGACGGAGTTATGGTTGAAGTAATCCGAGGCAAAGCGCTTTATATCCTCGATATTGCTCAACAGCCTTTCCATTTTTTCGGGCAACAGCAGAAGCTCCGCCATGATGCTCTCGTACTCCTCCCCGGGGAGAGTGCCGAGGATGTCGCCGAAGTACATGCCCAGCATGTTCAGCAGCACGAGCTGGGTGCTGTAGGCCTTGGTGGTGGCGACGGCGATCTCGGGGCCTGCCCAGGTGTACAGCACGTCGTGGGATTCTCTGGCGATGGAGCTGCCCACAACGTTCACGATGGAGAGAATGTGTGCGCCCAGAGCCTTGGCCTCACGGAGAGCTGCCATGGTGTCCAGAGTTTCGCCGGACTGGCTGATGACGATGACAAGACAGCTTTCGTCCACAAGGGGATTGGAGTAGCGGAATTCGGAGGCAAGGCAGACCTCTACGGGCTTGCGCAGCATACGCTCCAGATTGTACTTTCCCACCACGCCGACATGATATGAGGAGCCGCAGGCAACGATGTATATCTTGCTGACGGACTTCACATATGCCTCGTCTATTTTCAGGTCGTCAAAGCAGACCCGGTTGTCACGGATACGGCTGAAGGCGGTCTTGCGGACGGCTTCGGGCTGCTCCATTATCTCCTTGAGCATAAAGTGAGCATAGCCGCCCTTCTCTGCGGCGGATACGTCCCAGTCTATGGTCTTGTGCTCCTTCTCGATGGGCTCCTCCATGGCGTCGAAGAAATCCACGCTGTCGGCGGTGATGACTGCCACCTCTCCGTCCTCCATGTACACCACGTCACGGGTGTGCTTTATGATGGCGGTGACGTCGGAGGCGATGAAGTTTGCGCCTTCGCCGAAGCCCACCAGCAGGGGAGCGTCCTTGCGGGCGGCAAGGAATTTTTCGGGGCAGTCGGCGCAGATGATGCCCAGAGCATAGGCACCCTCCACGCGGTGCAGCACCTTGTACAGTGCGCTGAAGGCGTCATTGTCCTCGGCGTAGTAATAGGCGAGGAGCTGAGTTACCACCTCGGTGTCGGTCTCGGACTGAAAAACATAGCCCTTGGAGCAGAGAAAATCCCGAAGCTCCACATAGTTCTCGATGATGCCGTTATGCACCACGGCGATCTTGCCGTCCTGACTCAGATGGGGATGGGCGTTTACATCATTGGGCTCGCCGTGGGTCGCCCAGCGGGTATGACCTATGCCCAGCACGCCGTCGATGCTTTTTCCGCCGTCCACGAGCCTGCTGAGCTCGGAAAGGCGGCCCTTGGACTTCTTCACCTGAAGAGCCCTGCTGCCGGATACGACAGCGATGCCCGCAGAGTCGTAACCCCTGTATTCAAGCCGCTCCAGACCGTCCAGAAGAATGGGCGCGGCAGCCTCTCTGCCTGCGTAACCTACTATTCCACACATAAAAATAAATTCCTTTCGGAGTGATAAAGCATACCGATTTGACCTTTGTGTCCGTAAATTATACCATAAGCTGCGGCTTAATGCAATAAATCGCCCTGTTAAATTACGGTGAATGAACTGTAAAAATGAACTGTAAATATAAAAAAGCAGCCGCAAGGTCAGTGCCTTCGGCTGCGTTTTTTAAGGACAATATCAGATGAGGTTCAGAGCCATGGTGAGGACGACGAACGCCAGAGCGACCCACTTGGTGGCCTTGGCGAGCTTTGCGTCAAGACTCTTTGCCTTGCCCTTGCTCATAAAGGTCTCTGCGCCGCCTGCAATGGCGCCGGAGAGTCCTGCGCTCTTACCGCTCTGCATAAGCACGACAACGGTTACGACCAGACCGGAGAGAAGCTGGAGAATGGTGATGATGAGCTTGAGAGTTCCCATTTATATTCAATCCTTTCGATACTGTATTCAAATAACGATTAGCCCAATTACTATACCACATACTCACCGCCTTGGCAAGCTGTTTTTTTGCAAAACCGGAACATTTTTCACCAGACCTGCCATCTCAGGGCGAAGAGCATAAGGTATGCGGTGCCCAAAAGGACGCAGAGAGCATAGGCGGCGTATCTCGGGGCTTTCCTCTCCCCAAGCTCGGACAGGGCGATGCAGAGGGGGAACATCACCAGCATATACCTCGGCGCGCTGAGCAGCCAGGTGGCTCCTATGGCAACGAAGAAGTAGGCGGCGAAGTACGCCGTGTACGAGGGGCGGAGCTTGCCTGCGCCGAAGCACATGAGGGACAGCGCAAATAGCTGGGACAGCAGATTGGGCAGCCACAGCCCGAAGAAGTTCACGGAATCGGTACCGAGAGCGGCGAGAGCGTTGTCCGTCTGATATGCCGCCGTGGAGAAAAACAGCCCGAAGCTCTGGTTCCAGTGGCTCTGCTGATACTCCATGAATTTAAAGGGGTCACCTGCAACGGCATAGTTTACATAACAATATACAGCGAAGCCCAGCGGCACTATGAGCAGTGCGAGATAATCACGTATCCTCCGCCGCTGAGCGATAAACTCGAAGAGCAGCGGAACAAGGAGTGCAAGTCCCACGGAGCGGGTAAAGCACGCCAGAGCGCCGAACACGGCGGCGGGGATGAACTTCCCCCGGCGGGAGAGATACACGCAGGAGAGGGACAGCAGCATGAAAAGGCTCTCGCTCATGGGGGCGGCAAAGAAGAAGGAGGAGGGCATGATGCAGAAGAAGACCACAGCCCGGAGCGCCTTCTCCCGTGTCATATCAAGCCGCAGAAGCCTGTACAGCAGGCAGGCGGAGCCGGCAAAGCACAGGGCGGACACGAGCATGCCCGCAAGGACGTAGCTTCTCACGAAAAGCCTCACCGCCCGGACGGCGAGGGGATAGCCCGGCAGGAACACAAGCTGTACGAGCCTGTCAATGCTGCCCTCGGAGAGATACCAGTCGGCGGCGATGTCCAGATAGTGACGGCTGTCGGTGCAGCGCCAGAAATCAAGCCCGATGTCCGCGCCCGCCATTGCCCGCACCAGAGTCACAGCCAGCACCAGAATCACGTCCCAGAGCAGGGCGGCGACAAATATCTCCCGCAGCTCGCCCTTTTCGGACTTTTTCGCCGCGGCGGCCGCTGAGCCTGCGCCGAGGAAATCAAAGCAGGGGCTTATGAAGCGCAGGCAGAGAAACGCAAACAGGCAGGCGGAGACAAGCGCCGCAGAGAGCCCTGCGGGACTTGGCTTTTCTTCCGTCTGCCACAGCACAAACAGGGCGGCAAGCAATATAATCCCGCCGCCGCCCGTTAATCTTTTCGCCGTTTTACAGTTCATCCATACCCAGCATGGACAGTGTGGCGGAGTCCGCCTCGCCGCCGAAGAATTTGTCCAGCACCTGTCTGAATACCCTCTGCTCCGGAGCCGCCGCCGCAAAAAGCGTCATGCAGGAGCGGAGCTTCAGGTCGTCGGGATACCAGAAGACCTCCCCTGCGTTGTCGGTCCCGATGCGCAGCAGGGTCTCGGATATCTCCAGGAGCCTTGCGCCCAGCACGGGGTCTTCAAGATATGCTCTTGCCTCGCCCAGATCACGGATGCCGTAGTAAAGGCTGGTGGCGCTCATCCCCAGACCCGAGAGCTGGGGGAAGATGTACCACATCCAGTGTCCGTTTTTGCGCCCTCTGCGCATTTCCGCAAGGGCCTCCTCATAGCAGCCCCGCTGGGCGGCTCTGAAGCGTTCAAGCTTATATTCCATGGTGCCTCCGTTAAAGTGTTTTTTCCAGACACACAAGGTTCACGCCGCTGATGCCGTTGAACTCGCAGGGAACGATGTCCGCCTCAGTGTAGCCCAGCCTTTTATACAGCCTTCGGGCCTTGAGATTTCTCTCGTTGGTGTCGATGCGAAGATAGCGGCAGCCGTTTTCCATGGCATAGTCCTCGTAGAATTTCACGAATTCCGAGGCATAGCCTCTGCCGGAGCAGCGGGGGCTGACGGTGAGAGTGTGGAGCACCATGACCTCGCCGTCGGGAGCGTCAACGCTCCAGCGGGCACGGGCGTACACGTCCACCTGCTCACGGTTTATGCGGGCGGAGGCAACGATGCCCTCCTCCGTCTCCATGACGAACAGCTCGCCCTTTTCGAAGGACAGGCGAGCATCCCGCTCCCGGGGGTATATCGCCCGGGACCAGCCGGTGACGGCTCTGCCCGCCTCCTCCTCAGTGTGTATCTCGGCGTAAATCTCCGCCGCCGCCGATATATCATTTTCGCAGTCTGCCCTGCGGATAATCATAGGAAACCTCCTTGGTTTAAATATCGGTATGGAAAATGCCCGTGGCAAGCTGTACGGGAACGGACAGGAATCACATTCTCATGGGCAAATATCTGTATTAACCCGGCACAGTGTCTTCTGCCTTCGGAAACTGTTTTATCAAAACATTACATTCAGGACAAAAGGACGCCTCCGCAGTAGCCATCTCAAGAAAATTTACGTAGTTATCGCTGACAAGGAAGTCTCCGTCCTCTTTGATAAGCCATCTTCGAAACGCACCCCTTAAATTTGCTTGCCATACGATTCTGGTCTCAGCTACAAGATGTCCAGACTTCATTTCTTTTTTACAATACGGACACTCCATTTAAGTCTCCTTTCATTGTGGCAGAGGGATTAATACTGCTCAATAATTTACCTGAAGTTTAGAAAAATCAGCTGAAATAATATAATGGTAGAACATCATATACCTGCAACCAAAGGAGAACATATTTTTACTTAAATGTCAATAATTTACTTTACATTTTCCGACAAAAACCGCATGAATGAAGGCTGTTCATATGTTGACGGGCACCGAAGTTTTTCCGCAGGGCTGTCCCTCACGGGGGTCAGTAGGACACCATGAGGAGCATCTTGAACATCTCTTCACCGTATACTGCATGGGGGATATCCTTGGGCATGATAAGTGTATCGCCCTTTTCCAGATAAAACACCTCGCCGCCCACGGTGAAGCGTCCCTTTCCGTCCAGCACAGTGACCATGGCATCGCCCGCTGCCGCATGAGTTGATATTTCCTCGTCCTTGTCAAAGGAAAACAGAGTTACGCTGACCTTGCTGTTCTGAACCAGAGTCTTGCTGACGACCTGACCCTTCTGATATGCCACCTCATCCGCAAGCCTCAGCTTGACATGCTTTTCGATATTCTTGTACATAATACTCTCCTTTTCAGATATTGGTATAGAAAATGCCCGTGGCAAGCTGTACGAGAATGGACACCGCAGTGATGCAGGTCCAGCAGGTGAAGCCCATGAGGATGGGCTTTCCGCCCTTTCTCACCAGCTCCGCAAGGTTTGTGTTGAGCCCGATGGCGCACATTGCCATGGCGATGAAGAACTTTGCCAGCCACTTCATGCTCTTCACGAAGGTTCCCATATAGAAGTCGCAGAATGCGCCCTCGGTGAAGGCACCCACCAGCGTGGTGATGACGGCTGCCACGATGAACCAGAGGATGAACATGGGGAACACACTCTTCAGAGAGTAGGAGCCGCCCTCTACGCCGCTCTTCTTTGCTTTGAAGGCTTTGTAAAGCGCCAGCACCAGAGTGATGGGAATTATTGCCAGCGTTCTCGTGAGCTTCACGGTGACTGCCGCCGAGAGGATGCCCTCCACGCCGTAGATGCTCTCTGCGGTGGAGGCGCAGGCGGTGACGGAGGAGGTGTCGTTTACGGCTGTGCCTGCGAAGATGGCGAAGCCCTCGCTGCCCAGACCGATGGCGTGGCCCAGAGTGGGGAAGATAAGCGCCGCCAGCACATTGAACAGGAAGATAACGGATATGGACTGGGCGACCTCCTTGTCATCGGCGTCGATGACGGGGGCCGTTGCCGCAATTGCGGAGCCGCCGCAGATAGAGGAGCCCACACCGATAAGGCAGGACACCTTACCGTCCATTTTCAGCACCTTCATCATGATAAAGGCAACGATAAGGGAGGTGGCGATGGTGGACACGATGACCGGGAGGCTCTTTGCGCCCACGGCGAAGATAGTGCCCAGATTAAGGGAGAAGCCCAGAATTATGACCGCCCACTGAAGTATTTTTTTGGAGGAGAATTTAATACCGTGTTTAACCTTTTCGCCCGATGCAAAATCGGGCTTTGCCATGGTTATAAGCATGCCGATGAGTATGGCGAAGACCGGAGCGCCGATAAGCTCCATGGAGAAGGAGCCGATGCTCAGCCCCGAGAGAAGAGTTGCTGCGGCGGCTATAAGGATGCATACCGCAATTCCTGCGCCGTTTTTTCTGAAAAAGCTCATATATACCACCTCTGTTGAAGATTACAATACATTTTAACATCCGAAAAGCCTGCTGTAAAACATTATTTACAGCGAGGATATCAGTACCAGCAGGAGGATGTGTGCGGGATAAAAGGCGTAGCAGAAGTATTTGAAGGCCTTGGAGTGATGACCCTGTCTGCCCCTGTATAGCCAGATGGGGATGAGTGCCAGCAGCGCAAAGCTCTGCTGCATGATCTCCGTCTCGCGCCCGAAGATGTCCACGATGTAGCAGTAGCCGCCCATGAGCTCCATGTTGAGAAAGTACATGCCCGCAAGCTGACCGAGGAAGCACCACCAGCGTCTGCCCCGGAAGAAGTGGAACAGGAACACCATGAGCACGCCGAAGCCGTAGTAATCGGTCATGCAGAGGAAGCCCAGCAGCGTTCCGACGGCGATGACGGCGGCAGCCACAAGGACGGTGAGCCACAGCCTGCCCTTTTCCTTCACCCAATCTACGAGGCGGATGCCCAGCAGAGCGATGATGAAGGTCCAGAGCACGTTCTGATGGTAGGGATAGATGACCGAGCCGCCGTACATGAGGTTGAAGGGTATCTCGGATATGAGGGCGAAGACCAGCATGCGGAGTATGTATTTTTTGAAATTCCCGGTGTGGTGATAGCCCTCGGCGATGAGGAAGGCGAAAATGGGGAAGGCGATCCTGCCCACGCAGGTCATCCACTCCTGACTCTGAGCTATGGTCGCCCAGGCGTGGTCGGACAGCATGAACAGCATGGCGAGTATGTGAAGCCCCGCCGAGCTTACGTCAAATTTTCTCTTCGTGTTTTCCATATTTGTCAATCCTTTGTGAAAAATTCAAGCAGGTGCTGCTTGTAATCCGGGGCCTCGTCGTATACTGCGTGGCGGTAGCCCTCGTACATGATGAGCTCACAGCCCAGCCTCTCCGCAAGCTCCCGGGAGGCGTCCCCGGTGACTATCCCGTCGCCCTCAACGCCGATGACCAGCGCAGGAGCCTTTATCTCCCCGAGACGGTCATACACATCAAAGCTCAGCAGGGCCTCCGCCATGACGAGGAATCTGTCCAGATCCTCGGGAGAGGGGGGATTTTCTCTGTAAAATTCCCTGATGCCGTATTTGTTGAGGTATTCGTCGGTGAACATCTTTTCCGCCATGGCATCGGTGAGTTCGGCGAGCCTGCCGCTCTCTGCGGCCCCGATTAAACCGCCCACCACCTCACGGAGCAGGGGGTTCGCCCTTGAAGCGCTTGAGGCGATCACGAGCCTGTCCACGGCCTCGGGATGGTTTATCGCCATGAGCTGGGCCATCATTCCGCCCTGAGAGCAGCCGAAAATACAGCACTTGCCCAGTCCCAGAGCCTTCATTGCGCTGACGGTGTCCTCCGCCATGTCCTCAATGGAGCAGCCCCGGGGTATATCGTCTGCTCTGTCAAACACATACAGGGTAAAATCCTCGCAGAGCAGGCTGTATAACTGACTCAGCAGCGCAACCTGACCCGTGACCCTGCCAAGGCTCATACCGGGCAGTATGACAAGACTGCGGCTGCCCTGACCGAAGCAGCAGTAATCCATCCTTCCGCCCTTAAATTCAACGCTTGAATGCTTCATGCCGAAATCTCCTTCGTCGGTTCTCTGACCCCTTCGGTGTACCCGACGGGCCGTCATGCTCTTTGCTCCCGGCAGATAAGCCTCTGCCTGTACTGCTTGCATTATAACCCGACCTCTCCGTTTTTTCAATGCTTTACGGAGGACTTCCGGGCATACTCTGCGGATAATTGCGGACACGGACCCGGGATATTCTCTGTTGGGCTTGACTTCCTCTCCCTGCCGTAGTATCATTTTGCATATATCTTTGGATAATAGTCCCATTTAACGGGCTCCCGCCCCGGTCAGCGGAGCCCCGCTGCACGCAGAACGGAAGACCAGCAAAGCAGAAGGAACGGAGGGTGAAGCAGATGGTCGTTGAAAGAATTCAGAACGATGCACCGAAGGTGCCCCAGCTTATAATGCAGGAGCTTATAAATGCCGTGGAGGCCGGCTCTTTAAAGGCGGGAGAGGAGCTTCCCCCCGAAAGAACGCTGGCGGAGCAGCTGGGCGTGGGCAGAGGCTCGCTGCTGGCCGAC
>JABUSQ010000041.1 GCA_021442665.1 Oscillospiraceae bacterium
GTCGGAAGCCTCGCAGAGCACGACCTTGTGTCCGCGCTGAGCTGCGGTCATGGCTGCAATGAGTCCGCCGGGGCCGCCGCCGACGACGAGAACCTTCTTGGCCTTCTCGGGTGCAACGGGGCTGAGGTCATACTCGAACTCGTGACCGGTTACGGGGTTGATGAGGCAGCTTGCCTGGAAGTTGCGTGCGGGGTTGGTGAGTGCGCTGACGCAGGACTGAGTGCAGCCGATGCAGGGAATCTGCTCGTCCAGTCTGTCCTCTGCCAGCTTGTTGGGCAGCTCGGGGTCTGCAAGGGAGGTACGGCCCATGCAGATCATGTCGGCGCGGCCTGCCTCGAGGCAGTCGGTGGCGGACCATACATTATTGAAACGGCCGACAGCCATTACGGGAATCTTAACGCTGTTCTTGATGACAGCGGTGGGATGCTGGTTGAAGCCGGAGGGCATCATGGGAGTTGCGCACATGTACTCGATGCTGGCGTAGGTGCAGATGGTAATATTCAGAGCGTCAACGCCTGCGTCCTCTGCCATGCGTGCGATAACGGTTGCCTCCTCAAGAGTGGTGCCGCCGCTGACCTTCTGGTCGTAGCTGTAGCGGAAAATCATGGGGAAGTCGCCGCACTTCTCACGGATCTCTCTGAAGATCTCTCTGGGGAGCTTCAGACGGCCGTAGAGATCGCCGCCCCACTCGTCGGTACGCTTGTTGGAATGGGGAGACATGAACTGAGCTATCATGTAGCCGTGACCGCCGTGGACCTCGACACCGTCGAAGCCGGCTTCCTTTGCGCGGACAGCGGCATCGCTGTATGCGTGAACGAGCTCCCAGCACTCATCGCTTGTCAGCTCACGGCAGAGGGAGTCGTCTGCGGGGCAGGGAATTGCAGTGGGAGCCACGGGAGTCTCGCCGCCGATGAAAACGGGGAGAGTCTGGCGGCCGCAGTGATGGAGCTGGCAGAAGATCTTGCCGCCTGCGGCATGGACCTCATCGGTGAGCTCCTTCCAGCCGGGGATGAACTTGTCGTCCCAGATGCCGGGCTGGAAAATGATTGCCTTGCCGTTTGCCTGAACAGCAACGACCTCGGTGATGATGAGGCCGTAGCCGCCCTTTGCGCGGGCTGCATGGTAGGCCTTGAGCTTGGGAGTGACGAAGCCGTCGGGAGTTGCGAAGTTGGTGCCCATTGCGGGAACTACAAAGCGATTCTTAATGGTGGTTGAGCCGATCTGAATAGGCTCAAGCAGAATTTTAGGATTCATTCAATCGACCTCCGAATAAACGAATGATGTAAACTGACTCTTTTTTGACTCTTGAATTGCCGCATTAACTGAATTGGTTCGGTTTGACAGCATTCTAACAAGTGATATGCTGATTGTCAAGACATTTGCAATAAAAAATTCGAATTAATTCAGTTTTTCGTCGAACGGCTGTGTTTTTGATTTGCAATTTATGACATTTTGCAAAATATTTCAAAAGATTCAACAAAAGCGTTTGACAAATAAGCCGCTCCTGATGTATAATCAATTATCTATTTGCATAAAATTCCAAACTGCGCAGATAAACGCGTACCCGGAATTTACTATATTTTTTATACAGGAGAAAACATATCAGACAGATGGGCAACGCAGGAACAGGCAGAATTCGTGAGCACAGAAACAGAAATGTTCAGCAGAAGATATACGACTGTGCAATTGACCTTTTTATTGAGAAAGGCTTTGAAAACGTTAAGATAAGCGATATATGTAAGGCGGCTCAGGTATCAACCGGAACTTTTTATTACTATTACCCCTCAAAAGAGTCGATTTTCTTCAATTATGCTAACGCAATCGACGATTTGGTAGAGAGTGAATTCCCCAAGCTGAAGGCCGCTACCTGTGAGGAAACGCTGAGAAACCTTATTATGTTCAAGTTCAATGCCTCCATACAGGCGGGTCCTGCGGTCAACAACGTGTCCTGGACGGCAGAGCTGAAGCACAACAAGGACGTGGCAATGGATCTGAGGCGTGTAGCCTACGGCTACTATATGAATACCATCGAGGCGGGCATCAGAAACGGAGAGTTCCGGCAGGACATCAATCTTTACTCCGCCACCAGTCTTATCCGGTACGCCATCGGCGGTCTTATCCTCCACTGGTCCATTCAGGGCGAGGAAATGGACGTTAACAGCGAAGCGGAACGCATTGTTGACCTGATAATCACCTTGCTCAAGCCCCCCAGGGAATAAACCGAATTGATTCTATAACTTAATAGCGTTTTGTGAAAAGGTTACAGTTTAGCTGTAACCTTTTTGGCGTTTATATCTGAAATATTTGAAATTGATTGATATTTGCTTGACAATAAAACAGCAATGAAGTATGCTGTTGTCGAATTGGTTCGAACTTTTGATAATTTTTTATTTTTCTGCTAGTTATTTACATTTTTCATTCGGACTCTGACTCGGTTCGAATAAAAAAACGGCAGAAAAATCAGCCGCAGAAATCGTGAGGTATCAGTTATGCATGAGCTTTCCGTAATCTATCCCATCGTCCGCATGGCAAGCAAGGCTGCTGTTGACAACAACATCAGTCATGTCACCGCTCTCCGCCTCGCCGTGGGCGAGCTGCACGACCTGCAGGAGGAGTGGGTGAAAAAGTATTACGAGCGGTACAGCAAGGATACCCCCCTGGAGGGCTCACAGCTGATAATGAGACGCATCCCCATCACCTTTAAATGCTGCAAGTGCGGTCACGAGATGTCCTACACCCACTTCGAGTTTGCGGGCGTAGATGTCATTTGCTCCGAATGCGGAAGCAGGGAAAACGACATGATATCCGGTCGTGAGCTGCAGATCGAGGGACTTGAGTATGTGTCTTCGGAAAGCAGTCCCGAGCTTCAGCAAGAATAAGCAAATATATTTCAGCCCGCATAAACAATTTTTATTGTAAATCAGTAAGGAGGAATAACATGAGCATAGTTGAAAAAGGCGTTCGCTCAACCTGGACTTCCGACCATCTGGAAACTATGGCACGCGATTTTAAGCTTGGCGATATCAAGACCAAGTCCAAGCTCTTCAAGGAGCAGCGTGCAGAGCTGGTTTCCGGTGCTTACAAGCCGGAATTTCTCGACATGACCTACCTTCCCTCCGCCGTTGGTGTCGGCGCAGAGGGCGAGCCTCTCCCCATCGTAGTTATCGAAGAGCTCATACGCCGCTCTCCCCACAGAATCATCAGCAAGACCTGCACCTGCCGCGACGCTCACAACTGCCAGAACCACAGCAAGGAGATCGGCTGCATCCATATCGGTGCCGCCACTGCTGAGGAGTCTGACGAGCTTTGCTACCACGTCACCGTGGAAGAGGCCATAGACCACCTGCACAAGGCAGTTGACGACGGTCTTATGCCCTTCATCGGTCACGTTTTCTTTGACCACATTTACTGGGACGTTAACTTCACCGCCCCCTTCCTCACCGTTTGCCTCTGCTGCGAGTGCTGCTGCACCAACTTCAACGCACACCGCACCGGCATGATTCGCGGCGACGCTCAGAACCGCTTTAAGAAGCTGGACGGCCTCAAGGTTCACGTTGACGAGAACAAGTGCATCGGCTGCGGCACCTGCGTGGAAAAGTGCTTCAACCACGCGCTGAAGATCGAAAACGGTATTGCCACCTGGAACGAAGACATGTGCAAGGGTTGCTCCGCCTGCGCTCTCAGCTGCGCACAGAAGGCCATTGACATCACCATCGACGATGTCGGCGCCGCCGTTGACGCACTGCTCAAGCGTCTTGATCCTCAGGTCGGAGGTCTGCCTCTTGACGAGTACAAGATGGATCTTTAATCATTAAGGAGGTTTCACCATGTACAGAGTTTACTTTATATACCCCATGACCTCTCAGCAGTTTGACGGAGAGGGCCTCAAAAAGTATGTAAAATGGGTTCAGGAAAGACTCGGCGACGACTGCCTCGGCGCAGGCTGCGGTCTTGCCGATCTTGCCGAAACTCAGCCCATATTCGGCAATGCCTACAAGGGTCTTGCCTACTTCGATTTCGTCGGCCGTCTGGAGGCCTTCGACGCTTTCGACAGAAAGGATTTTGTTGAGATCCTTGACAAGATGCTGGACTTCACGGATACGCCTCCCGAGCTTCAGGGCGTTTTCGTTGACTGATTAGAATAATAAAGGAGAAATAACCATGAATATGCTCGAAAAATACGTTGACCGTATGAACGCAGGCGATGCAAAGGGTATCGCCGATTGCTGGGTAGACGAGGGTGCTGTATTTGATGATGAGGCTGCAAAGCTTCTGGTCGGCGCTCCCGCATACCTCGAAGGCAAGGATGCAATCCTCGCAACCTTCACCCAGATGTGCGCAGCAGCTCCCAAGGCTACCATCATCGAGATGGCAGAGGACGGCAAGAGCATGGCTTACAACATTGAGATAGTCGGCCACGTTCTTGAGTGCCGCGGCACCATCGAAGAGGAGCAGGACGGCAAGTTCAAGGTCTATTCCTGCAGACCCCGCGTCTGATACAGCGTTTCATAATATAACATTTTGAGAGGAGTATAAATTATGAACGATTCTTCCAAGGCCAAGAGGGCTGCCATTGGCGCTTGCATAGCACTGTTCGCCAACATGGGCATGAACTCCACCTTCACCATTTTCCTTCCCAGCTTCATGGCTACCTGGCCCGAAGCCGGCGTCGCAACCATCGCACTTGCCGCAACCTTCGGCTGCGCAATGGCATTCATCTGGTCTACCTTCCTGGTAGGTCCCATGCTTAAGAAGACCGCTCCCCGCACCCTGTTCTTCGTATGTGCCATCCTTTCCGTCGGCTACTGCCTCATCCACTACTTCTCCAGCGCAGTGTGGATGCTCATAGTCGCAGGTCTTCTGGGCGGCTCCACTCTGGGTCTCGGTACTCACGCAATGGGCGTTGCAGCCGTATCCCCCTACTTCGCAAGCTACGGCAAGAAGACTCCCACCGTCATCGCAGTTGTTCTGGCATCCGCCGCTCTGGGCGCAGCTGCCTTCTCCTTCATCCCCGGCGCACTCATCCCCAGCATGGGCTGGCGTAATGTTTACCTCGTAATGGGCGTTGTCATCGTTATCTGCAACCTCGTTGCAGTTGCACTCATCCCCAAGATCGAGATCCCCAAGACCAGCGGCGAAGTTGCTGCAGCAGCAGCCGCAGCCTCCCCCGCAGAAGAGGTTCCCGGCCTCACCCTCAGCCAGGCACTCAAGACCGGCGCATTCTGGCTGGTATTCATCGGCATCCTCTTCCTCACCATCATGTACCAGGGCCTCTGCACCTACATGGTAACCTACCTCACCACCTGCGGTATGTCCCAGTCTGTGGCTTCCTCCATGCAGGGCATCATGCAGCTCTTCGGTATCGTATTCATCCTGCTGGGCGGTGCTCTTGTTAACAAGATCGGCATCAAGGGCCTCATCATCTTCACCGGTGTTCCCCTTGCAGTCGGCTGCCTGCTCTACGCATACGTCTTCCCCGGCAGTGTCACCGTGCTCATGGCAATCATCTGCTCCGTGCTCTGCGTAACCGGCGGTGTTATCACCAACATCTGCCCCACCATCACCCCCATCCTGTTCGGCAACAAGAACCTCAACCAGATCAACCCCATCTTCTCCGGCGGTGCATTCTGGGGCGGCGCTGCTCTGTCCTCCCAGGTCGTCGGCCGTGTAATCACCGGCACCGGCAGCTTTGCAAACGGCTTCACCGTTGCAGCAGTTATCGGCGTAGTCGGTATGGTAGCACTCTTCCTGGCACTCGCTGCCAGCCCCATGAAGAAGCTCGGCAAGTAATTGAGCATTTCATGAATTCAATGTCTATACCCCGGGGCATTTATGCTCCGGCGGTATATTCATAAATAACTAAATCTATCAGGAGGTTATATCAATGTGCAAATATTGCGTTGAATATGGCAACGGAACAAAGTGGTATCTTAACCCCGCAAACTTTGACCCCGAACTCGTAAAGAAGCCCGGTCACGCCGTAGGTTACATGAACCTTACCGGTGCAACCCGCAACAGCTTCGAGTGGGGCGCACAGGAACCCGAAGCTCCCCACGATCTGGGCAATGAGGGCTACCTGAACATGGCTATCGACACCATGCTCCAGCAGGCAGGTCAGGTCATCCCCCTCGAGGATGCTCTGAAGATAATAGACGTCGCACCCGGCGATCGTTACATTCTCCAGCACTGCGGCTGCCGCCGTTACTTCGGCTTCGGTGATTTCTACGGCTGCATGTTCTTTGACAGAGACGTTGACAGAACCCTCGAGCAGCGTCCCTGGGAGACCGACTCCAAGGTCATCAGCAAGGCCGATGCAAAGGCTCTGTGCCGTGAGCGTTATGCTCAGGGTCTGGTTATCTCCATCTTCGATGCAGGTACCGACTCCGACGGCAAGCCCCCTCTCTGCTTCTGCTTCTGCAACGCATTCGACTGCCAGGCATACAAGGCCCGTGCATACAGAGGCGCAACCGCAGAGTTCCACAAGGCAGAGTACGTCTCCACCGTTGACCCCAAGAAGTGTGCTACCGGCTGCAAGAATGAGGCTCCCTGCATCATCAAGTGCCAGTACGGCGCTATCCAGTACAGCCCGCTGAAGGACATCGTAACTGTTAACCAGTTCAAGTGCTTCGGCTGCGGCCTCTGCCGCACCGCCTGCAAGTCCGGCGCATTCAAGCTCGTCCCCCGTGAGACCTTCCCCTCTCTCGTCGACGTGTGGTAATAGTTCTGTCTTAAACGCAATTTACATTATTAATTATTTTAGGAGGATTTATCATGGCATATACAACTCCGCAGCATGACCTCGTATTTGATAACGAAGTTTGCGGCAACGCTCTCGAGTGCCTTAATTGCGTACACGCCTGCATCGATCACGGTCACAACTGCATCATGTTCCTCAACACCAACCCCCCCGTAGTAACTCCCGACTGGCCCAAGTCCCTTCAGGATATCCCCCACATGGTAAAGCCCGCTCGTATGTGGGAGTGCGACGGCTGCATGGAATGCGTAAAGGCATGCCCCAAGAACTGCATCACCTTCGTTCCTGCAAAGCGTCATCTTCCCAGAGCAAAGGTCGACCGTCCCCCCTACGAGCTTAACTGCACCGTACTGGCTGACGGCAGCAAGTGCTGGGATCCCGAATACGTGGAGAAGATCGTCTACATCGACGAATAATCATTGAGCCATGACACAGAGTGATGCATACAAAACCGTAATATCAGCCTTCTTCAACGGCAGAGGCTACTTCACCACCATCAATCAGAAGCTGTTCGGTACCGAGCACAGAGCTGACGTTGTCGCCGTGCTGCCCATATTCAGGGAGCTGCAGTGGCGTACCCAGATCGGCTACGCCCCCTGCGGCATACTCCAGTACCTTCCCGCTGACGGTTGGGTCGATGTGGACTATATCGTTGAAAAGACCGGCTACGATCTTGCCTTTGTGGGCAGGATACTTGAGGAGGCCGAGGAGAGAGGCTGGATAGAGCTTGACCTCACAGGCGAAAATCCCCGCTGCCGCAACATCAAATACCATAACTCCGTGCGCGAGTGCATCTGCGCCTTCTATGGCGTGGAGGATTTTCAGAAGAAGCTCGACATGCTGGAGGATTACAAGGGAGTATTCACTCAGGTGTACTTCATATTCCCCTACCCGGTAGACGATGAAACGACGCAGCTTCTGGTATCAAAGGGCTACGGTATCATTCGTTACTACGAAAACCGGGGCTCCTTCCTTGAGATGATCCCCGCCGACAAGGAGGACGTTGAGGACTGGCCCCGTTATTCTGTGATGGCTGAGAACGTGCTATTTGACAATATGTGGTTTCGAAAGGACGAAATAATATGAAACAGCAGACAAGAGTTATCTCTTTTTCAGGTAAAGGCGGCACCGGCAAGACCACCACTGCTTCTCTTTTTGTTAAGGCGGTGAGGGAGCTGGGGCTGTGCGAGGAGATTCTCGTCATCGACGCAGACCCCGATGCAAATCTGGCAACAACACTCAATGTCAAGTATGACACCACCATCGGTGAAGCTGTCGACAGACGCAAAAAGACCCTTGAGGACGGTGTTGCCGGTGAGAAGCTCCGAGCCGACCTGTACGACGCCGTTTACCACGGTGACTTCTTTGATTTCGTTGTTATGGGACGCAAGAAGGGCTCAGGCTGCTACTGCACCATAAACAGCGTGCTGGACACCATTTTCTCCGAGACCATGAATATGTACGACCTCGTCATCATTGACTTTGATGCGGGTCTCGAGCATTTCGCCAGAGGAACAGGCAGCAACTCCGATACTCTCATCATCGTTTGCGACCAGTCCAAGCTCAGCTTTGAGACTGCGGGCAGAATTACCGATATCGTTTCCGAGATCAATCTCCCCTACTCAAACAAGTACATGATCGGCTGCAGATACGACGATGCGAACAAGCCCATTCTCGAGAACTTTGCCGAGAGCATAGACGTTGAGGTGCTGGGCTATGTGGGATACGACAAAGAGGTGGCATCACTCAACCTTTCCGGCAAGGGGCTTGACGGCATAGCAGCCGACAATGCAGCTCTTGAAGCCGTAAAGGAAATGGTCAAAAAGATTCTTTCCACTCCGGCATAATCCGGAATAAACAGCAGAAAACAGCTTCGGCATCGGAAATAACCTTTCCGATGCCGTTTTGAAAACTGCGGATATGAGGTGAATTATGGACACTTTCAAAGTAATGGAATTAAAGCAGAGCATCTTTGACGACAACGACATCGATGCGGAAAAGCTGCGCAGCGAACTGAAGGAGGACAGAACCTTCCTTCTCAATCTGATGTCCTCACCGGGCTCAGGCAAAACAACAACTCTCAAGGCCACCATCGCCAATCTGAAGGACAAGCTCCGTATCGGCGTTATGGAGGCTGACATAGATTCCGACGTGGACGCCCGTACCATCGAGGAGACCGGCGCAAAGGTCATTCAGCTTCACACAGGCGGAATGTGCCATCTTGACGCAGACATGACCCGTCAGGGTCTGAAGGGTCTCGGCACCGGCGAGGTGGACCTCGCCATTCTCGAAAACATCGGCAACCTCGTGTGCCCTGCGGAATTCGATACCGGCGCCGTGAAAAACGCCATGATTCTTTCCGTTCCCGAGGGACACGACAAGCCCCTCAAGTACCCTCTCATGTTCTCCATCTGCGATGTGGTGCTTATCAACAAGATCGACGTTATGCCCTACTTCGACTTCAGCCTCGAAAAGTGCAGAGAATACGTTCTCAGACTTAACCCCAACGCAAAGATAATACCCATCTCCGCCCGTACAGGCGAGGGCGTCAGTGAGTGGACCGACTGGCTGCTGGCTGAAGTCAATAAGTGGAACGGCGGGGAGGCTTAAATATGAGCGAATGCACCCATAACTGTTCCACCTGCTCAAGCGGCTGCGGTGATTCCGAATTTCACCGTGACGAGGAGCTCATGGAAAAGCTCTATCCCGGCGCAAAGGTAAAGAAGGTCATCGCCGTGGTCAGCGGTAAGGGTGGCGTAGGCAAATCAATGGTGACGAGCCTTCTCGCCGCCGAGACCCAGCGCAGAGGCTTCCGCACCGCCGTCATGGACGCAGACCTGACAGGCCCCTCCATCCCCAAATCCTTCGGCGTGGACAGAAGAGCCGTGGCCTCCGACAGCTTTATGTATCCCGTAACCACCGAAAGCGGTATTCAGCTCATGAGTATGAATCTGCTGCTGGAGGACAGCAAGGAGCCCGTTCTGTGGCGCGGCCCCGTCATTGCCGGCGTGGTTGCTCAGTTCTGGAGCGAGGTCATGTGGGTAGACGTGGACTATATGTTCATAGATCTGCCTCCCGGAACCGGCGACGTCCCTCTCACTGTTCTGCAGGGACTTCCCGTAGACGGCATCGTGATAGTCACCTCTCCTCAGGATCTGGTGGGTATGATTGTGGAGAAGGCCGTGGTCATGGCAAAGATGATGAAGGTCCCCGTGCTTACTCTGGTGGAGAATATGTCCTACTATGTCTGCCCCAAGTGTGGAGATATCCACGAGGTCTTCGGTGAGAGCCATGTGAAGGAGACCGCTGAGAGATTCGACATCAACAGCTTCATCCGTCTGCCCATCAACCCCGACGCCGCGCGTCTCGTAGACTGCGGCAGAGTCGAGGACATCGACTGCGACTACGTTTCCGCAATGGCAGACCTTGTTCTGAATAACCCGAGACTCGAGAAGTAAAAAGCTCTGATATCACAGGAAAAATACAGCAAGCCGCAGAAAGCTGCGGCTTGCTTGGCATAAAGGTACAATGATGAATTCTGAATACAAAGCAGTACATGATTACATGGCGGAGCTTCGTCTGCGCCCGGTGGAGGATCCCAGAAAGTTCGTCTCCCGCATGCAGTCCGTCATGGGAATGTCCAAAGCCGGTAAGCTCATTGATGCTCTGAACAGGCGCGCAAAGGCTCACGAGAAGGGCGACAGCTCCTGCGACGAGCTGATATACGAGCTTAAAAATGCCGACCTGCTCACCAGCACGACAATGACGGGCGCAACCGAGGGCGAAACTCTGAAGAGCATTTTCACCTGGGTTTGTGATAACCGTGAGTATTTTGGTGAGAACATACTTGAGGTCGGCTGCGAGAACGGTATAATAACCTGCTTCCTTGCCCGACAGTTTCCCGAGGCAAAAATCACCGCCGTTGACAGATGTGCCCCGGCTATTGAGGTGGCGAAGCTGCTTGCCCAGCGTCTTAATGTCACAAACGCGGAATTTATCTGCTGTGAACTCAGTGAGCTTCCCCGCAGAAAATATGACACTTTGTTATCATCCCGTGTGGCTCATGAGAACCATGCTCTCATAAGCTCCCCTGCGGTAAAGGGCGTTGAGGCTCAGGCAGAGCTGTTCAAGGGCTGTTTTTCGGAATACGCTTCCCTGCTGGCTGAATTCATCGGCGAGGAAGGAAGCCTTCTCAGCGTTGAAAGAACGGGCAGAACCTCTCTGTTTGCCGGCTGGCTGTACGCCTTAGAGGAAGCGGGGCTTGTCCCCTGCGAGGGTGGCTACGCCGAGATAAACAGCAGAGAGCTGGGCAGCCCCGCCAATTTTCAGGCACTCGTACTCCGTCACGGTGCCGTGTCTGCAGACGCACTCTCCTCCCTCGGCATAGTCTTCGAGGATAAGATAGACCTCTCACTCAAGGCGTGGAAGAGCTGGATGAGAACCTGAAAACCTCATAGCACGACAAAGGGTCCGATGTCATCGGACCCTTTCGCATATTCGCTTATCTCACACTATCAGAGCCGCTATCGGCAGCAGTATCGCAAGGCCGACGGCGTTTACCAGCGTAAAGAACAGGATATAGCGTCCTGCTCTGTGGTCCTCAAGCGTGAAGTAGTATTTCATGGAGATAAGGCTTGCCAGCGAAGCCACCGGCGTACCCAGACCGCCCACGTCCACTCCGGCAAGAAGTCCCCTCCAGTCCGAGGTCAGCCCCGACAGCAGCACCGCCGCAGGCACGTTGCTTATGCCCTGACTCACAAGCGCCGAGCAAAGCAGGGTGTTTCCCGATATCAGCCTGCTCAGTGCCTCATGCACCGCAGGCAGCTGACCGAGATTTCCGCTGAATATGAAAAAGCACACGAAGGTCAGCAGCAGGCCGTAATCCACTCTCCGCAGAAGCCTCGGCGAGACTATAATAAGCGACACCGCAACAATGGCTGTGAGTATGCCGTAGGGCAGAACCCTCAGCACCGACAGCAGGCAGAGCACAAACAGCACCGCATATACGGCAAAGCGTTTTTTATGCTTCAAAGCGGTGCCTCCCGCAAAGGCAATGCTCACCCGCTCACCGCCGCCCAGAGCAGCGGCTCCTGTGAGCAGCAGAAGGCTCACAAGGGTCAGAGGCAGCAGAAGGGATAGAAAATCACCTATGCCGAGACTGTAGTGGGCGTAGAGAAAGAGGTTCTGGGGGTTGCCCACGGGCGTTGCCATACTGCCCAGATTTGCCGCCACGGTCTGGAGGACTATTATGCGTATGCGTGCGTCCTGCCGTCCTGTTTTATTGAGCACGAACACCGTAAACGGCACGAAGGCGATGAGCGATACATCGTTGGTCACCAGCATGGAGCTGAAAAAGGGCAGCAGCACCAGCAGTATGCTCACCCGGCGGAAGGTCTTTTCTCCGGTGAGCATCCGCTTCGCCATAAGCTCAAACAGTCCGCAGTCCTGAAAGCCCGCAATCACCGCCATAAGGCAGAAAAGCAGGCACAGCACCCTGAGATCAATATATTCGGCATAGACAAACGACGGCGGAACGATTATAATCGACAGAAGAGCCATCAGTGCGGCAATGCACAGCACCGGCTCACGGTGTATGAAGAGCTTTATGCTTTTAGTTAACATAACATATACCCCCGCAGAGATATGCATCCACACAAGAATACGACTATATGCCGTGATTTTCAAGAGCATTTTGAAATTTCAGAGTGCTTTCGCCAAATTTTTTATTATCCGAGGAATCGCTGTTATGTCTGTTTTACTTGAAAAAATGGGTCTGATACTTGCGCTGCTCATACTGGGCTATATGACCGTCCGTTTCAAAATCGTGCCCGCAGATTTCACCAAGTCACTGAGCAGGCTGGTCATGAACGTGCTGCTGGCGGGCTTGATTCTCTCCTCCGTTATCAATAAGGATATACCCCTCGGTGGATGGGAGCTTGTCTGGGCAATGCTCATGATTTCTCTTGCCTATGTCATAAGCTTTGCCGTTGCCCTTGTCTGCGCAAGGCTTTTTCCGCCTCTCAGAACCGGCGACAGCGGAATGTATGTCCTGCTGATGGCGTTTATGAACAACGGCTTCATGGGCTTTCCTCTGGTGGCAGCCTTCTTCGGTGAGGAGGCCGTGTTCATCGCCTCCCTGTCGAACATCCCTCTCAATTTTCTGCTGTATACCGTTGGCATACGGGTACTGAACAACAACGGCGAAAAGCACGGCTTCAGCCTGAGGCAGGTAATTAACATCCCGATTATCGCCACCCTGCTTGCCTGCCTCATCTTCGCTTTTCGTATACCCATGCCCGTGTTTGTCGACGATCTGTGCGACACCGTCGGCGCCTCCGTTGTGCCCCTCTCCATGATGTGCATCGGTATGTCGCTGGGCAATGTTCCCGTGAAAGCTGCCGTCATGCAGCCGAAAATGTATCTCATCTCCTTTGTAAAGCTCATCGTCAGCCCCGCCGTTATCTGGCTCGTGCTCCGTCTTCTCATATCCGACCCGCTGGTGCTTGGCGTCATCATGATGGTCATGCTCACGCCCTCCGCGGCAATCTGCACCATTGTTGGGCTTGAGAACGGGCGTGACGGTGTGGAATCCTCCTCGGGCATATTCATCTCTACCCTGCTGTCCTCGGTCACAATTCCGCTGATGGTATTCCTTCTGGGCATAGGCTGATGATAACTCTCAATGACTACTGCAGGGCGCAGTTCGGAGAAAAGCTCTATAAGCTGAGTCTTGACGGCGGCATGAGCTGTCCCAACCGTGACGGAACCGTCGACACCCGGGGCTGTATTTTCTGCTCCGCCGGCGGCTCCGGTGATTTCACTCCCTCCCCGTGTCTCAGCCCGGAGCAGCAGATAGAGGACGCAAAGAGAAGGGTTGCCGCAAAATTCTCCGGTGGCCGTTACATCGCCTATTTTCAGGCGTACACCAACACCCACGCGGAGCCCGAATACCTGCGCAGGCTGTTTCTGCCCGTTATCAGCCGCCCGGACATTGCCGCTCTGTCCGTTGCCACACGTCCCGACTGTCTCGGTGACGGGGTGACGGAGCTGCTGAGGGAGCTTTGTGAGATAAAGCCCGTGTGGGTTGAGCTGGGTCTGCAGACCGTGCATCCGCGGACGGCGGAATACATACGTCGGGGTTACGGGCTCTCCGTCTATGACGAGGCTGTGGAAAAGCTCAACGCTCTGGGCATACATACCGTTACCCATGTCATTCTGGGACTTCCCGGCGAGAGCCGTGAGGATATGCTGGACACCGTGCGCCATGTTCTGGATCGAAAAAGCGGCGGTATAAAGCTGCAGCTTCTCCATGTTTTAGAGGATACCGATCTTGCGGAGGACTACAGACAGGGAAAATTCGAGACCATGAGTCTTGAGGAATATGTCTCGCTTGTCTGCGACTGTGTAAGGCTGATAGGCGATTCTGCGGTCATCCACCGCCTCACCGGTGACGGAAGCAAGAGGCTCCTCCTCGCTCCCCTGTGGAGCGGAGATAAAAAGCGTGTCATAAACGCAATTAACCGGGCTCTTATTGAAAACGGTCTGAAATGAATACTCTGCGA
>JABUSQ010000200.1 GCA_021442665.1 Oscillospiraceae bacterium
TCCTCGGCAACGGGGACTTCCTCGGCAACGGGGACTTCCTCGGCAACGGGGACTTCCTCGACAACGGGAACCTCTTCCTTTACGAAGAGAGGAACGTATTCAATACCCTGCTCTGCAGCCCTCTCTCTGCGTATTTCCTCGACAATATCCTCGTAGCTGCCCACGAAAGCAGTTTCCGGCTCAGGCTCCTTCTGTATGGGAGTAGCCACCGCAGCGGTAACCTCCTCCTGAGGGGAAGCCGGTTCGGCAGACTCCGGGGCTTCCGGGGTCTCGGCAGCCTCCGTCTCGGCCGGCGTATCCTTTGCCTCGGCAGTCTCCCTTGACGCAGGGATTATCGTAAGTTTGTGCGCATTACGGTCATAGCTGCGGGAAATAGTGACCGCAAGCTTGGTAGGAGAGCCGAACTCGGCTAAAAGCGCATCGGGATCGTCTGACTCATCCAGAAGCCTGTTGTAGTGCTGAAGTATCTCGTCCCTGTCCTCCTTGAACATGAAGGTCAGGAGCTTGGACAGCTCAGCCATGTAACGCTGCCTGTTAATATGCGTCACCTCCGTATATTGCTCTAAACATTATAGACGTAAAAAACATATACATATCGTATATTGGGATAATATTATATTTTAATTTGTCGAATCGGTCAAGAAAAAATGCAAAAATTTACGGCTTGTAAATTTTTTCATTGACAAGGCAAAAAGGCTTTTATAGAATATACAGGTTAATAAATGCCGGAGGAGGGCCTCCGGCAGATAGGAGATTTGTTATGGCAAAAGAAAAAAAGGTTGAACAGATAACCGATATGGAGCAGGATTTTGCCCAGTGGTTCACCGACGTGTGCACCAAGGCCGAGCTGGTGGATTACTCCGGCGTAAAGGGTCTTTTCATCCTGCGTCCCTACGGCTACGCCATCTGGGAAAATATACAGAAGGAGCTTGACAGAATGTTCAAGGAGGGAGGACATGAGAACGTGTCCATGCCCATGCTCATTCCCGAAAGCCTGCTGCAGAAGGAAAAGGATCATGTTGAGGGCTTCGCTCCCGAGTGCGCATGGGTGACCATGGGCGGCTCAGAGGAGCTGACGGAGCGTCTCTGCATCCGCCCCACCTCCGAGACCCTCTTCTGCGACCACTGGAGCCACACCGTGCATTCATGGCGTGACCTCCCCATGCTGTACAATCAGTGGTGCAGTGTTCTGCGCTGGGAAAAGACCACACGTCCCTTCCTCAGAGGCAGAGAGTTTCTGTGGCAGGAGGGTCACACCCTGCATGTAAACGAGGAGGAGGCACGCAAAGAGACCCTGCAGCAGCTTGAGGTTTACGCCGATCTCTGCGAGAATTATCTGGCAATGCCCGTTATTCGGGGCAACAAAACGGATAAGGAGAAGTTTGCCGGCGCAGTCAACACCTACACCATCGAGTGCATGATGCACGACCGTAAGGCTCTGCAGTCCGGCACAAGCCACTATTTCGGTGACGGTTTTGCAAAGCAGTTCGACATTACCTTTACCGACAAAGACAACAAGCTCAAGTATCCCCACCAGACCTCATGGGGCATGTCTACCCGCATCATCGGCGGCGTTATCATGACCCACGGCGACAACAACGGCCTTGTTCTGCCCCCGAAAATCGCCCCGATACAGGTCATCGTCGTTCCCGTTGCCCAGCATAAGCCCGGAGTCATCGAGAAGGCCACGGAGCTTTACGAGGCGATAAAGGCGGCGGGCATCCGTACGAAGATCGACCTCAGCGACAACAGCCTCGGCTGGAAGTGCGCACAGTATGAGATGAAGGGTGTGCCTCTCCGCATAGAGATAGGCCCCCGTGATATCGAGAACAATGTCTGCGTAGCGGTTCGCCGTGACAACGGAGAGAAGGTAAGCGTCGGCATAGGCGAGCTTGCGGCAAGGGTTCCCGAGCTGCTTGATGAAGTACAGCAGGGACTGTTTGACAAGGCAAAGAAGAACCTTGACGAGCACATCTTCGAGGCGCATTCTCTGGAGGAGGCAAAGAACCTTCAGGAGAAGAAGGGCGGCTTCATCAAGACCATGTGGTGCGGCGAGCTTGAGTGCGAGCTGAAGATGAAGGAGGTTGCGGGCATGTCCAGCCGCTGTATCCCCTTCGAGCAGGAGAATCTTGGCGACGTCTGTCCCGTCTGCGGCAGAAAAGCCAGACACATGATCTACTGGGGCGTTGCATATTAAAAGGTAAAAAATCCATCCGGGAATCCGGGTGGATTTTTAATGCCCGGCAATGTGCGTGCTGTCGCAGAAACAGTCTTTTCGATTCATCCCGAGGACATACCGGAATGTTTAGGTTGACGAAGATGACAAATGAGTATACAATATACTTTACGAGAAAAATATATTCCGGCAGGTTTTTAATATGCGTAAAAATGCTTTGATAATGTGCTGCTTCGTCTGTGCTCTGGGAGCCTTCGGAGCATTCTTCCGCTGGCTTCAGAATCAGATAACCTACGACCCCGTCACCGGCATGACCGAGCCGGGTCTGCTGAATGTTATGGTGCCTCTTGTGATAGTCGCCGCCGCTGTGGTGTTTTACCTTCTGCCCGGCAGACTGCTGAGCGGGCTTAGCTACCCCGAGAGCATGCGTGAGACCTTCAGAGGCACCACCGTCCTGCATTCTGCGGCGGCGTGGATAATCGGCGGTGTGGTTGCCGCAGGCGGAATCGTGACCTTCTTCGGTACGGCGACCGATGCGCAGGCGGGACTTTTCCGCTTCATCGCCGTTCTCAGTGTGCTGTGCGGCATCAGCTTCCCTGCGATATGCAATTCCGCAAAGAGAAATTTCGCTCCGGGCCTTGTGAGCGTGTTCTGCACCCTTCCCGTGGTGATATTTGTGGTATGGCTGGTGGGCTGCTATATGCGAAACTCCAGCGTACCCAATCTCTGGAGCTACGGCGTGGAGATAATCACCATAAGCTGCGTTATCTACGCATTCTACTGCGATGCGGGCTTTGCCTTCGGAAAGCCTGCGCCTAAGAGCGCTCTGTTTATCTCCATGCTGGCGGCGTTTATGTGCCTTACATCTCTGGCGGACAGCAGATTTATAGGCCTGCAGATGATACTCTTCGGCACCGGGGCAATGCTTCTCATGTACTGCTGGATGATAGTGAGCAATATGCGCACGGCTCAGGAGAGGGCGGCGGAGAAGGAGACTCCCAAACCGGGAAGCAAGCCGGCGGAGAAGCCCGCTGAGGCGCCGGCGGAGGAACCCGTGATTCCCGCCGGAAAGCCGCTTGTGACCGACGAGCCTACGCTTCAGGCTCCATCCCGCAGCGACAGCGAGGTCGACAGAATAATAAACGAGCTGAAAAACGAATAACAGCTAAGAGACTGCAGCGGCTTTCAAATTTCGCTTCAGTCTCTTTTTATGTTTCCCGGAGGAGGGGTTCAGTCCGGGAGTGTTGAAAGAATGCGGAGAATTTCCGAAAAACGGTGAAGAACACAATACTAAAAATTTTTTAATAAAATGTGACAAATGTATTGCAAATTTCGTTTTTTTTTTATAATATTTTTGTATGTAATTTTAGCGGAAAATAATATAAAAGGAGAAAAAAGCATGAAGAAAAAGCTCATTGCCGCACTGCTGTGCATAATGCTTGTCGCTGCGCTGCTGCCTGCCTCCGCATTGGCGGCGGACGACGGGGTATATATCAGCGTCAACGGCACGGTGTTCAAGGAAGTGGGGCAGATCATCAAATGCGGAAACGGAACTGCCACACTGTCACGTTCCGGCGATGTTTACACCATTAATCTGACAGACGCCGAAATAACAAAAGCCGAGAAGGTGATGACGCAGGACGGCATTACCTACTACTCGGGTATCTATTATGAGGGACCTTATCAGCTCAAAATTTGGTTATACGGCAGTGCTAGTATTACTGCGCCTGCGCACAGCTCGAAAAGCTATTACACGGGCATCAGCGCTTATGGCGGTGTGCAGCTGAGAAATTTCAGCGACTCCGCTCTGACCATCAGCGGTGTTGACTGCGGTATTGAGTCAGACGGTAAGGTCGTTATGAGTGAGCCGAGCACCGGACTCCGGAACAGTATCAGCGCCTCGGACTGCGGAATCATCGCAAACGAGCTTGTGCTCCGGCCAGGAAACGTTATCAGTTCAACGGGAAACCTCGGCGTTGCTGCGGGCAGCGCTCAGATTTATGAGGATAACATCATAAATCTTTCCCCGGATGTCAGCAAGGGCTACAGCTCCTGCTTCGGCATTGCTGCGGACAATATTACTGTCATAAATTCCACCTCCAGCGGAAAAATAAATGTCAACGTTCTCTACGAGGGAAGCGGATACAGCGGCACCGAGGAGCTGTTTGTAGCCGGCATCTCTGCCGGAGAGCTGAAGAATTGGAACGGAAACTCAAAAACCAAAATAACCAATATAAATACCAACATAAACGCCAGAGGCTCAAAGGGGATACACTTCTTCGGACTGTTGGCAGACAAAACCGTAGAGCTGGGACCGCTGGAGATAAAATCAACTATGAACCTCAGCGGCAGTCACGATCTGTCGGAGGCCGTGTATATCGGCAGCGGCTGTATGCCCGCTGTTTTAAGAGCAATAGTAAACGGAGCCAATCCGGATGACATTGCCTTTGAGATAGATGAATATGTTGCTCAATACAAAGATTCAGGAGACAATTTCAAAAATATCTATGCCTACACCGACTGCCGTACGCCCGATGTGGGAGCCTTCTACTGCCTGGAGGGAATAACAAGAGATGTGTTCTCGTATCAGGGAATGTTCGCTCCCTCGGGAGGCAGCTTTGCATCCCTCACCGGCGATGGCAAGAATGTCATTGCGGTGACTGCACAGGGAGAGACCTCCAATGCTCTGCTTCTTAGCAGCGGAGATTATCCATTCGAGGACATTGACGGCACTGCAAGCGGGCCCTATAAGGACGCCATACTCTGGGCTGTCGGCAAGGGAATCACCGCCGGAGTTACTCCCGTGGAGTTCCGCCCCGGAGACCCCTGCACAAGAGGTCAGGTGGTGACCTTCCTGTGGCGTGCGCTGGGCGCTCCCGAGCCCGAGAGCCTGAATAATCCCTTCGTGGATGTAAAGAGCACGAGCCCCTATTATAAGGCTATTCTCTGGGCTGCGGAGCAGGGCATAACCGCAGGCTTTGATGCAAGCCACTTTGCGCCCAATGAGCCCTGCACGAGAGCGCAGGTGGTGACCTTCCTCTGGCGCACCGAAGGAAAGCCCGCACCGGAATCCGAAGAGAATCCCTTCGTGGACGTAAAGAGCACAAGCCCCTACTTCACCGCCATCCTCTGGGCTGCTGAAAACGGTATAACCAGCGGCTACGGAAACAACGATTTCCGTCCCAATGTGACCTGCAACAGAGGTCAGATAGTCACCTTCATATACCGTGACATGAAGGACAGCGCCGAAGGCATCACAAAGACCGTATCGGGCTTCACGCTGAACACAGATGCGGAAAACACCGCAGACGAATACCACACCCTTCTGTACAGGGGAGACTATTATGAGATGTATCAGTCTGTACCCGTGAATATCGCCGTGGAATACAGTGACGGAAGCAGTGATTATTTCACTGTATATGTACGCATTTGGAATGTGCCGACGGAAGCCGACTGGGTTCAGCCCATAGCCGTTCAGGGAGATGTTGTCGAATTCACTTACCGTGACAGCTATAACAGTAAGAACGTAAGCCTGAGTCTGGACGTGAAAACACTGAGGCTGTCAGTTTCCTGACAGAAAACCGGGCAAGCGGCACGGTAAAGCTCTCCCGGAAGCAAAAGCATTTAACAGACCTCTGCTTTGTGCGGAGGTCTGTTTTTGCTCCCTCAGGAACTGCGTCGGGCGTTCGGGAGGGTTTTCCGGGAGCCGGCCTTATTACGGTCTTTACAAGTGCGAAGGATTTTTATATAATGCGCTCATGAAGGAATTTACGGTAAAAAAGAACGATGCAGGCCAGCGCCTTGACCGATATGTGGGCAAGGCCGTTCCGCTGCTGCCGGAGGCTCTGCTGCAAAAGTATATAAGGCTGAAGCGCATCAAGCTCAACGGCAAGGGCGCAAAGCGTGATGTGCGTCTGAATGAGGGCGACCTTGTGCAGATGTACATAAACGATGAGTTTTTCGAGAAGCCCAGGGAGGAGAACTCCTATCTGAAGGTGGGAACACCGAGGCTGAGCATCGTTTACGAGGATGAGAATATTCTGCTGGCGGATAAAAAGCCCGGCGTGCTCTGCCACAGCGCAGGACAGTGGGATTACAACACCCTCATCGCGAATGTTCAGGCGTATCTTGCGCAGAAGGGCGAGTGGAAGCCCCGGGAGGAGAATACCTTTGCTCCCGCCCTGTGCAACCGCATAGACCGAAACACCGGAGGCATAGTCATCGCCGCCAAAAACGCCGAGACTCTGCGCATCCTGAATGAAAAAATAAGGGACCGTGAGATAGAAAAATACTATCTCTGCGCCGTGCAGGGCAGACCGGACCCTCCCGAGGGAAGGCTTGAAAACTATCTCTTCAAGGATGCCGCAAAAAATCAGGTGTTCGTGAAAAACCGTCCCGAGCCCGGAGCAAAGACCGCCGTGACGGAGTACCGTGTGATTAAAAGCTCCGGGGCACTGTCCCTTGTTGAGTGCCGTCTGCTGACGGGACGCACCCACCAGATAAGGGCTCAGCTCAGCCACGCAGGCTGGCCGCTGCTGGGGGACGGGAAATACGGCAGAGAGCGATTCAACAGGAATTTCGATGAAAAGGGTCAGGCGCTGTATTCCTATAAGCTGGAATTCACATTCCCCACGGACGCGGGCATTCTGGAGTATCTTCGGGGACGGGTGTTTACTGTGGAGGAGGTCGATTTTGCAGGGAAATACTTCGGAGTTTCCGATCTGAAGGGCCTGTAAAAATTTTTCGGCAAATTTCGAAAAATAAGTTGACTTTAGCGTGCTGATATGTATATATATAGATTAATGCAAAGGACGTGCCGGACGCAGTAAGCGGCACGTCTTTTTGCTGTATTTTATACCATATAGAAATGGGGGAGGATAAATGTCCAAAGAACTCATTCGCCTTGTGAACTGTCAAATGGCGTTTGACGACGAAATCGTTTTAAACGATATTAACCTGTACTTCAATGATAAGGAATTCCTCACGCTGCTGGGTCCCTCCGGCTGCGGAAAGACCACCACGCTGCGCATTATCGGCGGCTTCCTCAAGCCCACCGGCGGAGACGTGCTGTTTGACGGCGAGAGGATAAACGATGTCCCGCCTTATAGGAGAAAGGTAAACACTGTTTTCCAGAAATACGCCCTGTTCCCGCACCTTGACGTGTACGAGAATGTCGCCTTCGGTCTGCGTACTGCGAAGCTGCCCGAGGACGAGATAGACGAGCGTGTCACGGAAATGCTGGAAATCGTAAGCCTGAAGGGCTTTGAAAACCGAAGAGTAAGTCAGCTCTCCGGCGGTCAGCAGCAGCGTGTTGCCATCGCACGAGCATTAGTTAACCGTCCCAAGGTTCTCCTTCTGGACGAGCCTCTGGGAGCACTTGACCTGCGCCTGCGCAAGGATATGCAGAACGAGCTTAAACGCATACAACAGGCAATGGGCATCACCTTCATATATGTAACTCATGATCAGGAGGAGGCTCTCTCCATGTCCGACACCGTCGTGGTCATGGACAAGGGCCGAATCCAGCAGATAGGCACTCCCGAGGATATCTACAACGAGCCTAAGAACGCCTTCGTTGCGGACTTTATCGGCGAAAGCAATATCCTTGACGGCGTAATGCTGGAGGACTGCCTTGTAAAATTCTTCGGCCGCAAATTCAAGTGCGTCGACAGGGGCTTCGAGAAGAACGAGCCCGTGGACGTCGTTATCCGACCCGAGGATATCGACATCGTCAAGGCCGACGACGGACATCTCTGCGGCACCGTCACAAGCGTTACCTTCAAGGGTGTACATTACGATACCATCGTTGACTTCAAGGGCTTCAAGTGGCTTATCCAGACCACCGATTACCACGAGGTAGGCGAGTATATCGGCATCCGCCTTGAGCCCGAGGACATCCATATCATGCACAAGAGCGAGTATTCCGGAATGTTCGGCGACTACAGCTCCTACTCCGCAGAGTATGAAGAGATGGACGACCCCGACCTCTATCCCGAGGACGAGGAAGGCGAGGAGGCATCGGAGGGAACGGAAAATGAAGAGTAAGGCTCTTGCTGCGCCTTACCTTGTGTGGATGGCGCTGTTTACCATCGTACCTCTGGCAATCGTTGCCTACTACGCCTTCACCGATTCTCAGACCGGTGAGCTTACCCTGAAGAATATATCCAATCTGGGCAACTATATGCCCATACTCATCAAGAGTATATGGCTTGCCCTGGTTTCCACGGCAATATGCCTTGTCATCGGTTACCCTGTGGCATACTATATCGCAAACTGCGACGAGGTAAAGCAGAGATTCCTGTACATGCTGGTCATGCTGCCCATGTGCATCAGCTTCCTGCTGCGTACCCTTGCGTGGGTGGCTCTCACCGAGGACACGGGTATAATCAACAACTTCATCGTGTCGCTGGGACTTGAGCCTCTGCCCCTTATCCGAAATGACGGAGCGGTGGTGCTGGGCATGGTATACAACTACCTGCCCTACATGATAATGCCTCTCTACACCGTTATAATGAAGATTGACCGCCGTCTGGTGGAGGCTGCGGAGGATCTGGGCTGCAGCGGCCCGCAGACCTTCAAGCGTGTTATCCTGCCCCTGTCCACTCCGGGCATTATCTCCGGCTTCACCATGGTGTTCGTGCCTGCGGTGTCCACCTTCTATATTTCTCAGAAGCTGGGCTCCAGCGGAACCACCCTCATCGGCGACGTTATCGAAAGCCAGTTCAAGACCGCCTACAACCCCAATCTGGGTGCGGCGCTGTCTCTGGTGCTTATGGTGATGATATTCATCTGCGTGGGCGTGACCAACCGCTTCGGTGATGACGAGGAGGTGATGGCACCGTGAAACGCTTCAATAAGGTGTTCACTGTCATTATCCTCATCTTCCTGTACGTACCCATGATAGTTCTGGCTGTAGGCTCCTTCAACAACGGCATGGATATTGCCGTTTTCAAGGGCTTTACCCTGAACAACTACAGGGAGCTTTTCCGTGACAGTGTGCTTCTGCCTCTGCTGCTGAACTCCGTCATTGTGGCTCTGCTGTCTTCACTTATTGCCACGGTGCTGGGAACCGCCGCAGCTCTGGGCATCCATTCCATGGGCCCCCGCATGCGGAGACTGTCCATGAGCATCACAAATATTCCCATGACGAACCCCGAGATCGTCACCGGCGTATCTCTGGCCCTGCTTTTTGCCTTCGTGGGAACCATGCTGAAGACCAATAACATTCTGGGCTTTGCAACGCTGCTTATTGCGCACATCACCTTCAATCTGCCCTATGTTATTCTCTCCGTAATGCCCAAGCTCCAGCAGATGGACCCCAATCTCGAGGAGGCCGCGCTGGACTTAGGCTGTACGCCCGTTCAGGCCTTCTTCAAGGTGGTCATCCATGAGATATTCCCCGGCATCATCTCCGGCGCTCTCATGGCCTTCACCATGAGCCTTGACGACTTCGTCATCAGCTATTTCGTCTTCGGGCCGAGATTCGTAACTCTCCCCGTGGAGATTTACAACTACACCAAAAAGCCCCTGCATCCCAAAATCTACGCTCTGTTCACCCTGCTGTTCGTCACCATACTCCTTGTCATGGTGCTAATGAACGTGCTGCAGGCAAAGGACGAGAAGAAGCGCAGAGATGAACGCAGCAGGCTGCACAGAAGGCAGGTGGGCTGATGAAGAGATTATCCGCATTTTTCCTGAGCCTGCTTCTTGCGCTCAGCATTCTGCCTCAGCCTCAGGCAAAGGCAGAGCCCGTCACAATAAACGTCTATAACTGGGGACAGTATATCTCCGACGGCACCGACGGCTATATCGATGTCAACAAGGCCTTCACCGAGGCCACGGGCATCGAGGTTAACTACATGACCTTCGACACCAACGAGACCATGTACACCAAGCTGAAGACCGGTGGCAGCTCCTACGATATCATCATTCCCTCGGACTATATGGTGGCACGCCTCATCGCCGAGGACATGCTGGAGGAGATAGACTTCTCCAACATTCCGAACTACAAATATGTGGACGAGGCATACAGAAATACCAGCTATGACCCGGAGAACAAATACTCCGTGCCCTATACCTGGGGTACCGTCGGCGTTATCTACAACACAAAGTACGTGGATGAGGCGGATACGGGCTCCTGGGATCTGCTGTGGAACACCAAGTATGACGGCAAGATACTCATGTTCGATAACCCCCGTGACGCCTTCGCCATCTCCGAACTGCTGCTGGGAATAGACATCAACAGCGAGGACAGGGACGAACTGCGCACTGCGGCATACAAGCTCATAGAGCAGAAGCCTCTGGTGCAGGCATATGTTATGGACCAGATATTTGCCGCCATGGAGCGTGAGGAGGCGTGGATAGCTCCCTACTACGCGGGTGACTATCTGCTGATGGTGGAGGAGAATCCCGACCTGGGCTTCTACTTCCCCGAGGAGGGCTTCAACCTCTTTATCGATGCCATATGCATACCCAAGGGCTGTCAGAACAAGGCGGCAGCGGAGGCGTACATCAACTTCCTCTGCGACCCCGAGGTAAATGCCGAGAATCTTGAGTATCTGGGCTATTCCACACCGCTTTCCGAGGCAAAGCAGTATATGGACCCCGATATGGTGGAGAGCGAAATCGCTTATCCTCCCGAGGAGGTGCTTGAGGGCGGCGGAGCCTTCATAAACCTCTCCTCCGAGACCAGTCAGTACACCGATTCCCTGTGGCTGGAGGTAAAAACTCAGGGTGGCGTTGACACCTATGCCATAGTCTGTATGGCGGCAGTGGCGGTATTCCTTGTAATCTACTTTATAGTACACAGGATAAAAACAAAAAAACGTCTTGCAAATCGCTGCAGGAAGTGGAAAACCTGATGCAAATCATCGGCGGCACTGCGTGCCGCCGATGATTCTTTCATATCAGGATTGTATGCTTTTGACGAAAATATTCCTGAAATTTTGTATAATGAAACGAGAATAGACATCATCTTACAATGATATTTCGGAATAAAGCTCATAAATGTTTAGAATATATTGTTAAAAGTGTACAAATTTCAAATATGACTGAGTGAAAGTTATTTTTTAAACAGCACAAAAGGCTTGCTAAATTTGTGAATATAGTGTAAAATTTGTTCATAAATTTGGTGGTGCTTGTGAAGGAATCCACCAGATTTTACCGCAGCCCCCTGCGGTAAAAAATTAAAAGGAGAGAAAGTATATGGAAAACAATCGCGGAAGTTTTGGCTCCAAACTGGGCTTCCTGCTGGCAGCAGTCGGTTCTGCAGTCGGTCTGGGCAACATTTGGGGCTTCCCGTACAAGATGGGCTCCAACGGTGGCTTTGCATTCCTGCTGGTCTACCTTGTTCTGGCTATCTTCGTGGGTCTCGCAGTTATGGTGGGCGAGCTTTTTATCGGCCGTAAGACCGGACTGAGCCCTCTGGCTGCGTACAAAAAGCTGAGCAAGAAGTTCACCTGGCTGGGCTGGCTCGCTCTTATCTCACCCTTCGTGGTTCTCGGCTTCTACTTCGTTCTCGGCGGTATCGTAACCCGTTACGCCGTCAGCTACCTCACCGCAATATTCGGCTGGAACACCTGGGGCGTTCCTCAGGTAACCGACTTCTTCGGTCACTTTATCTGCGCAGGCAGCGGCATGCTCGTCTGGACTGCAATCTTCGTTGCCATTAACGGCATCGTCGTTGCCGCAGGTGTCGCCGAGGGTATTGAGAAGTTCTGCAAGATCGGCATGCCCGCTCTGTTCGTAATGCTCGTCGCCGTCATTATCTACGTCGCAGTACAGCCCGGCGCATTTGACGGTTACAAATTCATGTTCGGCTGGAACATTGAGCCTCTTAAGGAGGACTTCCTCGGTGTTCTGAGCTCTGCCGCAGGTCAGATGTTCTTCTCCCTGTCCCTCGGCATGGGCATCATGATCACCTACGGATCCTACCTTGACAAGAAGGAAAATATCCAGCAGAACTCTGTTATCATCGTTGTCTGCGATACCCTCGTTGCCATCCTCGCCGGCATGATTGTTATGCCCGCCTGCTTCGCATTCCTGGACGGCAATGTCCGCGGCGGCCCCGGCCTCCTCTTCGCTTCTATGCAGGAGGTATTCTTCAAGATGGGCGGAATCGGCAACCTCATGGGCTTCCTGTTCTACGGCCTCGTCTTCATCGCAGCAATCTCCTCCTCCATGTCCCTGCTTGAGGTTCTTATCTCCGCAACCGTCGACATGAGAACGGAAAAGAAAAAGGCTCCCGGCCGCAAGAAGGCTGTTCTCGTATGGTGCATCATCATCCTCATCATCTCCCTCCCCGTTGCACTTGACGGTCTGGGCAGCGGCACCGCTGCAGGCTGCGTTCTGGATCCTCCCGCCGTTGTCTTCGGCAGTGCCAATGTGGCAGGCTGGAACGACTGCTGGCTTGACTTCTATGACCTGATATCTGAGGGTATTCTGATGCCGCTTGGTTCAGCCATTATGGCATTTGCCATCGGCTGGATTTGGAAGCTTGACATGGTGGTCAAGGAGTGTGAGCTCGAGGGCAACAAGTTCTGGGGCAAGGGCTTCTTCAACATCTGCTTCAAGGTCATCACCCCCATCGGCATGCTCTTCGTTATCTACGGTCAGATTACAGGCTTCTTCGGTCTGTAATTCCGCAGATAAAGTACATAGCGTAGATTTTACCGGCATCGGCAATACATTGTATTGCCGATGCTTTTTTCATGCCGTCTGCCTCTTGCCAAAGCCGTGAATGTAGTGTAAAATTTCATGAGAAAAGCTTAGCTTACGAGGGGGCGGGAGCATGGGTAAAAAACAGGGCGCAAGACACGGTTTTCTGCTGACTGCGGTGGGATCTGCCGTGGGACTGGGCAATATCTGGGGCTTCCCCTATAAAATGGGCATGAACGGCGGCTTTGCATTTCTGCTGGTGTATCTTGTGCTTGCGGCTGTTGTCGGCATTACGGTTGTTACGGCGGAGCTTGCCATCGGACGCAGCACGGGCAGACGACCAGTAAACGCATATAAAAGGCTGAGCCCGGGGGCATCATGGCTCGGATATCTCACGCTGACTGCGTCCTTCATTGTGCTGGGCTTCTACTCCGTTCTGGGCGGTATCGTAACCCGCCATGCGGTTAGCTATCTAACCTCCGTTTTCGGATACAACACCTGGGGCGCCTACACCGCGGCGGGCTTTCTGAACAGATTCCTCGTCAACGGCGAGGGTATGGCACTGTGGACTGCGATATTCATTCTTATTAGTACGGCAGTACTCACCGTCGGAGCACGGGAGAATGTGGAGAAATTCTGTAGGGTGGGCATGCCTGCGCTGCTTACGGTGTTCATTGCCCTTACGGTGTACACTGCTCTGCAGCCCGGAGCTTACGACGGCTTCCGCTTCATGTTCTCGTGGAATATTGAGCCGCTGAGAGAGAATTTCCTCGGAGTGCTGAGTTCTGCTGCGGGTCAGCTTCTGCTGTCTCTGTCCCTTGGCCTGGGTATTCTGATAACCTACGGCTCCTTTCTTGAAAAAAAGGAGAAGCTTCAGCGC
Source organism: Oscillospiraceae bacterium (assembly GCA_021442665.1). Taxonomy (GTDB): domain Bacteria; phylum Bacillota; class Clostridia; order Oscillospirales; family Oscillospiraceae; genus F23-B02. Next base: position 13,713 of record JABUSQ010000200.1, read on the forward strand.
AGCTCGGCCGTCATAGTTATCTGCGACACGGCGGTGGCCGTTCTCTCCGGCGTGCTGGTCATTCCCGCCTGCTTTGCCTTTATGGACGGGGATATAAGCTTCGACCCCTGCCTGCTGTTTAACTCCGTACAGGAGATATTTCTCCGCATGGATTACTTCGGCACAGTGATGGGATTTGTATTCTATGCTCTGGTGCTTTCCGCTGCGCTGTCCTCCACCGTGTCGGTCATGGACGTGATAGCCTCCGCCATGGCGGACATGGATATTGCAAAGAACAGAGCGCCCCGCCGGAGGAA
>JABUSQ010000083.1 GCA_021442665.1 Oscillospiraceae bacterium
GAGGTCGGTCTTGCCGTCGGCAGCCTTGAGGGTCACGCTGACGGGGAATTCTCCCGCAGACCTGAAGGTGACCCGGAAGCTGCTCTCCGCGTCGGAGAGGGGGAAGCCTCCCTCCGGGCCGAAGCTCATGCCCTTGAGCTCATACCAGCCGGGTGCGGCTCCGTTGGGCTCGTAGTATTCCAGCTTTTCAACAGCGTCGAAGTCATTGAAAACGGAGGTGGCCGTCACGAGGGTGCCCATGTCGTCATTGGCGACGGTGGAGAAGTGAAACTCCTGAGTCTGTCCCTTCACAAAGCTGATGCCGTCAATGTCGGAGGACAGCTCACAGGGCGTGGGCAGGGGCTCCGTGACGGTGCCGGTTACGGCAAGGCTGTAGATGTACAATGCGCCCGCATCGTATTCGCTGAGGGCCGGGGAGGCCTGACGGATGCGGATGCTGAGGTTTTTGCGGTTCGATGCCCCGTCGGGAAGCTTCACGGAGCTGCTGACGGCGCTTTCCACGGTGTTTGCCTTAACTCCGGGAGCGGCAAGCTTCTCCTCGGCGGTGACCCAGGTTACCCCGTCCGTGGAGTAGTCCACCCAATAGGAAGCGGGAGCATTTCCGTTGCTGCCGGCCACCATACTGACCGTCAGCTCCTTATAGCCGGAGCTGCTGATCGCAAAAACGGTGTCGGTGAAAACCTCACCGTCTGCAAAATTCCTTGTTCCCTTCCAGTTCTGAGCCGAGAGGTTTCCGGAGGCGCTGGTCTGGAGCCTTCCGTGATGTATAAGCCTGACGCCCTCCAGGATATCATTCCCGCCGTTGTTCACAGGGGAGGTGCCTCCCACCCAGCTCACCAGAGTACGGGTCTCGGGCTCCTCCGCCGCAAAAGCGGGTACGGCAAGGCTCAGCAGCAGCACAAGTGCCATGAGCAATGACAGAGGTCTCTTTGCTTTCTTCATTTTTTCCTCCTGTATATGATAATTTTGGTTTGCATTATTATACAAGTTTATTCTATCATAAAACGCACGAATTTTGTATAATCAGCATGGGTATAATATGCCAAATAATCGGCGCTGAATTTGTCGAAAAAGACGAATCCGTTTTCACGGCGGCGCCAATGCCGTATTGACTTTTCCGTGTCAGGTGGTATTATATCATTGACAGAAAATGCAAAGGAGTACATTATGAACAAATATCTCGATATATCCCCGGAGGTCAGAGAGGCTCTTGCCGCCGGAAAGCCCGTGGTCGCTCTGGAGAGCACCATAATCTCCCACGGCATGCCCTACCCCAAAAACGTGGAGACCGCTCTGCTGGTGGAGCAGACCATCCGTGAAAACGGCGCCGTCCCCGCCACCATCGCCATCATCGGTGGCAGGCTCAAGGCAGGTCTCTCCCCGGCGGAGATAGAGTATCTGGGCAAGGCAGGCAGAAACGTTATCAAGGCAAGCCGCCGTGACCTTTCCGCCATCGTAGCCCGTAAGGCAGACGGCGCAACCACCGTCACCACCACCATGATAATCGCCCACATGGCCGGCATAAGAGTCTTCGCCACGGGCGGCATAGGCGGCGTACACAGGGGTGCCGAGACCACCATGGATATCTCCGCAGACCTGGAGGAGCTGGGCAGCACCCCCGTTATGGTGGTCTGCGCAGGCGCAAAGAGCATTCTGGACATCGGTCTGACCCTTGAATATCTCGAGACCAGGGGCGTGCCCGTCATCGGCTACGGCACCGATGAGCTTCCCGCCTTCTACACCCGCAGCAGCGGCTTCGGCGTTGATTACCGGGTGGATTCCCCGGAGGAGCTGGCGGCGATGTTCAGAGCGCAGACGGAGCTGGGACTCAAGGGCGGCATGCTGGTGGCAAACCCCATTCCCGAGGAATACGCCATGGACAAGGCGGTCATCGACGCGGCCATCGCACAGGCGGTACGGGAGAGCGTGGAGCAGGGCGTCAAGGGCAAGGAGACCACACCCTTCCTGCTGGCGAGAGTGGTGGAGCTCACCGGCGGAGATTCCCTGGAGAGCAACATAAAGCTGGTGCTCAATAACGCCACGGTGGCGGCAAGAACCGCCGCGGAGCTCTGCAAATAAGCATAATACGCAGCACGGGAGGGGAAGCACCCCTCCCCTTTTTTGTCCCCGGCAGGAAAATCCGTTTTCACGGTCTCCTGTAAAGGACAGCGCAGACCTCCGCCGTACCCCTCGGTTGACACTCGGTTGCGGCTCGGTTGCTCGGTTGCGGTCTGTGGGGAAACAGCAAAAAGCGGCAGATGCCTCTGCCGCTTTTTAAAGCTCTTTCTGTTAAAGCCCCGGCTGCTCAGTCTGCGCAGTGCTCGCAATCGTGGACCTGAGCGAACAGCTCCGCATCATAGGCGATGCCGTTCTTGTCGTAATAGTCCTTGACGGCGGCCTTCACAGCCTCCTCCGCCAGCACGGAGCAGTGAATCTTATGGGTGGGCAGACCGTCCAGTGCCTCAACCACTGCCTTGTTGGACAGCTCCAGAGCCTCCTCCAGAGGCTTGCCCATGATGAGCTCCGTCGCCATGGAGCTGGTTGCTATTGCGCTGCCGCAGCCGAAGGTGTTGAACTTGCAGTCCGCTATGACGCCGTCCTCGACCTTCAGGTACATCTTCATGATGTCGCCGCACTTGGCGTTGCCCACTTCACCGATGCCCACATTCTGCGCATCCTCGATTTTGCCTACGTTGCGGGGATTCTGGAAATGATCCATTACTTTATCGGAATAGAGTGCCATAATTTTTTCCTCCTGTTATTATCAGATAAGATGGGGACGCTTGCCGTTCTCGAGATCCTCCCACACCGGGGAGATGCTGCGCAGGTAAGCGACTACCTCGGGTACTACCTTGATGATGTGGTCTATATCCTCCATGGTGTTGTACTCGCCGATGGAGAGTCTCAGGGAGCCGTGGGCTACCTCGTGAGGCAGTCCGATGGACAGCAGCACATGGCTGGGATCCAGCGAGCCTGAGGTGCAGGCGGAGCCGGAGGATGCGCAGACGCCCTTTGCATCCAGCAGAAGCAGCAGGCTCTCGCCCTCGATGCCCTCAAAGCACATATTCACGGTGCCGGGGACGTGATGCTCAAGGGAGCCGTTTATTTTGGAGTGGGGTATCTTGCTCAGCTCGGCAAAGAGCCTGTCGCGCATGGGGATAATCCTTGCGGTGTTGGCCTCCATGTTTTCCACGGACTCCTTCAGTGCCGCCGCCATTGCCACGATGCCGGGGATGTTCTCGGTGCCGGCACGCTTGCCTCTCTCCTGAGCGCCGCCCTCGATGATATTGAACAGGGGCAGACCCTTTCTTGCGTACAGCACGCCCACGCCCTTGGGTGCGTGGAATTTGTGGCCGGAGAGGCTCAGCAGGTCAATGCCCAGCTCCTTCACGTTCAGGGGGATATGACCCACTGCCTGAACCGCATCGCAATGGAAGGGTATGCCGTTTCTGTGGCAGACCTCGCCTATCTCCTTCACGGGCTGGATGGTGCCTATCTCATTATTTGCGAACATGACAGTCACCAGAGCGGTGTCGGGACGGATAGCCGCCTCCAGATCCTCGATGCGCACCACACCGTCCTCGTGCACGTCCAGCAGCGTCACCTCATAGCCCTGCTTCTCCAGTGCCTTGAGGGTGTGCAGCACCGCATGATGCTCGAACTTGGTGGAGATGAGATGCTTCTTGCCCTTGAGGGAGCCAAGCTTCGCCATGGACACGATGGCCTGATTGTCCGCCTCGGAGCCGCCGGAGGTAAAGTATATCTCCTTTGCGGCATCTGCGCCTAGGATATCGGCGATCGTCTGACGGGCCGCCTCCAGAGCCTCCTTGGCGTCCTGTCCGAAGGAGTACAGGCTGGAGGGATTGCCGTAGCTCTCGGTGAGGTAGGGCAGCATTGCTTCTATGGCAGTCTTGCTTACAGCGGTGGTCGCTGCGTTATCTGCGTATACGAACATTTATCATCTTTCCTTTCGGTATTTTTATTTCCTATTAAATTCATAGGGGATTATAGCACCCGCAGGTCTCCCCGTCAACTTATTTCTTCCACTTGTCCCCGGTGAGCAGGTCTGCAAGGCTCACAGTGTCCAGATAGGCGTTGGTGATGTCGTCCAGCTCCTTCCACATGGGGATGGTCATGCAGGCGCCGGAGCGGTCGCACTGTATCTCGCCCTCTTTGATGCAGGCCACGGGAGCGAGGTTGTCCTCAATGCTGCGGAGTATCTCCCCCACGCTGTACTCCCCGGCTGCCTTGCTGAGCCGATAGCCGCCCTCTTTTCCCCGGGTGGAATCCACCAGCTCCGCCTTCTTCAGGCTGCCCACTATCATTTCAAGGTATTTCATGGAAAGACCCAGCCGCTCTGATACGGTCTTGAGGGAAATAAAGCCCTCCTCCGTATGCTGGGCGAGGTCCAGCATGAATCTCAGCGCATAGCGGCCCTTGCTTGTTACGTTCAATGCACAGCCTCCTTAATTCCTATTATTTTTCTGTGAATTTAATATACCACAAACTTAGTAGGAATTAAAGCATTATTTACATATTCTGCTGTGCGAAATTTGCACAACAGAATATTATTTCGCCCTTTACTTCACTTCGCTAATGTGCTATTATATCAGAGTAATAATTATCCCGCTTTTGGAGGATTTAAAATGAAAAAATTTACAGCATTACTTCTTGCCGTTTTCATGATCTTCGCACTCTGCGCCTGCGGCGGCAATAGCAATACCCCCGAGGACGAGGACACCGTGACCTTCGTCATGGGCATCGACCCCGAGTATCCCCCCTTCAGCTATCTGGGCGACGACGGTGAGTACACCGGCTTCGACGTTGAGGTCTGCAAGGCAGTCTGCGATCTGCTGGGCTGGAACTTTGAGATCTTCGGCGTTAACTGGGACCAGAAGCTCATTCAGCTTGACGCCGACGAATGCGACTGCGTCTGGGCGGGCATGACCCTTCTGGACAGCATGAAGGAGGCAGGCTACGTTCTCTCCGCTCCCTACTATGACAGCACTCAGGTCATCCTTGTCAAGGCTGACAGCGGCATCGCAACCGCAGACGACCTGGCAGGAAAGACCGTTGCGGTTCAGCTCGGCACCTCCGGTGAGGCTCTGCTGGCTGAGGACGGCGACCTTGCCGACTGGGCAGCCACCTTCAAGGACCTCATCACCTGCGACAGCTTCCTGAGCTGCTTCTCCGAGCTGGGCGGCGGCAGCGTTGACGCTGTCTTCGTGGACAAGCCCGTTGCTGCGGCCTTTGTTGCCGAGAACGAGGGCTACGTCGTCATCGACGAGAATCTGGGCGCAGAGCAGTACGGCATCGCCTTCCGCTCCGGCGACGAGGAGCTCTGCAAGGCCGTTGAGGACGCTGTTGCTCAGCTCGTTGAGAACGGCACCTACGCAAAGATCGCCGAGAATTATCCCGACATCGTGAACAACCTCATTTTCCTCAACTGATATCTTTCTCTCCATAAATTCAATATTGCCACATGTCCGGAAGCACTCTGTGCTTCCGGCTTGTGCGCCTTTTTAGAGTAAAGGACATTCTATGACACTGATGACAATGATAGTGAAAATGACCGAGGGTCTGAGCAAGACCTGCGCCATTTTCTTTCTGACGCTCATCTTTTCTCTGCCGCTGGGCATGATAATCGCCCTGCTGAGGATGAGCAAAAACAAGATAGTCTCAAACGTTACCCGCTTCGTTATCTCCGTGCTCAGAGGCACCCCTCTGATGCTGCAGCTCCTTGCCGTAACCTACGGCCCCTACTATCTCTTCGACTTTGCGGTCTCCAAGAACAAGCTCATCCCCGTGGTCATCGCCTTCGCCATAAACTATGCGGCGTACTTCTCGGAGATATACCGCGGCGGCATCGAATCCATGCCCGTAGGGCAGTATGAGGCTGCGGAGGTGCTGGGCTACACCAAGGCTCAGACCTTTATCCGCATCATCCTCCCTCAGGTCATCAAGCGCATAATGCCCAGCATCACCAACGAGGTGGTCACTCTGGTCAAGGACACCTCCCTTGCCTTCACCGTCTCCTATCAGGAGATGTTCACCATCGGCAAGCAGATCGCCAACTCCCAGACCAGCTTCACCCCCTTCGTCGTTGCCGGCGTCTTCTACTTCGTGTTCAACGCCATTGTGGACTTTGTCATGGGTAAGGTGGAGAAGCGCATGGATTATTACAAATAAGGAGGCGGCAACGTGGTATTATTTGAAGTTAACGGCGTGCAGAAAAGCTTTTATGAGGGCAGACTGCACGTCCTCAAGGACATAAGCCTGTCCGTATCCGAGGGCGAGGTGGTCTCCATCATCGGCCCCTCCGGCTCGGGAAAGAGCACGCTTCTGCGCTGCTCCACCTTCCTGGAGACCATGGACGCAGGCGAGATAAAATACATGGGCGAGACTGCGGCACACAACGTGAACGGCAAGGCCGTCTACGTCTCCCCCTCAGAGCTGAAGAAATTCAAGGGCTATTTCGGTCTGGTGTTTCAGCAGTTCAATCTCTTCCCCCATTACAGCGTGCTTAAAAACCTCATCGACGCACCGCTGAACGTTCAGAAGCGTGACCGGGAGGAGGTCACCGCCGAGGCTTTGGTGCTGCTGGAGAAGATGGGTCTCTCCGACAAGGCGGAGGCATATCCCTGCCAGCTCTCCGGCGGACAGCAGCAGCGTGTCGCCATCGCCCGTGCTCTTGCCATGAAGCCGGGCATACTCTTCTTCGATGAGCCCACCTCTGCCCTTGACCCGGAGCTCACCGGCGAGGTGCTGAAGGTCATAAAGCAGCTTGCGGAGGAGAATATGACCATGGTCATCGTCACCCACGAGATGGCCTTCGCCCGTGCCGTATCCGACCGCGTCATCTTTATGGACGGCGGCGTTATCGTGGAGCAGGGCGACCCCGAAAAGGTTCTGGTCAATCCTGTTGAGGAACGCACAAAGCAATTTCTGAGGAATTATCAGCGCTGATGAAACTGTTGTATTATAAGGTAAACCCCACAGGAAACATAACGCTCATAGTCGAGACTCCCGTCCCCCGGGAGTCTCAGTCCGCTGCTGCGGCTGCTCTCATGGCGGCGGATAAGACAGCAGAGCAGGTGGGCTTTATAGAGCAGCCCTCCCTGCCCGGCTCCGCCCTGCGGCTTCAGATGATGGGCGGCGAGTTCTGCGGCAATGCCGCCCTGTCCGCCGGGGCTCTGGCAAGGCTTCTGTCCCTGCCCGAAACAGACGGTGACAGCATCCGTCTTGAGATTTCCGGCGCTGCAGAGCCTCTGGAGGTGGAGGTATTTCACGAGAGCGGCAGGCTGTACACCGGCACGGTGGATATGCCCCTGCCCCGCTCCTGCTTCACCGCCCTGCTGACGGACGGCGACAGGGAGTTTCAGCTTCCCGTTGTTCGCTTTCCGGGCATCTCCCACGTTATCATCAACAGCAGGAGCATCGAAAAGTACGGCTTCAAGGTCAGAAACGCCGAGGCTCTCATCGAGAGCTGGTGCCGTCAGCTGGGGGTCGAGGCTCTGGGCATGATGTTCTGGGACGAGGCGGACGGACTTCTGAACCCCTTCGTGTACGTCAGCGGCACTAATACCGCCGTGTGGGAGAGCTCCTGCGCCAGCGGCTCCACCGCCGTTGCCGTGTACAGCGCACTTTCAGAGGGCAGAAGCACGGAGTTAAACCTTCGCCAGCCCGGCGGGGTTCTCACGGTCGCTGCCGAATTCAGTCACGGAGCCGTGACCGGGCTGAAGCTCACGGGGACTGCGGATATCACCGCAAAATATTCCGTGACCGTAGCCGGCTGATGCCGCAATATGGCTCTTGACTTTATCACGGTTTTTATCTATCATGTGCAGGAGGGGGCGATGCCGTGAAAAAAAGAATAATATGTCTGCTGCTGGCTGCGGCCGCACTTTTCTCCCTTGCCTCCTGCGGCGGTGGCAGATACAAGACGGTCAAAACCGTCTCCGACCGTGAATACTCCATCGCCTTCCGCAACGGCGACGTGACCTATCACTACATAGACGGCGCTCTCAGGGAGCTAAGCTCCGACGGAACGATAGATGTCCTCGCTCAGCAATGGCTGGGCGGAAAAGCCGCTGTGAGCTTCCCCGGCGGGAAGAACGCTCTGGATAAGCTGGGTTATATCGAGCCCAGAGTCTTTACCATCGGTGTAGACCTCAGCTCCTTCCCTCTGTGCCAGAAGAGCGGAAACGACTACACGGGCTTTGATGTGGAGCTTGCCCGTGCCGTGTGTTCAAAGCTGGGCTGGCAGCTTCAGGTGCAGCCCATCGTGTCCCGTGACGCCTATGTTGAGCTGAATTCCGGCAACATCGACTGCGCCTGGGGCGGCTGCGTGCTGGACCCGGAGAGCAGCAGCTATACCGTGCTGGTGACATATATGTCCGACAAGCTTGTGGTGGCGGCCGCTGGCGGCGGCAAGAGCGTGCTGAACGGCGGCTCCATGTATATGGGCACGGATCAGATGTATCTGGATATTCTGGAGGAAAATCCACGGATAGCCGACAAGCTGGAGCAGATAACCCGTGTCTCCGGCACGCCCACGGAGCTTTTCGCCTGTCTGGACAGGGGCGAATGCGACTTCATAATAACCACCGCCTCCGCTGTACGATACTACGGAGGAGCATAAGAAGACACCCTCCTCTGAGGGTGTCTTCTTTCGGTAAGAGCCAAACAGAAACAGAAACAGTATCAGTACAGTCTTTTCAGAACTGCGTACCGACATGGTCCTTCCCGGGAATTCAGGCTCCACGATACTGCTGATTGCGAGTCTCTGTCTTCCTGTTGTTCGCGAAGTAAAGAATATGAGCTGCTGAAGTGGCCGAACTGTCCCTTCGTTCTGTACGTCGGAACCGGGAAACCGGTTAAACGCAAGGCATTCGAGGAGTTTATCGAGGGACGTGCGCAATTTAATGAATCCTTCCGGCGGTATTGGTGCGTGTTTTGGTGCGCACCAATGCCGCTGATTGTTGTTGAAAAGTCTGCGCTTCTGTGTTAAAATTAAATGTCAGCGGAATTGAAAATAAAGGAGTTTTGAAATAAATGAAATTAGGTATCGTAGGTCTGCCCAATGTGGGAAAGTCCACGCTTTTCAATGCTATAACCAACGCAGGCGCGGAGTCAGCCAACTACCCCTTCTGCACCATAGAGCCCAACGTGGGCATGGTCACCGTGCCCGACGAGCGCCTTGATTTTCTGGCCTCCGTCTATGAGCCCAAAAAGTACACCCCCGCAGTCATAGAATTCGTGGACATTGCAGGTCTTGTCAGAGGCGCTTCCAAGGGCGAGGGTCTGGGCAACAAGTTCCTGTCCAACATCCGCAACACCGATGCCATCGTCCACGTCGTGAGATGCTTCGACGACGAGAACGTCATCCATGTGGAGGGCGGCACCGATCCCCGCCGTGACGTCGAGATAATAGACCTTGAGCTTATCATGGCGGATATGGACATGGTGGAGCGCCGTATCGAAAAGGCCATGAAGAACGCCAAGGGCGACAAAAAATATCTCCGGGAGGCGGAGGTGTTCAAGGGCCTGCTGGAGCATCTTAACGAGGGCAAAAGCGTACGCAGCTACGAATGCGAGGCGGAGGATATGGAGCTTATCGCCACCAGCGACCTGCTCACCATAAAGCCCATCATCTACGCCGCAAACATGGACGAGGACGGCGCAGCGGATTTTGAGAACAACCCCTACTACCGTCAGCTTCTGGACATCGCTGCCGCCGAAAACGCCGAGGTCCTCCCCATCTGCGCAAAGCTGGAGGAGGAGATAGCCGCTCTGGAGCCGGAGGAGCGGGGAATGTTCCTTGAGGAGCTGGGCATGACGGAGAGCGGTCTTGACCGCATGATAAAAACCTCCTACTCCCTGCTGGGTCTTATATCCTTCCTGACCTGCGGCCCCGACGAGTGCCGTGCATGGACTATCAAGAAGGGAACCAAGGCTCCGCAGGCGGCGGGAAAGATACACACCGACTTCGAGCGGGGCTTCATCCGTGCGGAGATAGTCGCCTTCGAGGACCTCAGAGCCTGCGGAAGCATGACTGCCGCTAAGGAAAAGGGGCTTGTGCGCTCGGAGGGCAAGGAGTACGTCATGCATGACGGCGACGTGACGCTGTTCAGATTCAACGTGTAACGGAAGCGGGAATGCCCGAATCGGTGTGCAGGCGGAGCTTCCCCGCCGTGAAACTATGATTTGTCGGTGAAAAACGGGTATAATGCTTGTAGGAGCTGATTAAATGACAAACGAATACAAGTACAAAAGCTTTCTGCTGAAGGCGGGCTACTGGGCAGCCATCGTGCTTATTGTCGTGGTCTTCGTGAAGTATCTGCTTGGGCCGCTGTCCCCCTTTCTCATCGCCCTCGCCGTGGCGATGCCCATGCAGCCTATCGCAAGGAAGCTCGCTAAAAGGACACGAATAAACAGCCGCGTCACCTCGGTGGTGCTGGTGCTGCTGTGCTATGTGGTGCTGGTGGCTCTGGTCGCTCTGCTGGTGGTGGGTATTGCCTCGGTCATAGTGGGCTTTGCGGATATCCTGCCCGACTACTTTTCCGATTCCATCCAGCCCTCCATCGTGCAGCTGGGCGAGAGGCTTATCCAGAGGCTCGACCGTTTCTTCCCGGATATCCGTGAGGCGGTGAACAACGCCATGCCGGATATCGTGTCCCAGATAAGCGCCACCATAATGAACTTCTCCATGTCGGTGCTGAGCTGGGCGTCAGGCGTGGGAAGCAAGCTGCCGGGAATATTTCTGGGCGCCGTAATCTGCGTCATCGCCTCCATCTTCCTCGCCCTTGATTACGACAAGGCCGCATCCAAGATGATGGGCGTGCTTCCGGGGCATGTGCAGGAGATAGTCCGGGTGGCAAAGCGCGCACTGGGCGCAATTCTGGGCAAATACGCCAGAAGCTATCTGATAATCCTGCTGATGACCTTTGCGGAGATTGCTCTCGGTCTGCTGCTCATCGGCATCAAGGACTTTGCGAGCATTGCTGCCCTTATCGCCGTGTTCGATATTCTGCCCATCGTGGGCTCGGGTCTGGTGCTGGCCCCCTGGGCGCTTATCAATCTCCTGCAAGCAAACTACGGCACCGGCATCGGACTTGCGGTGCTGTGGATTATCGTCATTGTGGTGCGTGAATACGCAGAGCCCAAAATCGTTGGCAAGCAGGTGGGGCTCCATCCGCTGGTGACGCTTATCTGTCTGTGGGTGGGGCTGAAGCTGGGCGGAGCTTTGGGAATGTTCGCCCTGCCCATCAGTCTACTGGTGCTAATGGATCTCAAGGAGGAGGGCATCGTGGTTTTCGATAAAAGGCCCGTGACCGCATCCGAAAATCCCGACGCTGAAGCACATATTGACTGCGAAAACACCCATTCAGAGCAAAATACGCAGTAAAAACACGAAAATCGGATTGACAGAGACGTTTTACGGTGTTAATATAACTTAGTCAAAAGCCTTGAGGGAGAAGAAGGATAATCGCCTCCGCACAGAGAGAAGGGTCACGGCTGCAAGCCCTTCCGGAGTAATTGTCGGACACCGCTCCTGAGCCGAAGCGAGGAAATGCGCTTCCGTGACGCACGCGTTAAGTGCAGGATGAGTTACCTTCAAGGTGGGACCGTGTAAATTAATGCACCCTTGGCTGTTGCCCGGGGTGCTTTTGTTTTAAGGAGGATTATTATGGACGAAAAACTGTACACCTTTGAAAACCCCGAATTCAGGAACACCTACCGTCATACAACCAGTCACGTTCTGGCCCAGGCCGTCAAGCGCCTTTATCCCGAGGTAAAGCTTGCCATCGGTCCCGCCATCGAGAACGGCTTCTACTATGACTTCGACGCTCCCTTTGCCATCACTCCCGAGATACTCGAGGCTCTGGAGGCGGAGATGCGCAAGATCTGCAAGGAGAAGATAAAGCTTGAGCGCTTCGAGCTGCCCCGTGAGGACGCCGTGAAGCTTATGGAGGAGCTGGAGGAGCCCTACAAGGTGGAGCTCATCCGTGATCTCCCCGAGGATGCCGTCATCTCCTTCTACAAGCAGGGCGAGTTCACCGACCTCTGCGCAGGCCCCCATCTGGACTCCACCGGCAGAATCAAGGGCAACGGCATCAAGCTGACCTCCTGCACCGGCGCATACTGGAGAGGCGATTCCGCCAACAAGATGCTTCAGCGTGTGTACGGCACCTGCTTCCCCAAGAAGGAAGAGCTGGACGCGTACCTCGCCCGCATCGAGGAGGCAAAGAAGCGTGACCACCGCAAGCTGGGCAGAGAGCTGGGCCTCTTCATGCTCACCGACGAAGGCCCCGGCTTCCCCTTCTTCCTGCCCAAGGGCATGGTGCTGAAAAACACCCTCATCGAATACTGGCGTGAGGTTCACAAGCGCTACGGCTATGTGGAGGTTTCCACCCCCATGATACTCAACCGTCAGCTCTGGGAGACCTCCGGTCACTGGTTCCACTACAAGCAGAATATGTACACCACCCTCATCGACGAGGAGGATTTTGCAATCAAGCCCATGAACTGCCCCGGCGGTATGATAGTCTACAAGTCCGAGCCTCACTCCTACCGCGACCTGCCCATGAGAGTGGGCGAGCTGGGTCTTGTCCACCGCCATGAGCTGTCCGGCGCTCTCCACGGTCTGTTCCGTGTGAGATGCTTCACTCAGGACGATGCCCACATCTTCATGACCTGGGACCAGATGAAGGACGAGATAAAGGGCGTTGCCAGACTCTTCGACGAGGTCTATTCTCTCTTCGGCCTGCCCTATCAGATAGAGCTGTCCACCATGCCCGAGGATCACATGGGCGACGAGAAGGACTGGGAGTTTGCACAGGAGACTCTGAAGGAAGCCATCACCGAAATGGGCAAGAGCTTCATCGTCAACGAAGGCGACGGCGCCTTCTACGGCCCCAAGCTGGACTTCCATCTTCAGGACTCTCTGGGACGCACCTGGCAGTGCGGCACCATCCAGCTCGATATGCAGCTTCCCGAGCGCTTTGAGCTGGAGTATGTGGGCGCAGACGGCGAGAAGCACCGCCCCGTCATGATTCACCGTGTGGTGTTCGGCTCCATCGAGCGCTTCATCGGCGTCATCACCGAGCATTTCGCAGGCGCCTTCCCCACCTGGCTCGCACCCGTTCAGGTGAAGGTCATGCCCATCACCGACAGAGCCGCAGATTATGCCAAGTATATCGCTCAGCGTCTTGACAAGCAGGGCTTCCGTGTGGAGACCGACCTGCGCAACGAGAAGATCGGCTACAAGATCCGTGAGGCTCAGATGCAGAAGATACCCTACATGCTGGTCATCGGCGACAAGGAGATGGAGGCGGGCACCGTTGCGGTCCGCACCAGAGGCGGCGTAGATCTCGGCGCAATGAGCGCAGACGCGTTTATCGCAAAGCTCAGAGAAGAGATCGACACCAAGGCAAAGTAATTCAAAGCGGGAAAGCACCCCCATATAAAGAGCTTCGAGGGCAGCCGCCGGCCGCCCTCGATCTTTTGTCTGCGATATGTGTTATGTAAACTTATGGTGCGTTCCCGGAAAAATCAGCTGCTTTTGTTGCACTCAAACGTACAACTTCGGGGGCGGTGCAGGGTATATATGGAGGGGTGTCTATTACCCCGCTGATTCACGCCGCACACACGGCACTTCGGAGGCATACAATGGCAATTTACAGACAGCTTCACCTCTCCTTCCGTACGGAATCCAAGGTGTATAGTGATACCGTATCCATACCGTATCCATACC
>JABUSQ010000056.1 GCA_021442665.1 Oscillospiraceae bacterium
TTGCCGCAGGCGACGGTCTGCCATGCATGGGCGGGCATGCTTCCCGGCCAGCACACCACATGGACATGTCCCGTGGGTGTCTGCCAGCTCACGTCTCCCACGTCCGTGCTGTCGGGGAGAACGCCGTTGCCGTTGTATTCGGGCATCAGAAAATCGTATATGGGTCTGGTGAGATTTTCCGTCAGCTTCAGCACCTTTTCGGCGATCTCAGGCTCGAACTTCGCTCCGACTCCGGGTATCACATCGTCCTTGGGGAAGGTGCTCCGCATTTTTGCGGCATACTCCACCTCCTCCTGAGTGTACTTCGGTACTCCCAGCTCCTCGAAGTTTCTGTACATCAGCCGCTCAAGGGTGTAGTTCGGGAGAGTTTCGGCGGTGCCGTCGATGAACATACGCTCGTAGCTTGTCTCCGTCATGAGAGCGGCGCCCTCGGCAATTTTATCCACACGCTCCAGAAGCTTCAGAGATTCGGTTACCTTGCCGGCACGCACCATATACAGCACCTCAGCCTCGGACTGCACCACATTGGGGGAGCTTCCTCCCGCATTGAGTATTGAATAGTGGATGCGGCAGTTTTCCATCATATGCTCCCGGAGAAACTGCACGCCTATGTTCATAAGCTCCACGGCGTCCAATGCGCTTCTGCCGAGATCCGGACAGCTTGCGGCATGGGCTGCCACGCCCTTGTACTTATACAGCACCTGCAGTGAGGAATTGTTCGTGCCCGTCCGCACCTCATTTATATCGCCGGGATGCCAGGCCAGAGCCGCATCGAGGTTTTTCCACAGGCCCTCTCTTGCCATGAATGCCTTGCCGGAGCCGCCCTCCTCGCCGGGGCAGCCGAAGAATATCACCGTTCCGCTTTTGCCGCTGCTCTGAAGGTAGTTCCTGATGCCCAGTGCCGCGGCAAAGGCTCCCGCGCCGAGAAGGTTATGTCCGCAGCCGTGACCGGCTCCGCCGTGTACCACCGGCTCGGCCTTCAGGACATCCGCCCTCTGGGACAGTCCCGACAGCGCATCATATTCGCCTAAAATACCGATTACGGGTCTGCCGCTGCCGAAGCTTCCGCAGAACGCCGTGTCGATGCCGCAGAGCTTTTCCGTGACCTCAAAGCCCTGCTCCCGCAGAGCCTTGCAGTAAAGCTCCGCTGCCTTATACTCTTTCAGGGAAAGCTCGGGGTTTTCCCATATTTCATCGGCTATGCTTATACATAGCTCTGCCATAGAGTCCACGGACTCTATGGCGGCTTTTTTCATATCAGTCATTATAACACCTTTGAAAGGAAATCTTTAAGACGCTCGCTCTTGGGATGCTCGAAAATATCTTCGGGAGTGCCCTCCTCTATCAGCTTGCCTTCTGCCATGAACAGAACTCTGTTGCCCACCTCACGGGCAAAGCCCATCTCGTGGGTCACCACCACCATGGTCATGCCCTCCCGGGCCAGCTCCTTCATAACATCCAGAACCTCGCCCACCATTTCCGGGTCAAGAGCCGAGGTCGGTTCGTCAAAGAGCATCACATCCGGCTCCATTGCCAGCGCACGGACGATTGCCACACGCTGCTTCTGTCCGCCGGAGAGCTGGATGGGATAGGCGTTGGCACGGTCGGCAAGACCCACACGCTCCAGCAGAGCCATAGCCTTCTTCTCCGCCTCCTCCTTGTCCATCTTCTTGACCTCCACCGGGGCAAGAGTCATGTTCTCAAGGATTGTCTTGTGGGGGAAGAGATTGAAGTGCTGGAAGACCATGCCCATCTTCTGACGGTGCAGATTTATGTCTATATTATTGTTCGTGATGTCGGTGCCCTCAAAGATTATCGTGCCGTCGGTGGGCTCCTCAAGCAGATTCAGAGAGCGCAGCAGGGTGCTCTTGCCGGAGCCGGAGGGCCCGATGACCACCATAACGTCACCCTTGTTTATATCCACGGTGACATCCCTCAGAGCCTTTATCGCACCCTTATTATAGTATTTTTTCAGGTTAACGACCTGTATAAGCTTTTCGTCCATCATAAACCTCCGCCCTATTTCTTCTTGCTGAAGCCCATATTGCGCTTCTTATCACGGCTCTGTGACTCGCTGTTGCGGCTGTAGCCCACGCTCATCTTTTTCTCAAAATGCTCGATTATCTTGGAGGTGGGGAAGGTCAGGCAGAAGTACACCAGCGTTGCGATGATAAGGGGCTCGCCGATACGGTAGGTCGCACCCTTGATGCTGGCGACTGCGTACATGATCTCCTGCACGCCGATGGTGTAGCAGATGGAGGACTCCTTGATGATGGTGACGAACTCGTTGGCGATGGCGGGCAGAATGTTCTTTATTGCCTGAGGCAGAATGATAAAGCGCATATTCTGTGTCTGGGTCAGACCCAGAGAGCGTGCCGCCTCCGTCTGACCTACATCAATGCTCTGGATTCCGGAGCGGATTATCTCGCACAGGTATGCGGCAGAGTTCAGGGACAGAGCCACAACGCCCGGGAAGAAGCGGTCAAAGCGGATGTTGCCGAAGAATTTGAAGCCCGGCAGAGGGATGTCCGCAAAGACCATGTAGTAGATAATGAATATCTGAACCAGCAGAGGCGTTGCGCGGAATATCTCAACGTAGATGCTGGCGATGAAGTTCAGAGGGTTGAACTTGCTCAGCGATACCAGAAAGGCGTTGTCACGCAGGTGACCGTTCTTGTCCAGCGCAACGAATTTGAAGGGGCGCCAGTTTGAAAGGCGCATGACAGCAAGGAACAGTGCCAGTATGAAGCCGAAGATAACAGTGAATACGGACAGAGATACGGTGCATATCAGACCGTCTATGAACATACTCTTGTAGCGCCATGCTTTTTCAAAGCCCTCGGCGGTTATCAGTGAAGACAGTACCAAAAAATCCATGATAATTATCCCTTTCAGATAACACTAATTCTCCCCGGAGCGGCTCCGGGGAGAATCGGATGTCGGGTTGGTCGGAGAGGTGCTGCTTAGTCCTCCAGCAGACCCTCGTAGATGTTGCCGGAAGCCGCCTCGTTTGCGTCTGCAACGAAGGCTGCCATGGTGCCGTCCTCAAGAGCCTCGTTGATGATGAGGTTGATGGCTGCCAGCAGGATGGCGTTGTCCTTGTTTACGCCCGCAACGGAGCCTTCCTGATCATAGGGAACCTCGCAGAGGATCTGCAGGTCGGGGTAGTTCAGTGCGTAGGTCTCGGCAACGGCGGTCTCCATGAATGCGCCGTCCATCTTGCCTGCCAGCATGTCGGCGAGGATGTCGGTGACCTTTGCCATCAGGATGACATCGGCATCGGGGGTGTTCTCCTCTGCAAGGTCAGCCTGGATGGAGCCGGTCTGTGCGCCGATGATGTAGTCGGGATTGTTTGCGCTGGCGAGGTCGGTGAACTTATCAGCGGTTGCCTTGGTGCAGACGAAGGACTGACCGCCGGAGTAGTAGATTGCGGAGAAGTTCATGAGGCTCTCACGGTCGGGGTCGGGGGAGTAGCCTGCAAGGGCGATATCGACCTTCTTTGCGCCCAGCTCGGAGATGGTGCCGTCAAAGTCCATGGGGATAATCTCAAGCTCAAGGCCGAGCTTCTCGGCGATGTATCCTGCAAGAGCAATGTCGAAGCCTGCCAGAACAGGATTCTCGTTCTCGTCGATGGCGTAGAACTCATAGGGTGCGAAGTCGGGGCTGGTGGCGACGGTGAGCTTGCCGTCGGTAACGGTCTTGAGCTCTGCCTTCAGCTCGTCAAGCGTCCAGGTGGAGTAATCAACAGCCTCGGAGGGAACGGGGTCGTCGCTGTTGCCGCCGCAGGCGCACAGGGCGAATACCATAAGCATCGCAAGTAAAAGTGCAGTGAACTTTTTCATCTTATTTACCTCTTTTTTTAATTATACAACGTTTTCATCGTCGTTTCCTTCGATGGTGTAATAATAGCATTAATATTCATCTTTGTCAACAATTTTTTGAAAAATATTCGCATAATTTCGAAAAACGCAGAATTTGCGTGAATAATATTCATCCATCCGCGAATATTCATCTTATAATGAATTTATGCACAAAAAATCAGGTCGGAATTTTTGCATTCCGACCTGATTCTTGTTTAGTTTTTACAGCCCGCAGCCTGTCGGTTTATCTCATATTACCAAGAAAAGCTCAGCATATATGCCGCAACTGCGCTCATGCCGCTGCCTTCGGGATCTTTTAAAATACCGTACTCTCCGTCGTCTCCGAGGCTGTAGTTGCAAAGCTCCGGTACGGTATCGGCACCCAATATTTCAAAGCTGTAGACAACTCCGTTTATGTCGAGGACATGGGTGGGAGCGAACTCCGCATGCAGGTCTTCGGTCCTCTCCATGGCTACGAGATATGCCTCCAGCGTCTCGGCGTCGGTCTTGGGGAGCATATAGCGATGTGATACGGTGGCTCCGTCCGCTGCCTCCCTGTACACGGTGAGGGTTGCGGGAAGCTCACGCTCAAGTGCTCTGTAAAATCTTGCGAACAGAGCTGCAGCCTCCGCTCTCGTCGCTGTCGCCTGCGGTCTGAAGCAGCCGTCGGTAAAGCCTCTCATAAGCGAGGCTCCGCAGACTATGTTCACGCTGTCCATGGCGTAGTCCGAAATCTCGTCCAGATCCTCAAAGTGCAGCTCAGCCACGGGACCGTACAGAAGAGGTGCGTCAACGAGCAGGGCAAATCTTGCCAGCAGGCACGCCATCTGCTCACGGTTAATGGGCTTGTCGGGCTTGAAGCTTCCGTCCTCATAGCCAAAGGCGACGCCATTTTCGGCAGCCCACGCAGCAGCCCTTGCGCAGTAGGCGCTCTCGGGTACATCCGCGAAGCCCTTATCCGTACTCACCGCAGGCTCCCCGGCAATTCTGTACAGCACCGTGACGAACATGCCCCTGTTCACGCTCTTATCGGGAGAAAATTCAGCGGCGCCCGTACCCAGCATAAGACCCTTTTCTCTGCAATAGACGGCATCCTCTGCAAACCACGCATAGTCGCTCACGTCGGTGTATCCCGTGTCCGCCAGAGCCGCAGTCATGAGGCTCAGGGCAAGGATGAGCGCAAGTACAGCGGCTCCCGTTCTTTTCAGCAATCTCATAATCTACCTCCGTTATTTGCTATTTATTCTAATTATTTACAGTATCTTAGCTGAGTTCCATTGTACCACAAGAAAAAACAAATGCAAGATGTAATTATAAGTATTTTCAAAAACAGGCGGTTTCAGTGTTTTTTAATGTATGCCGCAAGTGAACACAGGGCGAAGGCGAGAATATTCACCGCAACGATGCCCGCTCCGGCGGGAAGCTCAAAGGCGTAGGAAGCGCACAGACCGATAACAAAGCACAGCACCGACAGCACCGCAGCGCAGACGGTCACGCTTCGGAAGCTGCGGCAGACTCTCATGGCGGTGAGGGCCGGGAAGATGATGAGGCTCGATATGAGCAGGGCTCCCATCATGCGCATGCCCAGCACAACGGTCACCGCCGTCAGCACGGCTATGACGCTGTTGTAACGCTCCGCCCTTGTGCCCGTGGCTTTTGCGAAGCTCTCGTCGAAGGTCACGGCAAATATACGGGGATAGAGCAGGATGAACAGCAGCAGCACCGCAGCGGACAGAGCTGCGCCGAGCACGGTGTCGGCGGAGCTGAGGGACAGAATGCTGCCGAACATATAGTTCGACACGTCCGCATTCATTCCCGTGGTCATGCTCACCAGTATGACGCCGAAGGCAAGGGAGCCGCCGGATATCATTGCGATGGCGGCATCGCCCTTTATCCTCCCGTTTTCGCTGATGCGCAGAAGCAGGAACGCCGCCGCAATAACAAGGGGCACGGCCACGCTCAGGGGCGCAAGATTCAGCGCCGCAGCCAGTGCCAGCGCTCCGAAGCCCACATGGGACAGTCCGTCGCCTATCATCGAATACCTTTTCAGCACCAGAGATACGCCCAGCAGTGCCGCACAGAGGGATACCGGGATTCCCACCGCAAAGGCCCTGACCATGAAGCGGTAGGACAGCATTTCGGCTACCAGACTCATGCTCTGCCACCTCCCACAAAGCGTCGGGCAAGGTCGCTCTGACGGTATTCCGCAGTGGTGCCGAAAAAGAGCTGCTCGTGTCCCAGATGCAGGATATGCGTTGCATAGCGCACCGCCTCATGGATATCGTGGGATATCATGATAACGCCGGTGCCGTCGCAGAGATTTATGAGCTTTATAAGGTTGTACATCTCATTGCTCGCCTTGGGATCAAGACCCGTCACGGGCTCGTCCAGAAGCAGCAGCTTCTTTGTTGCGCACATGGCTCTCGCCAGCAGCACCCTCTGCTGCTGACCGCCGGACAGCTCCATATAGCATCTGTCCCGCAGATTTTCGATGCCCAGCCGCTCCATATTCTCCTCCGCCGCGGCTCTGTCCTCCTTATTGTAGAACAGCCGTCTGCCCATGGAATTCAGCCTGCCGGACATCACCACCTCGTACACGGAGGCGGGGAAATCCCGCTGGATACGGGTCTGCTGAGGCAGATAGCCTATCTCCGTCTGCTTCAGCCCGTCACCGAAGGTGATGCTCCCCTCCGAGGGCTCCTTCAGACCCAGAATACCCCTCATGAGAGTGGATTTCCCCGAGCCGTTCTCCCCCACTATGCACAGATACGAGCCCGCCTCAATGCTGAAATTCACACCACGCAGAACCGTTTCTCCGTCGTATGAAAAGGCGAGCTTCTTACAGCTTAGCTGAGCCATCAGTAAAGTGCCTCCTTCAAGGATTCGAGATTTATACGCATGAGGTCAAGATACCCCATGCCCGCCTCAAACTGCTCGGCGGTCAGATTGTGTACGGAATAAAAGGGCAGCTTGCTGCAGCCCGTGTCCTCACAGATGACGTTCGCCAGCTTCTCGTTGGAAAACTCCATGTACAGCACGGCGGAGAGCCCCTCCTCCCGCACACGGTCTATGAGGAACGCCACCGTTTTCGCCGAGGCCTCGCTCTCCGAGGAGCAGCCGGGAAAGGCGGCAAAATAGTCCAGCCCGTACTCCCTTGTGAAGTAACGCATGGGAAAGCGGTCGGCAAAGATCAGCGTTCTGTGGGGAGCGTTGTCAATGACCCGGTGAAGCTCCGCATCCAGCTCCCTCAGCTCTGCGGTAAAGGCTCTGAGATTTGCGGTATAGAGCTCTGCATTGCCGGGGTCTATTTCGCAGAGCCGTGCGCATATCTCCTCCGAGATAAGCACGGCGTTTTGCGGAGAGGTCCAGACGTGCTCGTCCAGCTCCTCCTCTTCTCCGTCCTCGCCCCGGATGTACATGCCCTCCTTCTCCTCCTCCGTGAGTGTCTCCACGCAGTCCATCATGCGGACGGTGTTCATGCACCCGGAGCTGAGAGTCTCCAGCCACGCCTCGGATTCACCGCCGTTGCATATGAACAGGTCGCTGCTCTCCATGCGCACCACGTCTCTGGGCGTGGGCTCGTAGGAGTGTACCTCCGTGCCCGGCTTTATGAGCAGGCACAGCTCCGCCTTCTCCCCCGCTATTTCCCGGGCAAAATCATAGGCGGGAAAGTCGGAGCAGACTATCAGAAGCCCCTCGCTTCGGGGTGGCTCCGGTGAGGCACAGCCGCAGAGCAGAAGGCAGAGCGAAAGCAGCATTGCGCTTATTTTCTTCATCTTACCCTCCTTGCGCAGCGTGCGCACCGTCCGTACAGCATACTGCGGCTGTCGTCTATAACAAAGCCCGTGCTTCGTGTCAGCTCGTCCTGCGCCGTATTGTCAAGATGCAGCAGCAGTCCGCAGCCGGTGCAGCGTATATGCAGATGCTCGGCACAGCGGTCGCCTCCGAGCAGTCCGAAGGCGGCTTTGCCGGTGCCCTCCCTTGTGCTGCGGCGGAGTATGCCCTCCTCCTCCAGCTTTTTGACAAGGCGGTACACCGTGCTTTTGCCCGGTGCGCTCTCGCCCAGCCCCTCCAGTAGCTCCTCAACTGTATATTCTTTTCCTGCGCCGCTCTCGAAAAAATCCAGTATGGCACGGCGCTGCTGAGTCTGATATGTGGCTTTCATGCTTCCTCCAATTTGAGAATCATTCCCGAATTGCCATGTAAGAGTACAACATAATCCGCAAAAAGTCAAGGCGAAGACCGGATTTTCTGCGTAAACGAAAAAATCGGGAGGGTCTTTGCCCTCCCGACAGTACAGGTTTTTCTCAATTCAGCAGTGCGGCGGCGGCGGTGCCCAGCAGTGTCGCCTCCTCCACCGTGACGAATTCGAAGCGTCTGCCCATTATCTCCCCGGCATATACAGCCATGTATTCCTCAAGGAAGGGTCTGAACAGCTTGCTTTTATTGAACAGCGAGCCGTCGGCGGCTATGCACACGGGCTTCTCCCTGCCGTCCCCGGTTAGCATCAGTATGGCGCAGAGCGTGCAGGTGATGCTTCTTGCGCCCCGGTCGAAGATTTCATTGATTATGTAAACCATATTCACGGCGTCCTCGCCCACGATGCCCTTGGGAAGCCTGCCGCTGCCCCATTTATCTGCGGTGTTGGTGGCAAGGCTCTCCAGCCCGAGTATGAATTCCCTTGTCTTTGCCGAGAATACGCCCTCCCGGGCGGCGGCCTTCAGGGTGTGCAGGCACAGAGGCCCGAAGTAGCGCCCTGCGCACAGCTTTTCCGCAAGGTAGGTGCCCTTGTCCGGGAGACCTTCGTCCATTTCCTCATC
Organism: Oscillospiraceae bacterium; assembly: GCA_021442665.1. GTDB lineage: Bacteria > Bacillota > Clostridia > Oscillospirales > Oscillospiraceae > F23-B02. The sequence goes on from JABUSQ010000056.1 coordinate 8,681, forward strand.
GAAGTCGCCCCGGGGGTAGCCGCAGTAGGAGCCGGTCTCAAGGTTTATGAGCATTTTTTCACTGCTGTCACTGCCGAGCTTTGCGATTCTGTTCTCCGGGAGCATACAGCAGGTGTTGAGTCCCGTGCCCGCCACCAGTCCGATAAGGCCGTCGTATCCGGTTTTATCCGCCAGCGCGGTTCCGCCCAGCAGCGTGGCAGGTGTGTCGTTCAGGGTGACGATGGGCTTTTCCTCCGCTCCCATACGCTTCAGCGCCGCCATAAGGTCTGCGCCCAGCAGCTTGCCCTCGGCGCCGTGTATCTCCACCTGCTTTGTGAGGTTTATGACCCTGCTGTCCTTATCGGGCGTGACCGTGGCGGGATAGGAGAAGCAGAAGCCCACTGTCTCCGCCTCCGTCATAAGAGGCAGGACGCACTCTGCGGTGTGGTCAATGAAGCTCTGCCAGTCCGTGGGCTCCTTTGAGCCGGGCATCTCGTGCTTCTGCATATTCTCCGTCACCACGCCGTCCTCGGTAAAGGACACAAGAGCGGTACGGAAATTAGTACCCCCCGCGTCAATGACCGCCGTCTTCCGCCCGGCAGGTACCTGCTTTTCCCCCCGAAGATAGGTGGGTATCATGGGAACGGTGTCCTGATAAGCCTCAAGCCCGCTCTGCATACGGGCAAATATCGCCTTTGTACAGGCATCAAGCTCCACACGGTCTGCGTTCATACCGTGGCGTACCATAAATTCTGCCGCTTTTATCATAGCTCTCTCCCGAAAAAAACCGGCGGCAATGCCGCCGATTTTTCCTCATATCACACTTTTTGTTGCTTATTACTTCTTCACCGACTCGATAACGCCCTCGGCAAGACCTGCAAGCCCCGCAATCTCGCTGGGGATGATTATCTTGGTGGCCTGTCCCTGAGCGGCGGCAGTGAATGCCTCCAGAGCCTTTATCTTCAGCACGGCGTCGCTGGGCATTGCATCGTTAATGAGGCGGATACCCTCTGCGGTAGCCTTCTGAACCTTGAGGATGGCCTCGGCTTCGCCCTCTGCCTCAAGTATCTGCTGCTGCTTCTTTGCATCTGCACGGAGGATGGCGGATTCCTTCTCGCCCTCTGCCTCCAGAATTGCGGAGCGCTTCTCGCCCTCTGCACGGAGAATGGCCTCGCGGCGTTCACGCTCTGCCTTCATCTGCTTCTCCATTGCGGACTGGATCTCTCTGGGAGGCAGAATGTTCTTCAGCTCAACACGGTTGACCTTGATGCCCCAGGGGTCGGTGGCCTCGTCAAGGATGGTGCGCATCTGGCTGTTGATGAGGTCACGGCTGGTCAGGCACTGGTCAAGCTCCAGATCGCCGATGATGTTTCTCAGGGTGGTTGCGGAGAGGTTCTCGATAGCCACCATGGGGTACTCGATGCCGTAGGTGTACAGCTTGGGGTCGGTTATCTGGAAATAGATGACCGTATCGATCTGCATTGTGACGTTATCCTTGGTGATAACGGGCTGGGGCGGGAAATCCGCTACCTGCTCCTTCAGGGACACCTTCTTCGCTATCTTATCAAAGAAGGGCCACTTGATGTGAATACCCACGTCCCAGGTCTGATGGTACTTGCCCAGACGCTCAACAACGTAGGCATGGCTCTGCTGGACGATGCGGATATTTCTGACGACAATGATTATCGCAAGAATTATTATGACCGCTATCCAGATGATGTTTGTAACTCCGACTGGCATAATCTCAACTCCTTATTTTTCCGCCATGGTTTCCGTGGCCTTATTTACTATCAGCTTAACTCCCTCGATGCGCAGAGCAGTCACCAGCTCACCGATTTCGATGATGCTGTCGTCCGCGCTTCTTGCCGTCCAGGTCTTTCCGCCCACATACACGGCGCCTGTCCCGGAGATATTGTCTATCCTCTCGGTAACACGGCACTCCCTGCCTATGAGTGCGTCCGCATTGGTGGGAATTACCTTTCCGTTTATGTACTTCTTTGCCAGAGGCCTAGTAAGTATCAGTGCGGCGACGGACACAATGATAAACACGGTAATCTGCAGCCACAGCTTCGCCCCAAGCATGGAGCACAGCATAGCCGCCAGAGCACCCACAGCAAACCACACGGACGCAAGTCCCACGGTGGCACCCTCGATGATAAGGAATGCGACGGCGGCAATTATCCACACGCCCGTCATGCTTATTTCACCTAACATATGCTTCACCTCCACTGCTGTAGTTATACTTATTTTATATCAAATAGCCAAAATAAGCAATAGGCAAGTACTGTAATTCCAGCCACAATTATATTTTTTAAATATGCAAAGCGTATTTCATTTGTGCAGTATTTCTCACTTTTACACTTTACTTTTCTGATGCGCTGATGTAAAATGATGATAAAATAACAGCTTTTTCGGCGTTCAAAAGCAAGGAGACTGATGCAATATGAACAAACAGAACAGAAAACCCCGTAATATTGATATGTACAGAGCCATTCTTACGCTGGAAACCGTGGAGGAATGCATGGACTTTTTCGACGATCTGTGTACCGTGGGTGAGATTCAGGCCATGGAGCAGCGTTTTCAGGTGGCTGTGTGTCTCAGCAAGGGCATGATATACAACGATATACTCGCCGAGACCGGCGCCTCCAGCGCCACCATCAGCCGTGTCAACCGTTCCCTGCAGTACGGCAAGGACGGCTACGGTGTGGTTTTCGGCCGTCTGGCGGAGCAGGACGATAAATGAGCGCCTCCTACGGCCCTCTTGCCGGCTGGTACGACAGGCTCACCGCCGACGTACCCTACGGTGAGTTTGCGGACTTCTACGAGCGGGAGTTTGCCGCCGACGGCGGAGAGTTTAAAGCCCTGCTGGATCTGTGCTGCGGCACCGGCACCCTCACCTGGCTGCTGGCGGAGCGGGGCTATGATATGATAGGCGCGGACGCGTCCCCGGATATGCTGATGCAGGCGTCGGCGAAGGCTTCCTCCGCCGCCTCTCCGCTGTTTCTGTGTCAGGAGGCTGCGGAGCTTGACCTTTACGGCACCGTGGACGCCGCCGTATGCTCGCTTGACGGCATGGACTATATCCCTCCCGAGGAGCTGCCGGAGGTCTTCCGCAGGCTGCGTCTTTTCGTGCGCCCGCAGGGGCTGGTGATATTCGACATTAAAAGCCCCGACTGGTTCAGAAGCATCGACGGCGAGGTCTTCGTGGATGAGAGCCGTGATATGCTCTGTCTGTGGCGTGCGGATTTCGACGAGGAGGAAAACTGCATCTGCTACGGCATGGATATTTTCTCCCGTCAGGGCAGGCTCTGGCGCAGAGAGAGCGAGGAGCACATCGAATACGCCCACTCCCCGGAGCTGCTGAGGTCACTTCTGGAGGAGCAGGGCTTTGAAAACGTGCGCATTATATACGACTGCCCCCAGGCCGAGGCGGGCAGAATTTTTATGACGGCAAAAAGAAACGCCGTTTACTGAGGTTTACTATGGACAGGATATTAAGAGCCACAGCCGGCGACGGCTTCGTAAAAATGTCAGCGGTCACCGCCCGGGACACGGTGCAGCGGGCAAATGAGATACACGGCTGCACCCCCACCGCCGCCGCGGCTCTGGGGCGCACGCTCTGTGCCGCCTCCATTCTGGGCAATCTTCTCAAGGAGGAGAACGGCTCTCTCACCGTAAGAGTCAACGGCGGCGGTCCCATCGGCAGCGTCATCGCCGTGTCCGACTCCTCGGGCAATGTCCGGGGCTATGTCACAGACCCCTCCGTGGAGCTTCCCCTCCGTCCCGACGGCAAGCTTGACGTGGGCGGGGCCGTGGGCAAAAGCGGCATGGTCACCGTCAGCCGTGATATCGGACTGAGGGAGCCCTACATCGGCTCCACCGAGCTGGTCTCCGGCGAGATAGCCGAGGATATCACAGCCTATATGCTGGAGAGTGAGCAGATACCCTCCGCCTGCGGTCTGGGCGTGCTCATCGACGTTGACCGCTCCGTGAAGGCCGCCGGCGGCTTCATCGTGCAGCTCATGCCCGGCGCTCCCGAGGCTCTCATCGATACGCTGGAGGACAACATTTTCCTCATGGACCAGCTAACCACCATTCTGGATGAGGACGGTCTTGAGGAGGTCTTCGCTCAGGTGCTTAAGGGTCTCCCTTATCATTTTGTGGGCGAGGACGCGGTGAGCTACCGCTGCTCCTGCAGCCGTGAGCGTGTGGCGGAGGCTGTCATGGGTGTGGGCAGGGATGAGCTCATGAGCATGATCGCCGAGGGCAGCTGCACGGAGGTCAGCTGTCAGTTCTGCGACGCTGTCTATAAATTCAGCCCCGCTGACCTGCAGGATCTTCTGGATGAGTGAAAAAAAGATAAAAAAACGAAAAATAGCTGTTGACAATCCCGCATTGGTTTTGTATAATAAACAAGCTGATGCGGGAGCTTAGCTCAGCTGGTTAGAGCACCTGCCTTACAAGCAGGGGGTCATTGGTTCGAGTCCAATAGTTCCCACCACACAGCGAAAATTTAATTTGCCTCTGTAGCTCAGTTGGTAGAGCAGTGGACTGAAAATCCACGTGTCGTTGGTTCAACTCCGACCGGAGGCACCATTTGCGGGCATAGCTCATCCGGTAGAGCGCCACCTTGCCAAGGTGGAGGTAGCGAGTTCGA